>JALYLX010000047.1 GCA_030773995.1 Chloroflexota bacterium
CGCCATGGATGCGCGCGGCTTCGCGTCGGCGCACGAGCGCACGTACTGGCGGGTCACGCCGGTGACGCGGGCCGACTGGGCCTTCGCCGTCGGCTGCCTGCTGGTGGCCGCGGCGATCCTGGTCGCCGGCGCCGCGGGTGGCTGGCTGCGCCTCTGGAACGGTCGCTTTTCGGCGTGAACAACGCAAACCGCGCTGAACCGGCCCGGGTACCGTTCTGCTGTGTGGGTGGGGAAGCTGCCTAACAGCCAGGCTGCCGCGGCCGTTAATTCCGCTGAGCGGGAAGAGGACGCCGCGCTGGCCCGGCGCGCCGCCTCCGGCGAGGTCGAGGCCTTCGGGGTCCTCTACGACCGCTACGTGGATGCCGTGTACCGGTACGTGTTCTACCGGGTGCGGAATGAGGCAGAGGCGGAAGACGTGACGAGCGACGTGTTCATGCGGGCCCTTCGGGCGATCCCGAAGTACGAGCCGCGCCAGGCGTTCCTGGCCTGGCTGTACCGCATCGCGCGCAACGCCGTCATCGACCGCAGCCGCCGCCGCGCGGCGCGCCAGCAGGTCAGCTTCGAGGACGCGCTCGCCCACCCGCATGCCGACCACGTCGTGACTCCCGACGAGGGCCTCCTCGCCGGCTCGGACGCGTCCGTGGTGCGCAAGGCGATGGAGCGGCTCACCCCGCTCCAGCAGGAGATCCTCGTGCTGCGCTACGTCGAGGGCTTCGACACGAAGACGATCTCGAAGCTCGTCGGCAAGGCCGACGGGACGATCCGCGGCATCGAGTTTCGCGCCCTGACCGCGCTGCGCTCACTGATCCCATCGCGGGAGCACCTCTAGATGAGCAACAGGCTGCCGCGCCCGAAGCCGCGCGATGCCTTCAAGCGCGCCCTTCGCGCGCAGCTGATGGCGCAGGCGCCGGGCGCGCTCGGCCGTCGTGAGACCACCTGGTCGCGCCTCGGGACGGCGTGGGGGTCATGGCTGAAGCCGGCCGCCGCATTCGCGACGATCGCCCTCCTGCTGGTGGGTGGGGCGGGCAAGGCGGCTGCGGACAGCCTGCCCGGCGACCCCGCGTTCGGGCTGAAGATCGCCGCAGAGCAGCTGCAGCTCACCTTCGCGTTCGACGACAGCTTGCGACTGCAGCTCCTCTCCGACGACGCGGATCATCGGCTCGCCGAGCTCTCGCGCGCGCTGACGACCGGTTCCCGCGCCGCGTCCACCGCGTCGGACGAGTACGCGGCCGCCGTCGCGCGCTTCACCGCCGCGGTCGACGCCCTGCGCGGCAAGCCCGACGCGAGCCAGGACAAGCGGACCCTGGCCCAGGACGTCGTCGACGCCGCGCACGCGAAGCACGAGGCCGTGCTCGACGAGCTCGAGAAGACCGCCCCGGCAGGAGCTCAGGAAGGCCTGGACCGCGCGAAGCAAGAGGCCGACAAGCTGCACCCATCCGACCGGCCAGCCGGCCCGCTCGATCCGGCCAACGGGACGGATCCCGCGCGGACGCCGCAGCCCACCCGGACCGCGCCGCCGCATCCCTCTCCGAACCGGCCCTGAAGCGGAAGCGCATCGTCCTGATCGAGGACGATGACGAGACCCGCTCGGTCATAACCGCGGCGCTCGAGGGCGAGGGCTACGAGGTCAGCGCTTCCGCTGACGCGTTCGGCGACATCAAGCACGCGAACGCCGACCTCGTGATCCTCGATCTCTTCCTCCACGGCGAAAGCGCGGGTTGGCAGCAGCTTGACATCTTGACCATCGACCCGGCCACTCGCGCGATCCCGGTGATCATCTGCTCCGCCGCGATCGCGTCGCTCGCGTTCGCGCGCGAAACGCTCGCCTCACTGGATGTCGCGGTGCTCGAGAAGCCGTTCGACATCGAGCAGCTCGCGGCCGCCGTGGACAGCGCGCTCGCCTCGGCGCCGCGGCGCCCGGAGCCCCACTTCCCGGGCTGATCCGGCTGATCAGGCTGATCCGGCTGATCCGGGCGAATGGTCGTCAGGCATCGAGCAGCGGGATGAGCTGATCGAGCGACGTGATGCGCGGGAATCGCGAGCCGGTGCCGAGCCGATCCAGGTGGACCGTGCGGAAGCCGGTCGCGTCAGCCCACTCGAGCGGCCGGGCGTGCGAATCCACGACGATGGCCGCGCGTGGATCGACGCTGGAGTCCGCGACGATCCGCTCGTAGTACCGACGGCTCGTCTTGCTCGTGCCGATCAGGTCGACGCCGTACGGACGACCGACGAGCTCCCAGACCCCCATCCGCCGCATGTACGCCTCGAGCTCCCACGCCTGACCACCGGAAGCGAGGTGGAGCGCGATCCCCTTCGCGTGCATCGCGCGCATCGCGGGAGCGGCATCGGAGTAGGCGCACTGGATGTTCCTCAGGACGTGGAGCTGACTGGCCCTCACCGTGCCCTCGACGTCGATGGGGACGGCGACGCCGACGCGCTCGCACATTCCAGCGAGCCAGCGTGGATCCTGGGCCGGCCACCACTCGGGGCCGACCGCTTCGCCGAGCTCCTGTAGCCGCTGCCAGTCCCGCCAGATGTCCTCGATGACGAAGGTGTTCGCCGCAGCCCACGCCTCGAGCGTCCCGCCCAAGCTGGGCACGAAGTACTCACCGAGCAGCCTCCGCCATTCCGGGGCTCGGCGCTCGTTGTCGTTCAGCACGCCGCCGTCGTCGAGGAAGACGGCGCGGACGGCTCTAGCCGGCGCTTTCGCGTTCCGCGACATTGCGCGCGAGCTGCGGCCAGCGCCGCCGCACGGCCGCGGCGATGCCCTCGGCGTCGAGGCCGAAGTGCTTGCGCCAGATCTTCTGGGCCCCGTGATCGACCCACTCGTCGGGCACGCCGACGATCTCGAGCTCGACCTTCGCGCCGTGCTCGACGAAGAGCTCGCTCACCGCGGACCCGAAGCCGCCGGCGATGACATGCTCCTCGACGGTGAGGACGCGGCCGACGCGGGCGGCGAGCGCGAGGTACCGCTCGGCATCGAGCGGCTTGGCGAAGCGCGCGTTCACCACCGTCGCCTCGATGCCATCGGCCGCCAGGGCCTCCGCGGCGCTCAACGCGCCTTGGACAACGGTCCCATAACAAAGGATCGCGACGTCCGCGCCGTCGCGGAGCGTCTCGGAGATGCCGATCGGAAGCTCGGCGAGCGGCGCGTCCAGCGCGGCGCCGACGCCGGTGCCGCGCGGATACCGGAACACGATCGGGCCCCCGCCGCGCTCGGCGTAGCGGACGGCCGTCCAGACCATCTGGCGCAGCTCGGCTTCGTCCTTCGGCGCCATGAGCACGATGCCGGGAAGCGGGCGCAGGTACGCGATGTCGAACAGACCCTGATGCGTGCGGCCGTCGTCGCCCACGATGCCACCGCGATCCATCGCGAAGACCACCGGCAGCTCTTGGATCGCGACGTCGTGCACGACCTGGTCGAATCCGCGCTGCAGGAACGTGGAGTAGATCGCGACGATCGGGACGATGCCCTGCGTCGCGAGGCCGGCCGCGAACGTCACCGCGTGCTGCTCGCAGATGCCGACATCGAACAGCCGGTCGGGGAACTCCTTGAACAGGGGCGTCAGCCCGGTCCCCGCCGGCATCGCCGCGGTGATCGCGACGACGTTCGGCAGGCGCCGCATTGTCTCCGCGGTAGCGTCGGCGAACACCTTCGTGTACTGCGGGTTCGGGGCGGCCGCGCCTGTCGGAGAGACGCCGTGCCACTTCTGGTTGTCCTCTTCGGCCGGACCGTACCCGTGGCCCTTCTGCGTGTGCACGTGCACGAACACCGGGCCGTCTCGGAAATCGCGCGCCTTCTTCAGGACGCCCTCGAGCGCCTCGAGATCGTGGCCGTTGACGGGACCGAAGTAGGTGAACCCGAACTGCTCGAACAGGATGTTCGGGATGAAGATCGCCTTCAGTGAGGTGAACAGGCGGCGGCGCGCCTCCTCGGCCAGGTCGCCAGCGGGCATGTGCTCCAGGACCGCTCGCGCGACGTGTTTCAGCTCGCGGTACGGCGCCGCGGTACGAACGGTCTCCAGCATCCGCGACACCGCGCCGACATTCGGCGCGATGCTCATCCCGTTGTCGTTGAGGACGACGATCACGCGCGTCCGCCGCGCGCCGACGTCGTTGAGCGCTTCCCATGCCATCCCCGCGGTGAGCGCGCCGTCCCCGATGATCGCCACGACGTGCTCGTCGCCGCCCTTGAGGTCGCGCGCGACCGCCATCCCCTGCGCCGCCGAGATCGATGTGCCGGCGTGTCCCGCGCCGAACTGATCGTGCTCCGACTCGGTCCGGACGAGGAAGCCGGACATCCCGCCGAACTGCCGCAGCGAGCCAAAACGCTCGCGGCGGCCGGTCAGCAGCTTGTGCACGTAGCCCTGGTGGCCGGTGTCCCACACGAGCTTGTCGCGCGGCGACTCGAACACCCGGTGCAGTGCAACGGTGAGCTCCGTCGCGCCGAGGCTCGAGCTGATGTGACCGCCGGTCTTCTGGACCGCCTCGACCGTGTACGCGCGGATCTCGCGGCACAGCTGTGCGAGCTGTTCGCGATCGAGCGCGCGGAGATCGGCGGGTCCCTGGATCCGATCGAGAAGGGCCATCCGTGCGTAGTCTAGGCGGCGATGCTCGAAAGCTCCGCTCACGCGTGAGACGATCCGTGCTGGACTTCGGGCGCCGCAGCGTCGTCGTTTCGGGTGCGACTGGCAGCCTCGGACACGCCGTCGTCCGCGCGTACCTCGAGGCCGGTGCCCACGTCGCGATCCCCGCGCGCGACGCGGCGAAGGCGAGCGCTCTCCGCGACGACCTCGGCGCGCTCGCGGGCGTCGCGGATGATGCGAGGCTGCTCATCGCCGATGCGGATCCGGCCGATCGTGCAGCGATGGACGCGTTCGTCGAGCGCGTCCTTCGCGCGTGGGGACGGCTCGACGTGCTCGCGAACCTCGCCGGCGGATTCGGCACGGGCCCAGCCGATGACATCGCGACCATCCGCGCGCTGTGGCAGCGGAACGTCGAAACGGTCGTCGTGCCGGCCGCGGCCTGTCTCGTGCCGATGCGCGCCCGCGCGTATGGCCGCATCGTCTCGGTGTCGGCGATGACAGCGCTGAAGGGCGGCCGCAATAGCGCGGGCTATGCGATGGCGAAGAGCGCGGTCGTCCGCTGGACCGAGGCCCTCGCGGCCGAAACCAAGGACCAGGGGATCACCGCGAACGCGATCCTCCCAACGACCATCGACCATCCGGTGAACCGCGCGAACATGCCGAAGGCCGATCCGAAGAGCTGGGTCCAGCCGGCGGAGGCCGCGGCGATCATCCTGTTCCTCACGAGCGCCGAAGCGTCCGGCATCACCGGCGCGGCGATCCCGATCACCGCGCGGACGTAGCTACACCTTGTCCACGAGCGTCTTCGCCCACTCCTCGTGGGCCTCGGCGTTCGGGTGCAGGCCGTCCGTCGCGAGCATCTCGGCGGCGGCCTGACGGTGCATGAGGGGGTACAGGTCGACGTAGCGCGCGCCCGCGTTCTCGGCCTCCTCCATCGCGATCGCGTTGAAGTGGGCGATACGGGTCAGCAGCGCCTCGGTCGTCCCGTAGGGCGATGCCGCCGGGGAGCGCGACCATTCCGGCTGCGGCAGCCCGACGATCGAATTTGCCGGGATGCCCTCCTCGCGCAGCTGCGCGTAGATCCGCCGGAGCTGCCCGCGGTACCGCTTGTCGTCACTTCCCCCGCGCACGATGTCGTTCGCGCCGATGAGCAGCGTGATGAGCGTGGGCTTGAAGACCGGCACGTGCGGAAGCTCCCTGGAGATGAGCTCGTCGGTCGTGTAGCCGTTGACCGCCGGGTTGAGCAGCTCGACCGAACGCCCGGCCGCGCGCCACAGTCCGGCCAGCACCGCCGGGAAGGCCTTGTCCGGCGTCGTGCCGGTGCCGATGGTGAACGAGTCGCCGAGGGCCAGGTAGCGAATAGAAGTTGGGTCCATACCTGTTCTAGTGTCGAATCCTATGGCTGACTACGACCTGATCATCATCGGCGGGGGCCCCGCGGGCCTCACCGCCGGCCTCTACGCCGCACGGGCCAATATGCGGACGGTCCTGTTCGAGGCGAAGGACATCGGCGGCGAGCTCCTGAACACGGACCTCATCGAGGATTGGCCCGGCGAGGAATCCATCACTGGGCGCGAGCTCGCCGAGAAGATGCGCGCCCATGCGACCAAGTTCGGTCTCACGATCCAAACGTACTCGCCGGTGAAGACGATCCGAAGCGACGGCGACTGGAAAGTCGTCGTGATGGACGATGGCACGGTCCATCGCGCCTACGCGGTAATCGTGACGGTCGGCGGCGTGCCGATCAAGCTCGACGTCCCGGGCGAAACCGAGTTCCACGGGCGCGGCGTGTCGTACTGCGCGGTGTGCGACGGAGCGTTCTTCAAGGGCGACGACCTGGCCGTCGTCGGTGGCGGTGACTCCGCGTTCCAGGAGGGGCTGTTCCTCACCCGCTTCGCCAAGAATCTGAACCTCATCCATCGCCGCAACGAGTTCCGCGCTCAGCCGATCCTGCAGGATCGCCTTCTTGGCATGGAGCAGGTGACGGCCGTGACGCCCGCGACGGTGAAGGAGATCGGCGGCGACACCCAGGTCCGCTGGATCGATGTGGACCGCGCGGGTGCGGTCGAGCGCATCCCTGTCGGCGGCGTGTTCGTGTTCATCGGATTCAAACCGGTCGGCCGTCATCTGTTCGAGGAGCATATCGACCATGACGAAAACGGGTATCTGCTCACGGATCAATTCATGCGCACGAACATACCCGGCGTGTACGCCTGCGGTGATACGCGGGCTCAGCTCGCGAAACAGATCACCACGGCGGTCGGTGACGCCACGACCGCCGTGCTACACGCCGAGCGGTACATCGAGGAGCTGAAGCACATGCGCCGCAGCTTCCCCGAGGCTCCGAGCGAGACCCTCGAGCGCGAAGTCGAGCGCATGAAGGTGCGCCGGTTCCTCGCCGGGCAGACGATCATCCGCGAGGGCGATCCGGCAGACTCGTTCTTCGTGCTGACGCGAGGCGCGGCCAGCGTTCGTCAGAACGGACCCGGCGGTGAGCGCGAGATCTCGACGCTCAAGCCTGGCGACTTCTTCGGCGAGATCGGCCTTCTGACCGGAACACCGCGCCATGCGACGGTCCGCGCGACGGCTCCGACCGAGGTCCTCGAGCTCGACGCCGAGGGATTCCGCGAGCTCGTCGAGAGCTCGCAGGCGACGAAGGAGCATCTGCAGGCGAGCATGCAAGAACACCTCGCAAAGGCCGGACCGACGACCTAGGCAGCCGGCGTCGTGTGCCCGCCCGACGGGACGAGGCGCTTCACGAATCGCACCAGCTCCTCGAGATCGAAGGGCTTCTTGATGTAGGTCGCGATGCCCCGATCACGCAGCGCCTGCGCATATTCACGGCCCTCACCCGTCTCGAACACGACGGGGAGTGATTCGAATCGCGGATCGCCCCTGATGCGGTCGTACAGCGCGAGCCCCGACACGCCGGGCAGGCGGATATCGAGGACGACCAGATCCGGGAGGGTCCGCCCCAGCGCGCTCAGCGCCTCGTCGGCGCTCTCGACGCTGAAGGCCTCGTACCCGCGTTCGTCGTTGATCGCACTGGCGAGCAGATCGGCGATCGCCTTGTCGTCCTCGACGATCAACACCAGTCGGGCCCGCGCTCCGCTCATGCCCACGTCATCGCACCGAGGATGCCACAGCGCTTCCCGTCACACGCCCGTTACCAGGGTGGCGTGCAATCATCGCGCGGTGATCCGGCACGTCGTGCTGTGGACCTTCAAGGACGCGGTATCGCAGGCCGAGCGCGCTGCGATCGTGGAGGCGGTGCGCGGCCTCCGGTCGACGGTGCCGTCGCTCCGATCGCTCGAGGTGGGCGAGAACGTCAGCCCGGCCCGCGCGCAGGGCTACACCCACCTCTTGGTCGAGACGTTCGACGACCGCGACGGCCTCGCCGCATACGCGGGCCATTCCGAGCACCTGCCGGTGGTCGCGCGGCTGCGCGACGCGGCCTCGCAGCTGCTCGCGGTGGACCTGGAGGTCAGTCCGCCGGGCTAGAGGCTGCCGGCTTGTGTCTTCCGCGCCCCCCCCGGC
>JALYLX010000048.1 GCA_030773995.1 Chloroflexota bacterium
GGCGTAGAGCCGCGCCGCGCCTGCGGCAACGAACGGGGTCGCGGCGAACACGAAGAACGCGAGCTGCCGCTGCGCCGAGAGCGCGAGCCAGAGCAGCGGGACGAGCAGGATCGCGTCGAGGGCCCCGCCGCCGTCGAAGAGCGCGACGAGGATGGTCGCGAGCACGAAGACCGCGAAGATGAAGCCGGACGGCTCGAGCACGTCGGGCGGCGCCTCCTCGCTGATGAACCGCGGCGGGGCGAAGGCGTGACCCGCGGCGCCGGCGACGCCGAACGTCTCGGGATCGACGAACGAGAGCGCGATGCTCCCGACGAGCACGAGTGCGAGCGGCACGACGTCGGGCCGCCGCCGGACGAGCGCCTCGACCATGAACGCGAGCACGAGCGCGATGCCGATCAAGTACCCACCGTGCAGGTTCGCCCAGAGCAGGATCAATGGGGGGATCCACAGAAGCGCGCGCCGCGATCCGGCGCGCGAGCTGTACAGGAGATCGAGGACCACCGGGAACAGGACGAACGTGAAGATCGCCGGCCGGTCCGTCCAACGCGTCTTCGAGAAGACGAGCGCCCACATGGCGACGAGGAGCGCGGCCACGAGCGGCGCGCCGCCGCGCCGCGACAGCCGGGCGACGAAGAACGCGGCGATCCCGACCAGCAGCGCGCGGAAGATCGCAAGCCCGGCCCAGCCGCCGGCGTTGAACACGAGCGTCAGCACGATCTCGCCGAGCCACTCGCCGACGCTGTACGGCTGGCCGCTCACCGTTGAGCTGAAGATGTCCGTCCGCAGGATCTCGCGGTGATCGAGCATCCACTGGCCGCTCGCGAGGTGCCAGTACGTGTCCGGATCGCTCGTCGGGAAGCCGACGGCGAGCGTGAAGCCCGCGGCCGCAAGGCCGATCGGGAACGTGTTGCGGGCGAGCCAGCTCATAGCCGGTTCCGACACAGGTCGCGGGCGCGGCGTGCGTCGAGCCGATATAGCTGGATGCCGCCGACCCGTGTCGGCGGGCCGACGTACTCGAGTGACTGCAGGCCGCGATACAGCAGGTCGTAGCTGGTGAAGTGCGCCGGCTCGAGGACGAGCGTCGTAACGTCGAAGTCGGCGGCGTACGCGATCGCACAGTCATCGAGGTTCGCCGGCGTGACGACCGCGGGCCGATCGGCGATCCATCGCCACGCCGCGCCGTCGATCGCCATCACCCGTCCAGCCGGGAGCTGGCTCAGCACCGCGACGCGCTCGCGGTACGGAGTGTTGAACGAGCTGTCCCACTGCGACAGGGCGAACGACGACACGATGGCCGCCGCGACGATGCCCGCGACCACCGCGAGTCGCCGACCTTCGACGGAGCGCAGGAGCTCGCCGGTCCCGATCAGGCCGAGCGCCACGCCGTACGGGAAGAACGCCGCGAGCGAGTGGAAGTACGACCCGTGTGTGGAGTGGAGCGTGAATACGAGGCTCTCGACGAGGTAGACGAGGACGGCGAGGACCGCGAACGCGCGCACGTCCGGCCGGCCGCGGTCGGTCCAGATGGCGCGCACCATCCCTGGAACGAGCAGCAGCCCGAATGCGAAGGCGAACGTCACGAGGTTCGTGCCCAGCGCGGCGGCCTTCGCGGCGAGCACCGTCGGGAGGGCGAACGTGAACTGCTCCCAGCTGACCGCAGGCAGGCCCAAGATCCCGACCGAGACGTCGACGGCGAAGAAGTCCTCGTAGCGCACAAGGAGTGCGGAGCGCGCGAACAGATCGGGCGACGAGCCGAGCGCGAGATCGCGGGCCAGCCAACCGAGGCCGATCGCCAGCGCGATCGCCACACCCGCGAGCCCGGCGCGCCGGGACGTGGGCGAGCGCGCCAGCGCGAGCAGCGCGAGACCGAACACGGCGCCCTCGGCGCGCGCGAGGAACAGCAGGCCGACGGCGAGGCCGGCGACGACGCCGGCCGTGATGTCACCGGCGGCAGCGCGGCGATACGAGAGGAAGAACACGGTCCCGATGACCGCAGCCGGCGCGAACGCATCCAGGCTCACCCATCCAGGAGCGAACGCGCCGCCGAGTCCGGCGAGCGCCGCCGCGACGAGGGCACCGTTCGCGGACGCACCGAGCGACCGCGCCGCGCGATACGCGACCACAGGGATCGCGCAGGCGATGAGGATCTCGATCGCCTGGGCGGCGTGGAACGGGTCCAGGAACGGGAGGCCCTTGATCCCGATGGCCTGTAGGACCGTTGCGAGCGGCATCCAGAAGCGATGGCTCGGCACGGGCAGCGGCCCGGTGGCCTCGATGAAGTTCCAGATGAAGTCCGCGGTGAGGCCCTGGCCCGCGGCGAGCCGTTTCGCGACGTCGGCGTAGTAGTACGCGTCGGTGTAGCCGGGCTGGAAGACGACGAAAGCGGCGGACGCGATGCGGAATAACAGGAGCGCTCCGACGAGCACGGCGAGCCGGCGAGCGGCGCTCAACGACGCGATGGTAAGAGCGCCTCCTGCCGGCGATGCCGTGCGTACAGGATGCCGCCGATGACGATCACCGAGAACACGCTCACCAGGCGGTCGAGGACGGCGACCGCGATCGCGTCCTGCGTCGCAAGCCCGAAGCCCGTCGTGAGCACATACACGATCGCGAGCTCGACGAAACCGAACCCCGCGGGCGTCAGCGGGACGGTCGTGAGGAGCGAGGACGCGACCGCAACGAAGATGACCCCGGAGATCGGCAGCTCGAGGTGCAGGGCGGCGAGCACGAACGCGAGACGCGCGGCCTCCGCGAGCCAGATGACCACGGTCTCCGGCCCTGCCTCGGGTAGCGCGCGGAACGAATGGACCACACCCTCGCGGAACAGCCGCCCGATGCGGCGCACCTCGCGCGGGAAGAAGCGGCCGACACGCGGCGCGATGTAGTACACGGCGACGAAGGCCACGACGATGAATGCGGCAAGGAGGACCGCCGACAGGTACACGAGCCGCAGGTCCGGTAGCACCGTGCGGCCGAAGGCGATGTAGCCGCCCACGAGCAGCAAGGCGAAGACCACGAAGACGTCGAGCAGACGCTCGGCCACGACGACGCCGACGGTCCGCGACAGCGACACGTTGAACCGCTGCTTCACGAGGTAGCTCCGATAGAGATCGCCGAGCTTCGCCGGCGCGAGGCAGTTGACGAACCAGCCGAGCATGAGGATCTCGAGCAGGTCGCGACCCCGCAGTTGCAGGCCACCTTCGCGCAGCAGGCGCGCCCAGCGGCGGGCCCGGATCGGGAACGTCGCGTAGTACGCGACGAGCGCGGCCAGGACCAGGAGCGGGTTCGAGCCGCGGATCGTCGCGAGCGCGGTTCCCCAGTCGACATTGCGCGCGACGACGAGCAGCAGGACGAGCGGAACGAGGATGGAGAGGGCCTCGCGCCAGCCGAAGATCTGGCGCCGGACGGCGAGCTCGTCGGTGTGGCTCGCCTGCTCGGCGAGCTGCTCGATCGACGGATCTTCAACGTGACCGGGAGTCCGCGTCAGGACGTTGTGCTCCCGCGCCGGCTCAGCCACTTTCGGATCTTGTCGTAGCGCGTGTAGAAATGGATCGCATGGCCGGCGAGCCGGCCAGTGACCTGGCCCTCCCGGATGGACGCGATGAAGTCCTCGCGGCCGGTGAAGTCCCGACACTCCAGATACGCCCGGCCGATCTCCCAGGGCCGGTGCGCGTCGCTCCCCACCGCACCGGGGATGTGGTGGGCCCGGGCGAACGCGAGCGCCCGGCGGTTGTCACCGGCGATCGCCTCGCGCGCGTTGAAGACCTCGATCGCGTCGATGGTCGGCCATACCCGTTCGAGCGCCTCGCGGCGGATCCGGTAGATGCGGTTATGGCTGAAGGGGTGCGGCACGGAGGCGAGGCCGCCCTGCTCGTGGATCTGCGCGATCGTCTCCTCGGCCGAGAGACCCCGCGGGATCGGTCGCTCGAGGAACAGGCCGATGATCTCGCCATCGCTGGAGGAGATCTCGTCGCCGATGATCACCCGAAAGCCGTCCGCAAGGTCGCGGAGGCGCAGGGCGCCTTCGATCGTGTTGTGGTCGGTCGCGCAGACGACGTCGAGGCCGGCCGCCTTGATCGCGAGCGCCTGGACCGCCACCGGCGTGCGGCTGTCCGGCGAGTACTCGCAGTGGGTGTGCATGTCGAGCTTGATCTTCTTCGGGGCGTCGGTCAGCTCGCTCTCCCTTCGGCGCGCGCGTGATCGAGGCTCGCCCGGATCCGGGACTCGAATCGTGACACATCGAACCGTCGCGCGGAGCGGCGCAGCGCCTCGGGATCGGGCGTGGCGCGTTCGATCTGCCGCACCGCCTCGGCGAAGAGGAGCGGGTCGGGCTCCCCGACGAGTGCGCCGTCGATGCCGTCGCGCACGATCTCCGTCGCGCCGCCACGGCCCAGCGCCACGACCGGCGCGCCGGACGCGAGGGCCTCGACGCACACGATCCCGAAGTCGTCCTCGGCCGGGAAGATGAAGCCGCGTGCCGATCCAAGGAGCTCTTTCACGGTCGCGTCGTCCGCGCGACCCGCGAAGGTGACGTTGTCGCGCGCGATCTGCTCGAGGGCCCGCCGCTCGCGCCCGTCCCCCACGACGATGAGCCGCATCCCCACCTCGTTGAACGCCTTGACGGCGACGTCCACCCGCTTGTAGGCCGAGAGGCGGGAGACGATCACCCAGAAATCGCCGCGCTCGGTCGCGGGGGTGAAGGCATCCACGTCCACCGGCGGATGGATCACCTCGCTGTCGCGGCCGTAGTACCGCTCGATGCGCGACCGCACGACATCGGAGTTCGCGATCCAGTGGTCGACGCGCTTCGCGCCGCGCAGGTCGGCCTCGCGGAGACCCGGAAGCAGCGACCGGACCATGCCCTGGAGCACGGCGGGCACCTCCTCGGCGAGGTATTGCTCGCTCCAATCCCAGAGGTACCGGGTCGGCGAGTGGCAGTAGGCGACGTGGACGGTCTCGTCCGGCACGGAGAGGCACTTGATGAACGCGCTCGTCGACGACAGCAGCAGCTCGGTGCCGCCGGCGACGCGCAGACCGGCTGCCGCCCGTGGATAGAGCGGCAGGAGCGCGCGATGCAGGCCGCCGCCGAGCGGCACGGTCTGCAAGAAGGAGGTCCGGAGCTGGTAGCCGGGCAGCGGTCCGTAGGCCCGCCGGTCGTGGAAGAACGTGTACACCGGCGCCTCGGGGTACATGCGGTGGAACGCCTCGACGACGCGCTCCGCGCCGCCGTGCGCGGAGAAGTACTCGTGTGCGAGGGCGATGCTCACGCCCGACGCATCCGAGCGAGAAGGACCAGGAACACGAAGAGGGGCAGAACTCGCTGGCGGCGCCAACGCCGTGGATCGCGGACCAGCCGCCACAGCCATTCGAGGCCGATGGCGTGGACGATGCCGGGGGGCGCCTTCGCCGCGCCGGCGAGGTAGTCCAGGCTCCCGCCGACGCCGACGGCGACGCGCACACTCGGAAGCCGATCGATGTTGCGCGCGATCCAGAGCTCCTGCTTCGGCATCCCGAACGCGACGAGCACCACGTCCGGAGCCGCAGCGGCCACGCGGGGCACGACGTCGGCATCGTCCTCGGCGGAGCCGGCGTACGTCCCGGCGACGCGCAGCTCGGGGTGACGGCCGCGCAAGGTCTCGGCGGCGAGCTCGGCGACGCCGGGCGCGGCCCCCAGCAGGAAGATCGAAAGCCGCCGTTCGGTCGCGAGCGCGGCGAGCCGGTCGACGAGGAGCCGGCCCGGCGCGCGACCCGGGAGCGGATCGCCGAGGAGCCGGGCGGCGACGACCGCGCCGGTCCCATCCGGCACGACAAGCTCCGCCCGCCGCGCGATCGCCGAGAGTGCGGGATCCTCCCGGCAGAGCATCACGAACTCGGGATTCGCGGTGATGATGAAGGTCCGCTCGCCCGCATCGAGCCGCTGCTCGATCTGCGCGACGGCATCAACGAGCGCCACGCGATCGAAGCCCACGCCGAGGATGTCGACGCGGCGCTGGATGCCCAAGACTAATGGACCGGGACGAGGCTCTTCTTGAAGAAGTCGAAGTGCTCCAGGGCGAGTCCCGTGCCTTTTGCGACGCAATAGAGCGGATTGTCGGCCGCATAGCAGGCCACGCCCGTCACCTGGGTGAGGAGCTTGTCCATGTTGCGGAGCAGCGCCCCGCCACCGGACAGGACCATGCCCTTGTCGATGATGTCGGACGCGAGCTCCGGTGGAGTCTCCTCGAGTACGTTCTTCACCGACGACACGATCTGCTGCAGCACCGGCTCCATGGCCTCGGTGATCTCGTTGCTGCCGATGGTGATCGTGCGCGGCAGTCCCGCAATGAGGTCGCGGCCCCGCACCTCCATGGTGAGCTCGGGGTCCATGGGCAACGCGGAGCCGATCTGGATCTTCACATCTTCAGCGGTGCGCTCGCCGATCATCAGGTTGTACCGCTTGCGCACGAAGTTCGCGATCGCCTCGTCGAGGCGGTTGCCGGCGGCGCGGACGCTCTTGCTGACGACGATCCCGCCGAGCGAGATGACCGCGATCTCGGCCGTGCCACCACCGATCCCGATGATCATGTTGCCGCTCGGTCCGGAGATCGGGAGGTTCGCGCCGATGGCCGCCGCGAGCGGCTCCTCGATGAGGTATGCCTCGCGCGCACCCGCGCGCAGCGCCGCGTCCTTCACCGCGCGTCGCTCGACGCTCGTGACGCCCGACGGCACGCAGATCATGAGCTCTGGGTGGAACACGCGGATCCGCCCACTCACCTTGTTGATGAAGTACTCGAGCATCTTCTCCGTGATCACGTAGTCCGCGATGACGCCGTCGCGCATCGGACGAATGGCCGTGATGCTGCCCGGCGTGCGGCCGAGCATCATCCGCGCCTCCTCGCCGACCGCGACGATGCGCGGGCGATTGCCGTTGCTGTCGTGCGCGAGCGCGACCACCGACGGCTCGGTGAGGACGATGCCCTTCCCGCGGACATACACGATGACGTTCGCGGTCCCGAGGTCGATGCCGATCTGGCGAGCGAACAAGCGTTGTCCTTTCAAGCTGCGGAACGCGAGCGAGAACGTCAGTCTAGGGGGCGGTCACGCACCGATCGCGATGAGGATGAAGTCGGTCAAGAGACCGGCGAAGAATCCGACGCCGATGCCCCAGCCGTTCCACAACGGCGAGCTGAGCTTCCGTCCGGATGCGAAGAGCTCACCGATGACGAACACGAGCGCGCCGGCGGCGACAGAGAGGAAGAGCACCGAGACCGGTGGCGACGAGAAGGTGTAACCGATGATCGTGCCGGCGAAGTTGGGGCCGCCGCCGATGATCCCGACCAGCCCGAGCAGCGCCCAGCTCGGTCGCTTTCCCGCGAGCGGCGCGGCGATCCCAAAGGCCTCGGTCACGTTGTGCAGGCCGAAGCCGACGACGAGGGTGAGAGCGAGCGTGAGGTCGCCCTTCTGAGCCGAGCTTCCGATCGCCAGGCCTTCCGAGAAGTTGTGCAGGCCGATCCCGGTGGCGATGGCGATCGCGAGGTTGGTCGCGGTGAAGCCAGGCCCGATCGATACGCGGCGCATGTAGTAGACGAGGCTCAGCAGCCCGATCCCGAAGCCGACGGCGAGCACGGCGAACAGCAATGGGAGATCGGCTGGCTGGGAGTGGATGGCCGCCTCGATCGGCTGGATCGCGTGCTCGACGATGTCGACGAACAGGAAGAACAGGATCCCGATGGCCAGGGCATTGAGGAACGCCATATGGCGCGGCGCGACGACACGGACGCGCGCCAGCGGCAGCCCGAGGAAGATCGTGAGGCCGGCGACCGACCCGAGGATCACCGTTTCCAAGAACGACATTAGGTGCGCCTAAATATATCCGACCTCATTGGTCGGAAATGCGCGGTCGGATCAGCGCCTCGTACTGTCGGGCGATGGCATCGAGCGCCGTCGAGGAGTACCTGCAGGCGATCTACACGCTGGCGGACGAGAGCGCCCACGTGGTCTCGGCGCGGCTTGCCGAGTTCCTCGGATTCTCAGCGCCGGCCGTGTCGGAGATGGTCCACCGCCTGGAGCGCGAAGGTCTGGTGTCGCTCGACGGTCATAAGGAAGTGCATCTGACCACGACCGGCAAAGCCCAGGCCGACTCCATCGTGCGTCGTCACCGTCTGGCCGAGCGGTTCCTCGTCGAGGTCCTCGGCTTCGAGTGGTGGAAGACCCACGAGGAGGCGGAGCGGCTCGAGCACGCGATGTCGGCCGAGATGGAGGCCCGGATGGTGTCCGTGCTCGGCGATCCCCAGACCTGCCCGCACGGCAACCCGATGCCCGGCGTCACCCCAAAGCCGACGCGCCCGCTGGAGGCGGTCGCCACGGGCGAGCGCGCGACGGTCGAGCGAATCCCGGACCAGTTCGAGCACGAGACAGGGTTCCTCGAGTACCTCGACTCGCAGGGCGTGAAGCCCGGCGTGATCATCGAGATCATCGAGCATGGTCCTACCCTCCTTCGTGTGCGGGTCGACGGGACGGTGCGATCGCTGCGGCCCGACTGCGGGAAGAAGGTATGGATGGCCAGATGACCAACGCGAAGATCTTCGTGATCCAAGGTGCCGACACGTACTTCCTCGCGCGGATCCCGGCGCTGCCCGGCGCGAACGCATCGGGGAAGACCCGCGACGAGGCGATCGCGAACGCGCGCAAGGCGTTCCGCGCGTACCGCGACCTGCTGGAGGCGCGAGGCGTGTCCGTCGAGCACTGGAAGG
This sequence comes from Chloroflexota bacterium, assembly GCA_030773995.1. Lineage (GTDB taxonomy): Bacteria > Chloroflexota > Limnocylindria > P2-11E > P2-11E > UBA4735. The sequence continues at coordinate 8,733 of JALYLX010000048.1, forward strand.
ACATCGATCCGGACACGATCCCGGCGGAGGACACGCCGCCGAGCGGCATCTTCCCGGGTGAGGACCTGCCGCTCCAGGAGCACGAGATCCGCGACTTCCTCCATCAGTTCGAGGCCTCGCGCGCGGCACTCATTTCGCTGGTGAAGGGACTGTCGGCGCCGCAGCTCGAGAAGAAACCGACCGAGGTCACCTGGAGCGTGCGCGAGGCGCTCGAGCACATCATGGAAGCGGACGTCGAATTCCTCGCGAAGCTCGAGAAGTGGCCGGACGACCCGTTCGGCACGCTGCAGGCGACCCACCGGATCGCGTTCCAGCGGTTCAGCGTTATGGAGCCCGGCGACTTCGTCGATCACGAGATCATGGGTCGCCGGTGGACGACGCGCCGCGTGATGCGCCGGATGCTCGAGCACGAGTTCGAGCACTACGAGCACATCAAGGAGATCATGGCCGCCCTCGGCGGCGACCGACCACCGGAGTGAGGCTTCGGACGGCGCTGCTTGGCGTCGTCCTCACGGCCTGCGTGAGCACTCCGTCCGCGACGAGCGGAGCCTCGGATCGGACGACGACCGCGCAGCCGACGGCACCGCCGGTGAGCATCGCGGAGAGCACGTACGGCCGCCTCGTCGCCCGTACCGCGCCGGGCGCGCGATGCACCGTCGAGGTGCGCGTCGAGTCGCCGAAGTTCGGCGACATTCCGCCCGCGGCCATCGACGCCACTGCGGACACATCGGGGACGCTGGCCGTCACGTATGCGGCGCCGGCCCTGCCGAAGCAGACGGCTCGGCATGTCGTGACCTGCGGGACCGCCGTGGCAAGCGCCGACGTCGCGATCGCCGGCTATCCGATCGCACCGCAGCACTTCACCGCTCGGATCCGGGTCGCGGGCGTGACCGAGCAGATCGACGGTGTCACGGTCCGGCCGGAGCCGTCGCTCGCAGCGGCTCGCGACCGCGACGTCGATGCGCTCGCGCGCACGCTTGAGTCCGAATGGTCGACGGCGACGCGCGGGCTGAGCACCATCGAGCTGGTGCCGGCCGCGCCGGCAGACATCGTCCTGACCGTCGTAGCGGCGCGAACGAATTCCTACCTGAACCGGTGGTCCGGTGACGGTTCGATGGCGATCTTTCTGTTCCCGGCAACAGATTCGGCGGTGCTATCCCCGGACAACTTCGTCGCGGTCGCGCTTCACGAGCTGGGGCATCTGTGGTGCTGCACCGGTCCGGACGCCTCACCCGACGGCCATTGGGCGCAGCCGGTGGCCGATCCCCTGCTGCAGGGGGTCGACCGATTCGGTCTGATGAACCACCCGGTGACCTGCGTCGTCTTCGGCGCCAGCGTCGAGAGCTGCCCGAACCGGTTCAGCGAGCGCGATCTCCGCTCGATGGGTTTCGCGAAGATCCCACCGCCACCGCGGAACGCCTGCGTCGACACGAAGAACGCGCTCCTCGCGCAGCTCGCCACGCTGAAGGATCAGCTGGCCGGCGCGAAGGCGACGGTGGACGCGACCGACGCGTCGCTCGCGGCCTTGGGCGCACAGATCAAAGCGCTCGAAGCCAGGTACCCGAACGGCATGCCGCCGGATGTATACGCGTCGTACTCCGCGCTGATCGACCGGTACAACGCCCTGGTCGCGACCGAGCGGACGCAGGTCGCCGCCCACAACGCGCTCCTCGCGCAGAGCAACGGCGTGGTCGATCAGGTCAACGGGCTGCTCTGCTAGGGGCGGTCCGCCCACTCCCGCGCGCGCACCAGGTTCCGCTCGATCAACCCGCGCTGATCGGCGCGGACGTCGGGCAGCCCGTCCGGCGGGAACCAGCCGAGCTCGGCGACCTCCGCGGTCAACGACTCGGTGCCGCCGGTCACGCGGAACGCGAAGACGAGCTCGACGCGGGCCCAGCGGAAGCCGGTCACGACCTCGATCACGGGCCCGACCTCGATCGCGAGCCCGGTCTCCTCGCGGATCTCGCGCGCGAGCGCGTCCTCCACGCGTTCCCGTCGATGCAGGAAGCCGCCGAGGAAGCGCCACTGCGGCGCTCCGAAGCGATGCCGCGCCAGCAGCACGCGGCCACGTGCGTCGACGCCGAGGCCGGTCACGCCGACAAGGAATCGCTCGTTCGCGGCGGTCATGAACCGCCGCTGCCACCGCACCGGGAACGCGTTGAAGAGCAGCGCGAGGGCGCGCATGAGCATCGCCGGACTGTACCGCCGGCTAGGGGATCCCCACCGCCGCGATCCCGTGGCACGCCGGCACGGGCACCTTCTGGACGACGAGCCTCGTCTTCACGTCAATGACGTTCACCATGCCGTCCACGTTGGTCGTGAGCAGGATCCGGTCACCGAGCGGGTCGTAGGTCGTATGGAACGGCTGGCTTCCGAGGCCCTTCGTCTCGGCGACGATCTTCCGGCTCTTGTAGTCCACCCAGAGAAGCGACGGTCCCTTGTGATCCGAGAGCACCATGATCGACTTGTCCGGCAGGAAGTACATCCCGTCCTGGTTCTCCTTCATCGTGTGGAACGGGTAATGGTTCGACCCAAGGTGGATCTCTTCCTTCACTGTGAACGTGTCGGGGTCGTAGATGACCATCCGATCCGATGGCTTATCGATGAAACCGGACGACGACGACCAGATCTCGCTCTGATCGGGCGTGTAGTACGCGTCGTGCACGTCTTGGACCTTGAACTTCGTGATCTTGTTCGTCGCAAGGTCGTACGCGCGGAGGTGATCGGGCTCGCTGCTGTTGGTGACGGTGAACAGGAGGATGTTCGGGCGCTTCGTTCCGATCGTGAGCACGTGCTGCGGCACGCCGACGATGAGCGGCGTCAGCAACTTCCACGTGCCGACCTCGATCCGCGCGATGTACGAGTCGCGCTCGTGCGCGACGTAGAGGATCTTCGAGTCAGGCGCGAAGGTGATGCCGTGTGGCTGCTTCCCGACCTTGATCCGCACGACCTCCTTCATCGCGATCGGGTCGATGATCGAGGTTTGGTCGGAGAGCCGGTCGTTCACGGCGACCCACTTGCCGTCGGGGGACACGGCCATCTGATGCGGGAGCTTCCCGACCGGGATCTTCGCCACGAGCGCGAACTTGGCGTTCGGCGCGCCTTCGAGGACCCAGACCTGCTCGGTGTTCTCGCTCGCGACGAAGACCCGCAGCTTGCTGTACGCCGGGCCCGCCGGCGCGGGCGTGCTCGTCGTCTCGGCGCTCGGCGTCGCGCTCGCGAGCGCGATCTCGGTCGGGCTGGCGGTCGGGATCGGGGTCGCCGGCAGCTCGGCCGCGTCGATCGCGCAGGCGGACACCACGATCGCGAGAACGGCAAGCCGCGCCAGGGACCGCGCGAGCCTCATCCTGTCAACACCACCACGCCACCCGCCGGAGGGCTCCCCCCGACCGGACCAGTATCGGGCTAGATCCCCCGGCGGCGCCGCCGTTCGGACACCCGGAGCCGGACCATCGCGCGCTCGAGCGATGCCCGGGCCCGCGCTTCATCAAGCCCGACCGGGCCCGCCTGCAGTGCCTCGCGCGCCCGAGCGCGCGCCGCCTCCGCACGGGATTCGTCGATGTCCTCGACGCGCTCCGCCGCCTCGGTGAGGACGACGACCCGATCCGGGCGAACGTCCATGAACCCGCCGAACACCACGAGCGACGTCTCGGCGCCGCCCTTCTTGATGCGAAGCTCGCCCGGCCCGAGCGTTGTGAGGAGCGGGGTGTGGTGCGGCAGGATGCCGAGGTACCCCTCGCTCCCTGGCGCGATGACCATGTCCACGTCGTCCGTCAAGACGGCGCGCTCGGGCGTGACGATCTCGAGGCGGATCGGCACTGCCTAACCGCTCGCCTTCGCCATCTGCTCGCCCTTCTCGCGGGCCTGCTCGATCGTGCCGACGTTGAAGAACGCCTGCTCAGGCAAGTCGTCGTGCTTTCCCTCGAGCACTTCCTTGAAGCTTCGGACGGTGTCCGCGACCTTCACGTAGACGCCCTCGAGGCCGGTGAACTGCTTGGCCACATTCAACGGCTGGGCGAGGAAGCGTTGGATCTTGCGGGCGCGCGCGACGAGGACCTTGTCGTCGTCGGAGAGCTCGTCGACGCCGAGGATAGCGATGATGTCCTGGAGGTCCTTGTAGCGCTGGAGCACGCGCTGCACTTCGCGCGCGACGTCGTAGTGCTCCTGCCCGACGACCAGCGGATCGAGCGCGCGGCTCGTCGACGTCAGCGGATCGACCGCCGGGTAGAGCGAGAGCTCGGTGAGGTAGCGCTCGAGGCGGATCGACGCGTCGAGGTGGGCGAACGTCGTGGCCGGGGCCGGGTCGGTGTAGTCGTCGGCCGGCACGAACACCGCCTGCAGCGACGTGATCGAGCCCTTCTTCGTCGAGGTGATGCGCTCCTGGAGCTCGCCCATCTCGGTGGCCAGGGTCGGCTGGTAGCCGACGGCGCTGGGCATCCGGCCGAGCAGCGCGGACACCTCGGAGCCCGCCTGGGTGAAGCGGAAGATGTTGTCGATGAAGATGAGGAGGTCGCGTCCCTCCTCGTCGCGGAAGTATTCGGCGATGGTGAGGCCGGTGAGCGCGACGCGGAGGCGCGCGCCCGGCGGCTCGTTCATCTGACCGAAGACCATCGACATCTTGTCCATGACGCCGGACTCCCGCATCTCGCCGATGAGCTGCGTGCCCTCGCGCGAGCGCTCGCCGACCCCACAGAAGACCGAGTAGCCGCCGTGCTCCGAGCCCACATTCCGGATGAGCTCCTGGATGACGACGGTCTTGCCCGTGCCGGCGCCACCGAAGATCGCGGACTTGCCACCCTTGAAGAACGGGCAGATGAGGTCGATGACCTTCATCCCCGTTTCGAAGATCTCGGCTGTGGTCGCCTGATCGGCGAAGGACGGCGGCCGGCGGTGGATCGGGTCTCGGCGCTCACCCTTCACAGGCCCCTTGCCGTCGATCGGCTCGCCGACGACGTTGAACACGCGGCCCAACGTCTCCTTGCCCACGGGGACGGTGATCGGGCCTCCGGTGTTGGTGGCCTTCATGCCGCGGCGCAGGCCGTCGGTGGTCTGCATCGAGACGGCGCGCACCCAGTTGTTCCCGAGGTGCTGCTGGACCTCGGCGACCACGAGCTCGCCGTCGTCGCGCTTCACCGTCAGCGCGTGGTAGATCTCCGGGAGCTCGCCCTCCTCGAACCGCACGTCGAGCACCGGCCCGATGATCTGGACGATCTCCCCCGTTTTACCGGCTCCGCCGGATCGTTTCCCGCCGGTGGCCTTTCGCGTTTCCACGGCCATCGTCTTATCCCTTCATGGCTTCGGCGCCGCTTGCAATTTCAAGCATTTCCTTCGTGATCCGTGCCTGGCGAGCCTTGTTCGCCTCGAGCGTGAGGTCGTCGATCAAGTCGCCGGCGGCATCGGTCGCGTTGCGCATCGCGACCATCTGCGCCGAGAACTGGGACGCCTTCGACTCCAGGACCGCCTGGTAGACGGCCACCTCGATGAACCGCGGCACGATGAGGTTCATCACCTCCGCCGGGTCCGGCTCGAACAGGTACTGGACGCTCTCTTCCTTCGCGCGCTCGGCCTCGGGCTCGAGCGGCAGAAGGCGGCGGATCGTCGGCTCCTGACGGAGGGTGTTGATGAACCGAGTGAACGCGAGATGCACTTCGTCGGCGTTCCCCGCGATGAACTCGTCGACCGCGGCGCGGGCGACCGCGTTCGTGTCGGCGGTCGTCGGGCGGTCGGGGACGTTCGGGAACTCCGCTGTCAGCGGGGCGCGCATCCGGCGCAGCGCGTTGATGCCCTTGCGGCCGACGGCGATGTACGCCGGCGACGGCCGCTCGCTCGCGAAGCGCGTCGTGGCGCGGACAAGATTCACGTTCATCGGGCCGACAAGACCGCGGTCGGTCGTGATCAGCACGACGGCGACCTTCTTCACCTCGCGCCGCGCGAGCAGCGGGCTGAGCTCCGGGTCCGCGTAGGGCGCGAGGTCGTTCAGGACCGATCGGAGCCGCTCCTCGAACGGGCGCGATGCGAGGACGGCTTCCTGGGCGCGGCGCATCTTCGATGCGGCCACGAGCTGCATCGCCCGCGTGAGCTGCTGGATGTTCTTGATCGACCGGGCGCGCCGGCGCAGATCGCGCTCCGATGGCATCTAGGCGGTCTTCTCCTTTGACGGGCGCTCGGTCGGGGCCGGCGCGGCCGGGCCCGACCGCTCGCTTTCGGGAGCGCTGCTCTTCGCTGGGG
>JALYLX010000049.1 GCA_030773995.1 Chloroflexota bacterium
GTCGAACGTCGTGAGGCGTCTTGTGCTCAGCGCTGTCCTCTTGGCCGCGTGTACCTCGACGCTCGTGACGCCTCCGAACGCGAGCTCGACTGTCTCGGCGCAGGCTGCGCGGACGGACCAGGTCGGGAACGTGCTCGGACCGGTCGCGGACGCGTCGACCTGGACGCAGCTCGAGGCGCGGCCGCTCCGCCTGCCATCGCTCGCACCAGGAGCGCCGTGTCCCGTCTCGTCGTCGGCGACCTACCCGGGCAGCGCGACCGCAGCCGCGTTCGGGGACGGACCGGTGTTCGCCGTCACCGGCGGATCCGCGATCGGTCTGGGCCCCGCCGGTGCCGATGGGCTGCGTGGCGGCAAGGTGTTGTGGAGCGCGCGCCCCGAGTACACCGGCCCGGCACTCATCCGCGGTGCGCGACTCGACGGACCGGGCGACGTGCGCTTCTCCGGTGGGACGAGCACCGCCCTTCGCTTCGATCTCGACACGCACACGCGCGCCGGCGATGGGGACACCGGCTCGATGCCTGGCTGGCGCTATCTGCCGTCGCTCGTCTACGTCGCTGGAGCCGGCTGCTACGGATTCCAGATCGACCTGCCCGACCGCACGGTGACGATCGCCCTCGCGGCGACGGTCCAGCTGCCTTAGCGGGCGACGAGCACTCCGACCATCCCGTAGACCTCGTGTCCCGGCAGGTGGCACATGTACATCAGGGTCATGGCCGTGGGGAACGTGAGCGTCGTCGTTCGCGTCGAGAGCGCGGGGATCGTGAGCTCATCAGGCCGCGAGGAGTGCGCCGCCTCGGTCCCCGTGCGGTGCCGCTCGTGCATCGCCATGTCGCCGAGCATCCACTCGTGATCGATCGGGTCGTCGTTGCGGATCGTGAGCGTGATCGGGACGCCTGCGGGCACGTCGACCTGCGTCGTCGAGTAGTGCGAGTAGTGGATCGTGATCTGCACCGCGCGTGGCGCCGCCGACGCACACGCGCCGGCGACGGCCACGAGGAGGAAGAGCGCGAGGACGTGCCTCACGCCGGGACAGCGATCCGTTTCTGCTCGCGGATCGCGACCAGGATCAGCGCGGCCATCGCCGCGGCGAGCATGGTCAGCGCGATCGGCGCGGGGTCGGTACTACCCGGGGTCTCGAGGCCTGCCGCGACCCGCGACGGGCTGTGGCCCTGGACGTCGACCGCGAGGTCGTAGGTCAGCGCGGACGCATTCGTGTCGATCCGCAGCTGGCTGAGCCAGCCGCTCGCCGGGATCCAGCCCATCCCCGCGTCCGAGCGCAGGTCATCGAGCAGTGGCTTCGCTGCGGGCTGGTCGTACGCGAGCGCCAGACCGTTCGCGCCGCGTGCGAGCGGGAGGATCGCCGGCTTGCGATCGGTGAGCAGGTACACGTCGGCGGTCACCGGGTCGTTGCCCTGTTTGCCGAGGGCGAGGATCCGGAGGGGGACCCACGGGTTCGCCGTCGGGATCGTGATGTGGACCGGCGTGCCGTCGCCGATGCCCTGGCCGCGGGCCGCCGCTGCGTCCGCGTCGAACGCGGCCGCGAGGAAGATCGGGCTGCGGTTCGCGTAGAAGTCGAGCACCTCCGGTGCGTCGGCGGGAAGGCGGAAGCCGTGCGCCGTGGCCCACTCGCCGACGGCCGCACCGCCGCCCTTGAGGACCGTGATGTCGAGCGCATCGATCTTCGTCTGGAGCAGGACCTCGACCGTGCTGCGGGCAGAGCCCGCGTCAGCGAAAGCGACAGGGCCGAAGGATTTGATCGGCTGCGTCTCGCGGATGAGTCGCTGGAGGGTCCACGAGCCGCCTTTCTCGACGTTCGAGGGAACACCCGGCAACGGCGTGAGGGAGCCGAACTTGCCGCCGCCGCCCGCGAACTGGAACGCGGTGACGTAGTGCTCGACGCCGTCGTGGTAGCCGACGAATGTCGTCGTGCGGAGGAGGTTCACGGCGCCATTCGGGCCGATGAGGCCGCCGCACGCGAATGCCGGGATCGCGAAGCTGAGCATCGAGAGCGCGAGAGCCAGCGCGAATACGAGCGACCGCGGCATGATTGCCTCCCACTTCAAGTTGGACCGGAAGACCGGTGCTGGGGAGGTAGACGCCGGCAAGGGCCGGCTGGTTCCCTAGCTGAAGCGGGCGGTGACCATCGCGACGAGGATGAGCGCGCCGAGCGTCAGCTGGGCGTAGCCGAGCCGCTGGATCCGTTCGCCGATCTTGCCGACCTCCGCCGCGGCAGCGGCGTCACCGCCGGCGGCGGTCGGCGCGACCGCGAGGAGCCGCTCGATCGCGGGCTTCGCCGCGCCGCGCAGGATCCCGTAGGCGATGAGCGCCATCACCGCGCCCGCGACGATCGCGACCGCCCATCGCGACGAGAGCGCAAGGAGCTCCCGGTTGTGCGGGTTCACGAAGACCTGAAGGATCCCGGTCGCGATCGTGACCTCCGCGACCCGCATGATGTAGCGGACCTGGCGCGGGGCGATGGCCGCGAGGGCCGGCCCGCGCGCCGGCATCGGCATCGCGGCGAGCGCGGGCAGCTGGACCAGGAGGGTGTAGAAGCCCCCGCCGACCCAGAGCACGCCGCTGAACACGTGTGCCCATTGCACGATGATCCGGCCCAGATCCTCCACCAGCCCCGATAATCTAGTCATGGCCCGCATCGATTACTACGCCGTCCTCGGGATCACGCGCGAAGCGTCGGAAGACGACATCCGGAGCGCGTACCGGAAGCTCGCGCGCCAGTACCACCCCGACGTCAACAAAGAGGACGAGGCGTCCGGCCGCTTCCGCGAGGTGACCGAGGCCTACGAAGCGCTCTCGGATCCGCAGCGCCGGCAGCGGTACGACATGTTCGGCAGCACCGACGGGGCGGTCGGCTTCGGCATCGATGATCTCTTCAACACCTTCTTCGGTGGCGAGACGCGCCGTCGCGAGCGCGGGCCGATGCGCGGTGCCGACCTCCGGATGCAGCTCGAGATCGAGCTCATCGACGCGGTGCGCGGCGGCGATCACGGCATCAAGGTCCCGCGCCTCGAGCAGTGCGAGCGCTGTGGCGGCGATGGGGCCGAGCCCGGATCGAAGGTGACGACCTGCGAGCAATGCAACGGCAGGGGCGAGGTCCGTCAGGTCCAGCAATCGGTGTTCGGGCGATTCGTGAACGTCTCGACCTGCCCGCGGTGCGGTGGGGCGGGGAAGACCGTCGACAAGCTGTGCACCCGCTGCCGCGGCGAGGGGCGCGAGCGCAAGGAGCGCGACATCACGCTCACGATCCCGGCGGGAATCGACGACGGTCAGCAGCTGCGCGTCGCCGGCGAAGGCGAGGCCGGGATGCGGGGCGGTCCGTCGGGCGATCTCTACGTGCTCATCCGCTTGAAGGAGCATCCCCGGTTCAAGCGCGAAGGCGACGACCTCGTGCACGTGCTGCGCATCTCGCCGGCCCAGGCCGCGCTCGGCGACGAGCTCGACGTGCCGACGATCGACGGCGAGCGCGCGAAGGTCCGCGTCCCCGCGGGCGCGCAGCACGGACAGGCCGTGCGCCTCAAGGGGAAGGGCGTGCCGCGTCTCCACTCGAGCAGTCGCGGTGATCAGCTCGTCTACCTCGACGTCCTCATCCCGCGGACGCTGACGAAGGAGCAGAAGACCCTGTACCAGAAGCTGCATGCCGCATCCGGCATCCCCGAGCAATCGGATGACGACCGCGGCGTCTTCGACCGGATCAAAGACGCCCTCATCTGAATCACCGCGGCCTGCGGCCGCGTCCGCCGCAGGCGCTGAATCACCGCGGCCTGGGACCGCGTCCGCCGCAGGCGCTGCCGAAACCACCCAGATCCGCTGGCTCGAGATCGCGGTCCCGGCGCACGCGGAGGCGGTCGAAGCGGTCAGCGAGATCCTCGGGCGCGTTGGGTACAACGGCGTCGCGGTCGAGGAGCCGCACCGACCGGACGCTCCGCATCTCGTGAAGGCGTACCTCGTGCACGACCACGTCGCCCGCATCCGTGTGCGCCGGGTGCGCGACGCGCTCGGCCACCTGCAGGCGTTCGGCCTCGGCCCGATCGGCGACCTTGTCGTGCGAGAGATCAAAGAGGAAGCCTGGCTCGAGACGTGGAAGGCGTCGTTCAAGCCGATCCGGATCGGTGCGTTCCTCGTGCGGCCGACGTGGTCGGAGTCCGATCCGGGCGATGCGATCGTGCTGTCGCTCGATCCGGGGATGGCATTCGGCACGGGCTTGCATCCGACGACCCAGGCGTGCCTGCGTGCGCTCTCACGGCTGGACATCGCGGGGAAGCGTGTGGCAGATGTCGGGACCGGCTCGGCGATCCTTGCCATCGCGTGCGCGAAGCGCGGCGCGCGCGAGGTCGTCGCCGTCGACATCGACGAGGTCGCGGTGACGGAGGCCACGCGGAACGTCGCGCGCAACGGGGGCCGGGTCGACCTCGGCGCAGGCAGCGCCGCCGATCTTTCGGGCCCGTTCGACGTCATCCTCGCGAACATCGTCGCGGCGGTGTTGCAGAAGATCGCGCCCGATCTGGCCGCGCATCTCGCACCCGGCGGCCGGCTCGTCGTGGCCGGGATCGTGGCAACGGAAGAGGACGAGACCCGAGCCGCGTTCGAAGCGCATGGCCTCCGCGGCGTCGGACGCGATCAGGAGGGGGACTGGGTCTTGCTCGAGCTAACGCGTTAGAACAACGCCATGCACCGTTTCTTCGTCGACGCCGCACCCGCCGAGCGCGCGTTCCTGGGAGGCGAGCAGGCGCGGCAGATCGCCTCGGTCCTGCGGCTGCAGCCTGGCGAACGCATCGTCCTGATCGCCGATCTGGTCGAGCACGAGGTCGAGCTGCAAGCGGTCGCGCCGGCGCAGGTCACGGGGAGGGTCGTCGCGCGCCGGCCTGTCGCGACGGAGCTCCCGGTCCGGCTGACGCTCGCCGTGCCCCTCCTGAAGGGCGACCGGAGCGAAGAGGTCATCGAAGGCGCGAGCCAGCTCGGCGTGTCGCGCTTCGTGCCATTCTCATCGAGTCGCTCCGTCGTTCGGGAGCTCTCGCTGGCCAAGCGCGAGCGCTGGCAAAAGATCGCGCGAGAGGCTGCCGAGACCGCGCATCGTGGCTCCGTGCCCCGTGTCGACGAGCTGGTCCCGTGGGGCGCGTTGTTCGCTCACCTCGACGGCCGGATCGTCGTCTGCTGGGAGGAGGCGACGGGCCCGCATCTCCTGGATGCGACGCGTGACGGGGACATCTCGCTCGTGGTCGGTCCGGAGGGCGGTCTCTCGGCCGACGAGGTCGAGGCTGCGCGAGGCCACGACGCCGCCATCGCCTCGCTCGGCAAGCGCATCCTGCGCGCCGAGACCGCCGCGCTCGCCGCGGTGGCCGTGGTCGTCGGCCGGCTCGACTACATCGATGGGCGGTCCAGCGCGTAGCGCCTAGATCCCGACCGCCCCGCGCTGCTGCAGCTCGCTCCGGTCGAAGAGGGCGCGGTTCGCGAGCACGCGCACAGCGGGCGCGCCGGTCGCGAGGTCCGCGCCCAGCCCCGCGGTGATGCGCCGGATGAGGATGAGCGCGAAGAGGACGAGACCCGCCACAACGACCGGGGTCGTCCCGTCCTGCTCCCAGA
>JALYLX010000050.1 GCA_030773995.1 Chloroflexota bacterium
CGTCGGATGATCTCGGACAGGCCGGTGGCACGGCCGCGGCCGCGACCAGCCTCGCCGCGCGCGGCCTCGCGTTACGGGGCGCGCGTGGCGTGCGCCGTGTCCCGGTCGAGTTCCGCTTGAGCGAGGACGACCTTTCGAAGGACATGCCCGCGACCGCTCCGCAGGCCGTGGCGATCGCGGCGGTCATCGCCGGCATGGGGAGCGGCCGTGGCTTCCTCTTGCACGGCGTCACCGGCAGTGGGAAGACCGAGGTGTACCTCCGCCTCACCGCGGAGGCGCTCGCGCGCGGGCTCGGGGCCATCGTCCTCGTCCCTGAGATCGCATTGACCGCGCAGGTCGTGGCGCGGTTCGTCGCCCGATTCGGCGAGCGCGTCGCGCTCCTGCACAGCGCGCTGTCCGCGGGCGAGCGCTACGACGAGTGGCGCCGGGTGCTCGACGGCACCGCCGACGTCGTCGTCGGCTCGCGGTCGGCGCTCTTCGCGCCCATCGAGAAGCTAGGCCTGGTCGTCGTCGACGAGGAGCAGGAGCCCTCCTATAAACAGGAGAGCGCGCCCCGCTATCACGCCGTGGACACCGCGCTCGAGCTCGGGCGGCTGTCCGGCGCGGCCGTCGTGCTCGGGAGCGCGACCCCGCGCGTCGTGACGTACGCATCGGCGAAGGCGGGCACGATCACGCTCCTGCTGCTGCCTGAGCGCGTCCTCGATCTCCCGCTGCCGAAGACCACCGTCGTGGACCTGCGCCTCGAGCTGAAGGCGAACAACCGCTCGACCCTCTCCGCTGCGTTGCGGATGGCCCTGGTCAAAGCCGTGGCCAAGGGCGAGCAGGCCATCCTTTATCTGAACCGCCGCGGCTTCGCGACCGTCGTCTTGTGTCGCGACTGTGGCTGGGTGGTGCCGTGTCCCGCGTGCGAGATCCCGTTCGCGCTCCACGCCGATGCCCGGCTCGTCTGCCACCGCTGCGGCCGCGAGGAGCCGCGCGCGCCGGCGGTCTGCCCGCGCTGCGGCTCGGTCCGGATCCGGCACCTCGGGGTCGGGACGCAGCGGGTCGAGGAGGACGTTCGCGCCGCCGTGCCCAAGGCGCGGCTCGCGCGTCTGGATCGCGACGCGGTGAAAGCGAAGGGCGCGCACGCCGCGATGTATGAGCGGATGCGGAGCGGCCGGGCCCAGGTGATCATCGGCACGCAGATGGTCGCGAAGGGCTTCGATCTGCCCGGCGTGTCGCTCGTCGGAGTGGTGAACGCCGACACGCAGCTCAACCTGCCGGACTTCACCGCGGCCGAGCGGACGTTCGAGCTCCTTACCCAGGTCCTCGGGCGGTCCGGGCGGGGTCCGGTCAGCGGCGAGGGGATCCTGCAGACGTATCTGCCCGACCACTACGCGATCGTCGCCGCGGCCGCGCATGACTACGCGACGTTCGCCGAGCACGAGCTTCGCGCGCGGCGGCGATTCGGGTATCCGCCGTTCGGCCGGCTCGTCCTGTTGCAAACTGCCGCGGTGCGCGAGGCGACGGTCGAACGCCGCGCGACCGAGCTCGCCGCGAAGCTCCGCGCCGAGGCCCATGACGACGCCGAGGTCCTTGGCCCGGCACCCGCGTTCGCGGCGAAACGGGCCGGCAGTTATCGCGCGCAGCTGGTCCTGCGCGGCGAGCGGCCGACGGCGCTGCTCGACCGCGTGGACATCGGTCCGGAGTGGACCGTTGACGTGGACCCGATGACCCTGCTCGGGTAGCGTCTCTGACGTGGAGAGCCAGCCGCCCGAGCACCAGCACGACGAGCAGGACGAGCTTGATTCGCAGCCGCACGAGCCGCGGATCCACGTCACGAAGGGCACGCCCTGGGTCATCGACCGCGGTCGGCGAGAGCGCTGGTCATCGCCGCAGTTCGTCACGAAGCATGCCCTCGAGGTCCGTCAGGTGGGCGACCCGGTGCTCCATGCGCCCGCGCGGAAGCCACGGATCGACCGGAAGGAGCTCGAGGCCCTCGCGGAGCGGATGTTCGCGTCCATGGTCCAGGCGCGCGGGATCGGCATCGCGGCGCAGCAGATCGGCGTGCCCCTGCGCGTCGTGATCATCGACGTGGATGACGCCGGCATCGTCGCAGTGAACCCCGAGGTCGAATTCTCGAGCGCCGAGGTCGAGGAGATGAGCGAGGGCTGCCTCTCGGTCCGTGGTCTTTACGGGATGCTCGAACGCCCGATCCTCGCGCGCGTGACCGCGCTCGACCTCACCGGGAAGAAGTTCACGATCGAGGGCGAAGGCCTCGGTGCGCAGTGCATGCTCCACGAGACCGACCACACGAACGGCACGCTCTACGTCGACCGCCTGCGCACGCGCAAGGATCTGTTCCCGGTCGAGCCCGACGAGCCAGGTGAAGCGCACCATTCGATGTCCGGCCACACGCGCGCTGAGATGGAGAAGGCGACTTCGCGCTGAAGCCGCGAGTCATCTTCCTCGGCACGCCCGCGTTCGCGGTGCCGTCGCTTGGTGCGCTCGCCGTTCTCGCGGAGGAGGGGGCGATCGACCTCGTGGCTGTTGTCACTCAGCCTGATCGCGCCGGAGACCGGGGCAGGGTCGAGGCGTCCGCGGTCAAACGAGGGGCGTTGGAGCTCGGCCTCCCGGTCCGCCAGCCGGTCCTGTTCGACGCGGATGCCGCGGCGGAGCTCATCGCGCTCCGACCGGACGCGCTCGTGTGGGCCGCGTACGGCAACCTCATCCCGCGGCGCCTCATCGACGCCGCCAACGGACGCGCGCTGAACGTGCATGCGTCGCTGCTGCCGCGCTGGCGCGGTGCGTCACCGGTCGCGCACGCGATCCTCGCCGGCGACACCGAGACGGGGGTCACGTTGATGGAGGGGACCGCGAGCCTCGATCGTGGTCCGATCGTCTCGCAGGGCCGCATCCCGATCGGGCCGGAGGACACCGCGGCAACGTTGACCGCGCAGCTCGGCGAGGTCGGCGGCGCACTCCTCCGGCGCGATCTCCCCGGTTACCTCGCCGGAGACCGTCGCGGAGAGCTGCAGGACGAGAGACGCGCGACGTGGGCGCCGAAGCTCACGACGAAGGACGGCGAGCTGCACTTCGGTGAGCCGGCCGAAGCGCTCGAGCGCCGGGTGCGCGCGATGGATCTCGAGCCGGGCGCGTGGACGAGCTTCAGGGGGCAGCGGCTCGGTGTCCTCCGCGCGGCGGTGACCGGCGGCCGCGGCGTCCAGCACGGCACGCTCGAGCTACGGGACGGCGTGCCGCACGTCGCGGGCGGTGCGGCCTGGCTGCGGCTCGATGAGGTGAAGCCGGCCGGCAAGCGGGCGATGAGCGGGGCGGAGTGGGCCCGCGGCCTTCGCCTCACCGGGTCCGAGCGCGTGGGCCCGGCGTAATCCGTCCGATGGGCGCACTACCGTGGAACGCGTGCAGGCCGAGCGTCCAGCCATCAGCGATCTGAGCGATGCCGACCTCGGCGCGTGGCTGGCCGGGCGCGGCGAGCCGGCCTACCGCTCCAGGCAGATCCGCCGGCACGCGACCCACACGGCGGCGGCCGATTGGAGCGACCTCACCGACCTACCGAGAGTCTTGCGCGACGCGCTCGCGGCCACCTTTCGCTGGTCGAGCGTCTCGCCGGTCATCGAGCAGGCGAGTGCGGACGGCGAAACGCGCAAGGTGCTCCTGCAGCTGCACGACGGGCACCGCATCGAGACCGTGCTCATGCCGCATCACGGCGCGCGTAACTCGGTATGCATCTCGACGCAGGCCGGGTGCCCGATGGCGTGCGCGTTCTGTGCGACAGGCGAGATGGGCCTCATCCGCAACCTGACGCCAGGCGAGATCGTCGACCAGGTGCGCCACTGGCAGCGCGAGCTCGCCGCGCGCGGCGAGCGCGTCTCGCACGTGGTCTACATGGGGATGGGCGAGCCGTTCAACAACTACGACGCGACGATCGCTTCGGCACGCGAGCTCATTGACGCCGAGCGGTTCGGGATCAGCCCACGGCGGATCACGATCTCCACGTGCGGCGTCGTGCCGAAGATCGACGCGCTCGCCGGCGAGGGGCTCCCGATCAACCTCGCGGTCTCGCTGCACGCCGCAGATGACGCGACGCGCGGGGCGATCATGCCGATCAACAAAAAGTGGGGGATCGATGCGGTCCTCGCCGCGTCGGCTCGGTACGTGGCGCGCACGAAGCGCCGGGTCACGTTCGAGTACGTGCTCCTCGCCGGCGTGAACGACTCGGCCGGCGCGGCGCGCGAGCTCGCGGCGCGGATCGCGCGCGCCGGCCGAAGCGGCGACTACCACGTGAATCTCATCCCGGTGAACGCCGGGCCGG
The DNA here is from genome assembly GCA_030773995.1 of Chloroflexota bacterium. Taxonomy (GTDB): domain Bacteria; phylum Chloroflexota; class Limnocylindria; order P2-11E; family P2-11E; genus UBA4735. Next base: position 4,313 of record JALYLX010000050.1, read on the forward strand.
GCGGCTTCAAGCGGCCGCCGATCGAGACGATGGAGCGCTTCGCCGACATCCTGCGTGAACGGGGCATCGCCGCGACGGTGCGGATCAGCAAGGGGCAGGACATCGCCGCCGGATGCGGACAGCTGAAAGTGGACGAGCCTGGCGGTATCTTGCTTGCGAGGGTCTAGGAGGCGGCCTTCGCCGCCTTCTTGGCCATCCGCGCGGGCTTCGTCGCCGTGCGGCGGCAGCGAGTGCAGACCAGCAGCTTCTCGCCGTTGATCACGGCGTTGTGGAGGTTCGCGTCGAAGCGACGGGCGGTGTGGACCTTCGAGTGGCTCACGTTGGAGCCGAAGCTCGCGGACTTCCCGCAGATCGCGCAGGCACGTGGCATCAGCGAATCACCTCAACGAAAACGCTCCGCGACGGCGTCGCGGACTGGTAAAGTCCGACCATCGTAACACGCTGTGACGCCGCGGCGATCCTCGCCGCGCTCGAAGCCGCGACCGCGCGGCTCGAAGCCAACGTCGACGAGGTCAACGCGCTCAACGTGTACCCCGTTCCCGACGGCGACACCGGCACGAACATGCTGCACACCATGCGGACCGCGCTCCAGCACGCCCGCAAGGCCGAACGCGATCCCGCCCTGATCCTCGCCGGCGCGACACATGGGGCGCTCATGGGCGCGCGCGGGAATAGCGGGGTCCTACTGAGCCAGATCATCCGCGGGGCGAAGGACGCCAGTATCGAGGACCAGATCGACCTCAAGAAGGCGTTCCGGCTCGCGCGGGAGTACGCGTACGCCGCCGTCACGAAGCCCGCCAGCGGCACGATGCTCACCGCGCTCAGAGACATGCAGGACGCGGTCGACCACGCGAAAGGCGATGCGGAGCAGCTGCTCGGCGTTGCCGTGGACAAGGGCCGCGCAGCGGTCGACAGGACGCAGCACGACAACCCCGTCAACAAAGCCGCCGGTGTCGTGGACGCGGGTGCGCGAGGGCTGTGGCTGCTCCTTGATGGCGCGCTCGCCGCACTGCAGGGACGATTCGAGCCCGGTCCGGTGTCCCCGGCGTCCAGCGGGCCGGCCACCACGGTCGAGCTGGGCAGCCACGAGGTCGCGAGCTGGGCCGGCGCGTACGACGTGCAGTGCCTGATCACGAACCCGTCGCGCTCCGTGGACGAGATCCGCACCGAGATGCTCGAGTTCGGCGCCGATTGCGTCCTCGTCGTCGGTGACGAGAGCGTCGCGAAGGTCCACGTCCACACGCTCTACCCGCACGAGATCATCCGCATCGCGACGAGCGCCGGCCGGATCAGTGATGTCGTGGTCGAGGATCTCGATGCGATGTCCGCCGAGCACGAGGCCGCGACCGGCATCGTCGTCGCGTCACCGGCGCGCGAGCCGGCGGCGCTGGCCGTCGTCGCCGTTGTCCCCGGCGACGGTCTCGGCCGCATCGCGACGTCGCTCGGAGCGATCGTCGTGCGTGGCGGCGCGACGATGAACCCCTCGATCGAGCAGCTCCTCGACGCGATCAGGCGCGCGAACGCCCGGCACGTCGTGGTGTTGCCGAACGATAAGAATGTGATCCTCGCGGCCGAGCAGGCGGCACGGCTCGCGGGTGGCGTCGCCGTCACGGTGGTCCCGGCCCGGAACGTCGCGCAGGGGATGGCCGCGCTCGCGAGCTGGGACCAGGGCGAAGGACCCGAAGACGCGATCGCCACGATGCGCGCCGCGGCGGAAGCGGCACACGCAATCGAGATCACGACCGCGAGCCGCGACGCCGACGTCGATGACCGGCGGGTCCGCAAGGGAGAACACCTCGCTCTCCTCGACGGGAAGCTCGTCGCGCACGCTGAGGACGAGCTCGTCGCGCTCGCCGACGCGGCGAAGACGCTGAGCAGGACCGGTCTCTTGACGCTGTATGTCGGTGCGGGCGTCGACGGCGCGCGTCGCGATGCAGCCGCAGCGCGGCTTCGCGCGACGATCCCAGGCGCCGAGGTGGAGGTCGTGGATGGCGGCCAGCCGTACTACCCCTTTATCGTCGCCGCGGAATAGTCGACATTCCCCGAGCGTCGCGGCGCCGGTGTAGCGGGCGATGAGCGAGGCCCCGCGGTTTCGTCGCGTCGCGGTCGCATCAGCCGCGGTCGTGCTGTTCGTCGGTGGCTCGGCGCTGCTCCTCGCGGATATCGGGCGGCACGACTTCCTCGCGTTCTACGCCGCGGCTCGACTCGTCGCGCAGGGCCAGGGGGCATCGATCGTCGACCCCGCAGCGATCCTCGCCACGGAGCAGGCGGCGGAGCCGCGCGTCGTGACGGTCCTGCCGTGGGTCCATCCCCCTGCCGTGGCGCTGCTCCTGGCCCCGCTCGGGGCGCTGCCGTTCGCGTTCGCCGGGATGGCGATGGTCGCGCTCGACGTGGCCTGTCTTGTGTGGGCGATCTACCGCATGCGGACGCTGGCCGCCCCAGCGCAGCGCGTGTCGCTCTTCGCGATCGCGCTCACCGCGCCGCCCGCCATCTCCTCGCTGCAGCAGGGACAGACGACGCCGATCGTCCTCGCCCTGATCGCGGCGGCCATCGCGACGCCATCTCAGTTCCGCGGCGGCCTGGCTCTGGGCCTCACGGTCATCCGGCCGCAGACCGCCTTGCTGTTCGCGCTCGCCGGGCTGACGAGCCGCCGGACCGCGGTCGGCGTCGCCGTGGGGTGGGCGGTTGTCCTGGCCGGATCGGCTGCCGTCGTGGGGCCGGCCGGCCTGCTCACGTATCTGAACCAGCTCGTGGCCGCCAGCGGCTGGTCGATCAGCGGGGAGTTTGGGATGCGCTATGCGGTGGGCTGGACGGGCACCACCTTCGCGCTCGGCGTGCCTCTGCTCGGATTCGCCCTCGCGATCGGCTCCCTCGCTGCCGGAGCAGTTGCCGTCGCTCGGGCTCAGGGCCGGGCGCGGATCTTGAATGCGTCGGCCTGGTGCATCCTTGGCTCGCCGCACGTCGGGGTCAGCGACGCCCTGGCCTGCTATCCCGCGGTTGCCGAGCGCTCGGCTCGGTCGATGGTCGCGGCGTTCGTCCTCGTCGGGACCGGTTACGCGGTGATGGCGCTGCAGCTCGCCGGGGTGCCAGCCGCGCCCTTCTGGATGCTCGGGCTCGCGCTCTGGCCGCAGCGGCGGGTCGAGCCGCCGCCGAGCTGATCTTGCTCGGTCGCTGCGAGCGCGAGCTGCTCGGCGCCGTCAGCATGTAGCGATGCGTCAACCGTCCTCCCCGCAGCACATCGCCACGAGCCTCGACCTGAAGGTCGATGCGCTGCCCGGTGTCGGCGACGAGTCGGTCAGGCTCCTCGAGCGGCTGGGCATCCGCACGATCGGCGATCTGCTGTGGCACCTGCCGACGCGACACCTGGACTTCACCCAGATCCAGCCGCTCACCCAGCTGCGGGTCGGCAAGGAGCAGACGACCGAGGCGATCGTCGGCCGGATCAGCGAGCGGCGCACCGCGCGCGGCCAGATGCTCACCGAGGTCGAGCTCATCGATCCTGCGGATCACGCGCCCACGCGTGTGCGTGCCACATGGTTCGGCCGGCAGTTCATCAAGCAGCGCTTCCGCGAGGGACAGCTCATCCGGCTTTCGGGGAAGGCGACGTTCTACGGGCAGGCGATCCAGCTCGCGAGCCCGAATGTCGAAGCCGCGGACGCGGAGCGGGTGCACACGGGGCGCATGGTCCCGGTCTACCGGCTCACCGAGGGGCTGAAGGAAGGAAATGTCCGTCGCTGGCTGCACACCGTGGTGGAGGGTGGGCCGAAGCGGTCGCCGGTCGTGACCGAAGTTCCGGACCCGCTCACTCCCGCGATCCGCGAGCGGCGCGAGCTGCTGCCCCTGCCCGAGGCCCTGAAGGAGGTCCACTTCCCGTCGACGGAGGCGCGGCTCATCGAGGGTCGCCGCCGGCTGGCATTCGACGAGCTCCTGACCCTCCAGCTGGGGCTGGCCCAGCGCCGGGCGCGCTGGCAGAAGAACGCGATGGCACCGAGGCTCGTCGCAGCCGAGGGTGACGCGCAGGGCTGGATCGCCGGACTGCCGTTCACGCTCACCGACGGACAGCAGGCCGCCTTCGCGGAGATCCGTGCCGATATCGGCCGCACGATCCCGATGTCGCGACTCCTCGAGGGCGACGTCGGCTCGGGCAAGACGGTGGTCGCGGCGCTCGCCGCGCGCATCGCGGCGGCGTCCGGCGCGCAGGCCGCGCTCATGGCGCCGACCGAGCTCCTTGCCGAGCAGCACTTCCGCACGCTGTCGCTGCTGTTCGCGGACGGTGGCCCGTCGGTGCGGCTGCTCACGTCGAGCGTCGGCGCCGCCGATCGCCGCGAGATCGTCGCGGGTCTGGCCGACGGCTCCATCGACGTCGTTGTCGGCACGCACGCCCTCGTCGTCGAAGGTGTTTCCTTCAAGCAGCTCGGGCTCGCCGTCGTCGACGAGCAGCACCGATTCGGCGTCCGGCAGCGGACGACGCTGCGCGAGAAAGGCGTCGACCCGCACCTCCTGCTCACGACGGCGACGCCGATCCCACGCACCCTGACCCAGACGATCTATCGGGACCTCGACCTGTCCGTGCTGAACGAGCTTCCGGCGGGTCGGCAGGAGATCCGCACCGAGGTGCGCCCGCCCGACGCGCTCGCGAAGGTCTGGCCCTGGCTGCGCGAGCGCGTCGCCAACAGCGAGCAAGCGTTCATCGTCACGCCGCGGATCGACCCGGCCGACGGGGATGATGGCGCGCCGAGCGCGATCGACACCTACCGGGAGCTCAGTACCGGAGCGCTGAAGGGTCTCCGGATCGCGCTCCTCCACGGACGGATGCCGGCGAAGGAACGCGATCAGACGATGCGCCGCTTCGCCGGCCGCGAGCTCGATGTGCTCGTCGCGACGACCGTCGTCGAGGTCGGGATCGACGTCCCCAATGCGACGGTCATGGTCATCCTGGGCGCCGAGCGTTTCGGGCTCGCGCAGCTCCATCAGCTGCGCGGCCGCGTCGGCCGCGGCGACAAGCGATCTTTCGCGGTCCTCGTGAGCGACGATGCCGGCGATTCCGAGCGCCTCTCGGCGATGATCGAGCGTAAGGACGGCAAGCCGCTGGACGGCTTCGCCCTCGCCCAGCGCGACCTCGAGATCCGCGGGGCCGGTGAGTTCCTCGGCGACGAACAAAGCGGCGTCGATGAGCTGCGGATCGTCGATCTAAAGGATGTCGATCCACGCCTGGCGCGCGAGACGGCCGAGGACGCCGATGCCATCCTCGCGGCCGACCCAACGTTGGAGCGACCCGAGCACGCCGGGCTGGCGACCGCGGTCGAGGCGCTCTGGCGCCGGTACGCGCTCGCGTAGATGAGGGTGATCGCCGGCGAGGCCAAGGGCCGCCGGCTCGTCGTGCCCGAGGGCGGGGCAACCCGCGCGGCGACCGACCGGATCCGCGAAGCGCTGTTCGGGATCCTCGAGCCGCAGCTCCCCGACGCGCTGATCCTCGACCTGTTCGCCGGCGCCGGGACCCTGGGGATCGAGGCGCTGTCGCGCGGCGCTGCGCGCGCGACGTTCGTCGAGAAGGCGCCGGGGGCGATCGCGGCGTTGCGGAAGAACCTCGAGACGACCGGCTTCACCCACCGCTCGACCGTCATCCGCGCGGACGCCCTGGCCTTCCTCGCCGGGCCGGTGCGTGCGGACATTGCCTTCTGCGATCCGCCGTTCGCCGATGTCGCTGCGCACGGTGCCGCGCTCGCGAAGCTGGCCGCGCCAGGCCGGCTGGTCGTCGCCCGCGCCCTGCGGAAGCACCTTCCCGTGATACCGCCGACGCTCCGGGTCGCGCGGAGGAAGGAGATCGGTGAGGAGACGCTCCTGCTGCTCCAGTACAGTGGGGAGGCTTCTCGGGAGGGTAACGATGGACATCCAGTTCCTCGTCGAGCGACTGGAAGCGCTCGTCGTCAACGCGCGCAAGCTGCCCATGACCAGCCAGGTCATCCTCGAGCAGGCCGCCATCCTTGACCTCATCGATCAGATGCGTGTCGCGATCCCCGAAGAGGTGAAGCAGGCGCGCCGGATCGTGCAGGAGGGTGATCGCGTCGCGCAGAAGGCCCGCGAGGAAGGCGAGCAGATCATCGGTGCCGCCCAGGAACAAGCCGCGATCCTCCTACAGGACCAATCGATCCTCCGCGAAGCCGAGACCCGGGCCGAGGACATGGAGAAGCATGCCCAGGCGAAGGCGGACGAGACGATGCGGGGCGCCGATCAGTACGCCTCCGATGTGCTCATCCGCCTCGAAAGCGATCTCGTGAAGACGCTGTCGATCGTGAAGAAGAGCCTCGAAGTGCTCGAGGAGCGGCGTCCCGAACCAGTTCGCGAGTAGGTGGGAACGCGTGGTCATCAACGTCGCGCCTCTGCTGAAGCAGCCCCTGGGCACTCGCGTCGACCAGACGATCGAGGAGTCGCCCATCGACCCGCGCGGTGAGAACGCGGGTCTGCTCGACGCGTCCATCGTCGACGTCGACGCGCTCGTGCATGCGACACACACGAATCCCGGTGTGTACTTCGAGGGCTCGGCCGACGCGCACGTAGCCGCGCTGTGCGCTCGCTGCCTCACGCCGATCGATACGCCGCTGCACGCCGACTTCGCCGAGCAGTACTACGCGACGGTCCCTGTCGACACCGGCGTGGGCGTCGTCGAGGCGCCGCTCGACGCGAAGACCATTGGGTCCGATTTCAAGATCGACCTCACCCCGCTGTTGCGGGAGGAGCTCATCCTCGTGACCCCCGTCGCGCCGCTGTGCCGGCCGGACTGCGTCGGGCTCTGTCCGGTCTGCGGGGAGGATCTGAACGAGCGTCCGCATGCGCACGACGAGGCGATCGACCCGCGCTGGACCGCGCTCCAGGAGCTGAAGGACAAGATCGCGAAGCGGTGAAGCGCCGCGTCGTGCTCGTCATCCTGGTCGTCGCGGCCACACTCGCGTGGCGACCGGTGATCCGGCCGGGTCTTCAGGCCGGCGTCATCGTGTCAGATATCTATTCCACCGCGCTCTGGAACTGGAACGCCGCCGCCGCCGTCAGTCCACCGCCACGCCAGAGCGACACGCGCGAGACCTTCGCGGGGACCGCGATGCGGGTGTCCTGGTGGCGACCCGGATGGGCCGACCGGCACCCCGGCATCATGCTCGCGAACGGCGCGACGGGGGCGGGGAACGACGATCGGGAGACCCGCCGGTTGGCGGAGGCGCTCGCCCGTGGCGGCTATCTCGTGATGCTGCCGGAGTTCGCGTTCCTCAAAGCCGGACGCCTCGAGCAAGGCGCCACCGCTCAGATGGACGCGGCGTTCGCATTGCTACGCCGGTCGCCCGAGACGGCGGATCATCCCGCGGGAGCGTTCGGTTTCTCGATCGGCGGCGGCATCATGCTCGCCGCGGCAGGCAGCGGCGGCGCGCTGTCGCAGGCCGACTACCTCGCCGTGCTCGGCACGTACTACGACCTGGACACCTACCTCGCGAGCGTCGCGAGCGGAACGCAGCTGCGCGCCGGCAGACTCGAGCCATGGCCCGCGGACCCTGAGGTGGTCGCCCGCCTGCCGGCCGCCGCCCTCGCTGCGATGAACGACGAATCCGATCGCGCGGCCCTGCGAGCCGCGCTCGATGCCGGTGGCTACGACGCGGTCCTGGCCCGCCTGCGCGGTCTACCGCCGTCGGTGCGCGAGACGTTCGAGCAGCTCTCGCCCCGGGCCACCTGGGCGACGATCCATCCTCCGGTGTTCTGGCTGCACGACGCGAACGACCGGTTCGAACCGATCGCGGAGGCCGAGGCAGCCATCACCGCCACGCGCGAGGGACCGATCGAGCTCACGGTCTCCCATCTCATCTCGCACGCCGCGCCGGTCAACGGGGAGCAGGAGACGAGTGGTCTGGGGTTCTGGCTCGCCGAGCTGCGGACCTTGATCGGCTTCGGTCTCTCGGTGCTCCGCGCGGGCGGGTGACCGCGGGCACCAGTACCTACAATCAACGACCACTGATAGAGGGAGTCTCCAATTGGCCGGTGAACCGAAGAAGCGAACCCCGCATGCCGCGCAGGGTGACCGCCGCAGCCACCTCCGGCTGCGCGCGACGAACCTCGTGCCCTGCCCGCAATGCAAGAGCCCGAAGCCGTCACATCAAGCCTGCCCGCACTGCGGCATGTACCGCGGCCGGCAGGTGATCAAGATCCGCACCAAGAAGCGCACCGCAGCCAGCTAGCGCGATGCGCATCGCGGTCGACGCGATGGGTGGCGACCACGCCCCGGACGAGATCGTCCGGGGCGCGTTGCTGTACCGGGCGGAGGGCGGCGGCGCCGAGATCGTGCTCGTGGGACGGGAGGAGACCGTCCGCGCGGCGCTCGGCACCGCGTCGCGGCCGGGCATCACGGTGGTCGACGCCCGCGATGTCGTCGAGATGCACGAGCACCCGTCGAGCGCGCTCCGTCGGCGGGTCGACACGTCGATCGGGGTCGCGACTTCGTTGGTCAAGCGCGGCGATGCTGACGCCGTCGTGAGTGCGGGGAACACCGGCGCGACGATGGCCGCAGCGCTGCTCACCCTGGGACGCATCCGCGGTATCGATCGTCCGGCGCTCTGCGGGATGTTGCCGACGACGAAGGGGAAGCCGGCATGCCTCATCGATGCCGGCGCGACGATGGATGCCGAGCCGGACAACCTGTTGCAGTACGCGCGGATGGCCTCCCGCTTCATGGAGCGCGTGCACGGCGTCGATCGCCCCACCGTGGGGCTCATGAACGTGGGCGAGGAGTCCGAGAAGGGCGGCCGTGTCCAGCAGGAGGCGCATGCGCTCCTTTCCGGGGCGACGGACATCAACTTCTTCGGCAACGTCGAGGGCCGCGACCCGCTCCGCGGCACGACGGACATCGTCGTCTGCGACGGCTTCACCGGGAACGTCCTCGCCAAGGGCATGGAGGGCGTCGTCGACGTCTTCCGCGAGGGCATCCGCAACGACATCTTCGGCGGCGTGCTCGGGAAGATCGCGTACGTCTTCGCCCTCGGCGGCGTGCGCAAGCTCCGTCACCGTCTCGACTACGACGAGTACGCCTCGGCGCCGCTTCTCGGCGTGAATGGCATCTCGGTCGTGACCCATGGCCGGGCCAGGGCGAACATGCTGCGGCACGCGATCGGGGTGGCCGAGCGGTCGGTCGCACAAGGCCTCATCCTGGCCATCGGCGAGCAGAGCCGGATCGGAGCGGTGTGAAGCGGATCGAGCGCGCCGGTCGCCATCCCGCACGTCGGGTCGCCCTGCAGACCCTGTTCGAGATCGACTTCAACCGTGGCGATCCCAAGGACACCTGGACCCGAGGCGCGTTCCGGGCGGGTCTGACGGAGGAGGCGGCGAGCTTCGCCTGGGAGCTGATCGAGGGGGTGCTCGCGCACCGCAAGGAGCTCGATGCCGAGATCGCGACCCTGGCCCCGGAGTGGCCGATCGACCAGATGGCCAAGATCGACAAGAATGTGCTCCGCATCGCCCTGTACGAGCTGCGCATCTCCGGCGACGCGCCGGCAGGCGTGATCATTGACGAGGCGGTCGAGCTGGCAAAGCTCTTTGGCTCCGAGGCAGCGCCGAAGTTCGTGAATGGCGTCCTCGCGACGGCCGTTGGCGGTCGGGCCGGGAGCGCCGATTGACGGCCGAGCGTGCCTAGCCCGACACTTCACGCGCCGGGGGCGAAGTCGGCGAGCGTGGAAGTTGCGGCAGGGAGGTTTGCTTTCTTGGCGGACCAAAAGATGTACGAGCGCCTGAAGAAGATCGTCGTCGAGCAGCTCGGCGTCGACGAAGCGGACGTGAAACCCGAGGCCTCGTTCGTCGATGACCTGAACGCGGACTCCTTGGATCTCGTCGAGCTCATCATGAGCCTCGAGGAAGAGTTCGGGATGGAGATCTCGGACGAAGACGCTGAGAAGATCAAGAGCGTGGGCGACGCTCAGGAGTACATCGAGGAACACGTGGCCTGACGTTCCACGCGAAGCGCGAAATAGCGGCCTGGGGAGGCAGCGGCATACGGCCGCTGCCTCTCTGCATTCGAAAGGGGTCATGGCGGACGAAGAGATCGGCGGGTACCGGTTCCGCGACCCGACACTGCTGGCGACGGCGCTCACCCACAGCTCGTACCTGCACGAGCACCCGGATGTGGAGATGGAGGACTTCGAGCGGCTCGAATTCCTCGGGGACGCGGTCGTGGATCTGGTGATCGGCGAGGTGCTCTACCAGAACTATCCCGAGGCGACCGAGGGGGAGCTCACCGCGATGCGCGCGCAGCTCGTCTCCGGGCCGCCGCTATCGCACCTCGCCCAACAGCTCGGCTTGCCCGATCGCTCGCGGCTCGGGCGCGGCGAAGGGGAGACCGGCGGGCGCCTGCGCGTCGGGCTCGGCGCGAGCCTGTACGAGTCCGTGCTCGGCGCGGTGTATGTGGACGGCGGGTTCGAGGCGGCGCGCGACTTCGTGCTGCGGACGATGAAGGACACCATCGTCGCCGCGGCCGCGCAGCCGCGCCGTTCGCCGAAGACCGTGCTGCAGGAGTGGGCACAGGGGAAGGGTCTCCCGTTGCCGTCGTATTCGGTGCAGGCCATGACCGGTCCAGAGCACGCACGCGCGTTCGTCGTGGAGGTCACCGTGGGCGACCTGAGCGCGCGCGGCGAGGGTCATTCGAAGCGCCAGGCGCAGGAGGCCGCGGCGACGGCCTTGCTCGAGGTCGTCGGATGAGCGACGAGCTGAAGGTCATCGACGGCGGCAACACCGGCGCGAACGCGGTGCTCAAAACGCTCACAGTCACCGGGTTCAAGAGCTTCGTGCATCCGACCAAGCTGGAGTTCGCGCCCGGCATCACGGCGATCATCGGTCCGAACGGATCTGGTAAGACGAATTTCGTCGACGCGATCCGTTGGGCGCTCGGCGAGAACAACGCACGAGTGCTTCGAGCGAAGAAGAATGAGGAGCTCATCTTCGCCGGCTCTGAGACGCGGAGGAGCTTGGGGATGGCCGAGGCGATCCTCCAGCTCGACAACTCGTCGCGCCGTCTTCCGATCGAGTTCAACGAGATCGAGGTCGGGCGTCGACTTTTCAAGAACGGCGAAGCGGAGTACCTCGTGAACCGCTCGCGCGTGCGGTTGCGCGACCTGCAGGATCTCCTCGCGGGCGCGAACCTCGCGGACAATCCGTTCGTCGTCATCGGCCAGGGCCTCGTCGATCAGGTCCTCGCGCTGCGTCCGTCGGACCGGCGCATCGTCATCGAGGAAGCTGCCGGCACCCGTCGGTTGCAGATGCGGCGTGAGGACGCGATGCAGCGCCTGAAGCACGCCGAGGTCGAGCTCGTCCGCGTGGTCGACATCCTTCGCGAGATCGGCCCGCGCGTCGAGCTCCTGACGGAGCAGGCGGCGAAATGGTCCGAATATGAGACGATTCGGAACGACCTGCGCCGGCGTGCGCTCCGCTGGTATCGCAGCTCGTTCGGCTCGACGGCCGAACAGCGCAACGAGCTCGTTGCGCGGCTGGTGGGGATCGATCGCGAGGTTGAGCGCCTGGCCGACTACGTTGTCGAGACGGAGACCCTCGCGACAGGAACGGACGAGGAGCTGCAGCACGCGCGAGAAGAAGAAGAGCGCCTCCGGATCGCCGCGGCGGATGTCGCACGTAGCGAAGCCTCGCTTCGCGAGCGCATCGCCGCGCTCGCCGCGAGCCTCGAGGCGGTCGCGAGCGAACGCGATCGCAGCCGCGCCACTCTCGCATCGCTTCCCGCCGAGGTCTCCGCCTTCCGGGAGCGCCGCGGGACTGTCGAGAACGAGGCGTCCGAGGCGGCGCGCCGCGCTCGAGAGTCCGCGGACACCGCCCGCCTCGCGGAAGAGGAGATGTCCCGCACTCGGATCGCGCTGGCCGAGGCGCAGGCCGCTCGGGTCGAGACAGAGCGCGCGCACGTACTGCGCGAAGGAGAGGAGGTCCGCCTCACCGATGAGGATCGCGCATTGCTCGCGCGCGACGACGAGCTTTCGAAGCAGGCCGCGGCGCTCGCGACGGAGCGTGCAGAGCGCGAGCGCGAGCGGGCCCGCATCGCCCGCGAGCTGGAGCGTGCGCGCGACACGGCGACCGAGGCCGGCCGGCTGACCGAAGGCGTCGCGGAGCGCGCGGGCGCAGCCCGGAACGACCTCCAGCGCGTGGACGGCGACCTCGCGTTGCTCCGCGGCCAGACGACCGCCCTGCGCGAGGCCGTGGCCCGGGCGTCCGAAGAGCTCGCCGCACGCCAGACCGGCACGGCGCCCGCGACGCTACCGAAAGGACTGCGCTGGCTGCACGAGCGCCTCGAGATCCCGCCGCAGCTGCGGCTCGCGGTCCGTGCGGTCCTCGGCGACGCGATCGCGTTCCCCAATGACAAGCGCGGACTCGCGGACCTGGACACGGCCAAGCGCGTGACGGTCCTGGTGCCGAACGCTCGGGAGGACCTCGTGGTCCCGAACGGCTGCACGCGACTCGTCGATCACCTGAAGCTCGACGCCGACGTCCAAGCGGTCGCGGGCGCGCTCTTCAGGAATGTCTTCGTTGGTCCACGCGACGCCGCGTACCGGGCCGCGTCTTCGATGCGCGAGGGGACGGTCGTGACGATCGACGGCATGGTCGTGACGCCCGGCGCGATCCGTATGCCTGACGATCGCGTCGCCGCGGACCAGCGGGCCACCGAGCGGCTCTCCGCGATGCACCGCCGCCTCGGCGAGGAGCTGAACGCATCGGAGCGCGCACTCGTGCAGCTCGGCCTCGAGCGCGAAGCTTCGGCGACGCGGCTCGTCGAGGCCGAGACCAGGTTAGGCGAGGCGCAGGCCGAGCGCGGCCGGCTCGAAGTCGTGGCCGACGCGCTCGCTGCAACGGAAGCGGACGTCCGCGACCTGGTGCGCGCCGGCGAGGCACGCGCGGTCGCCGTCGAGCGTGAGCGCAGCGAGCTCATCGCCCGTCGCGAGC
>JALYLX010000051.1 GCA_030773995.1 Chloroflexota bacterium
GGGTGGCGACCCGCGGATGGTGGACGACCCCGGCCGGCTGCCCCGGGCGCCGCGCGTCGAGACCTTACGTGCGGCGCGGACGGCGTACGTCCGGCGGATCGCCGCCGACGAGGTCGGGCTCGCATCGGTCCGGCTGGGCGCGGGCCGCGAGACGAAGGGTCAGGCGATCGATCACCGCACCGGCATCGTGCTCCACGCGAAGGTCGGCGCGCGCGTGGAGCGCGGCGCGGCCTTCGCGGACGTGCATCACGGCGGCAAGCCGGCCGACAAGGTGGCGATCGAACAGGTCCGGGACGCATTCACCTGGAGTGCGGGGCCCGTCGTCCCGCGCAAGCTCGTGCTCGGGCGCGTCGCGGTCTAGGCTGCCGCCCCGGCGCCGACGGCTGCGTGTTCGGCCTCGATCATCGCGAGGAACGCATCGACCACGGATCCGTGCCACTGCTGCCCGCGTTCGCGCAGGAGCTCGGCGCGCACGACGGGCCAAGGCAGCGCCGTGCGGTAGACGCGGTCCGTGGTCATCGCGTCGTAGCTGTCGGCGACGGCGATGATCGAGACCTCGATCGGGAGCTCCCAGCCGCGGAGCCCGCGGGATAGCCGGTCCCGTCCACGCGCTCGTGGTGGGAGCGGACGAACTCCGCGCCCTCCCAGAACGCCGGGAGCTTCTCGAGCAGCGTGTACCCCTGCTCGGCGTGGTCGTGCATGACCTCACGCTCGCATGCGTCCAGGCCGGCGGGCTTCAGCAGCACCGCGTCAGGGGTCGTGATCTTCCCGATGTCGTGGAGGAAGGCCGCCTCTTTGATGAGATCGATCTGGACCTGGTCCAGGCGCATCGCGCGCGCGAGGCGCTCCGCATACTCCGCGACGCGCTGGGAGTGGCCGTAGGTGTACGTGTCGCGCTGCTCGATGAGCCGCGTGAGCGCGCGCGCGGCCTGCTTCGTCCGCGTCTCGAGGCGCGCGATGTTGCGCAGCCCGAGCAGCGCCAGCCCGGACGGGGTCACGATCAACGCGAGGGTCACCGGCGAGTCGCTCGCGGCGATCGCGCCGACCGCCCCGATGAGGTAGAGCGACAGGAGCTGCCCCGCATCGCGCCGGTGGCGGGCCCACCACTTGGCGAGGGGCCTCCGGCGCAGTTGCAACGCGACGGCGATGTCGACGATCGTCGAGTTGGCGCCGAACTTCAGCGCGGCGGCGATGGCGATCGCAGGTAGGGTCGCGAGGGAGGGACCCGCGCCCGATGCGAGGACCGTGAAGGCCACTGCCGCCACGCTGGTGTCGATGACGACCGCCGACACGTTGAACGCGCGGTTGTACCAGCTCACGCGTCCGCGCAGGCCGGCGACCAGCGTGCTGCCCCCGGCCACGAGCATCGCCAGCCCCGGATCGAGGAGCAGCGCCGCCGCGAACGTCGCGGCGTCCTCGACCGTGACCTTGGTCTTGTGCGTGAGGTGCACCGGCCGCAGCTGCGCGGCGGTCGCGAGAGCGAGAAGGACGATCGCGACGACGAGCTCGTTCGAAAGTGGCCGCAGCGTCGCCGCGCCGAGCGCGAGCGCGGTCCCGCCCGCGAGGATCACCCCCGTCACGTAGAGCCGAAGCGGCCGCCGCAACGAGTGCATGCCCTAGTAGAGGAGCGGCAGCGTGCTGTAGCCCGTGCTGAACGTGAGGGCCTTGTTCGATCGGCCGCTGTACGTCGTCCAGGCTGCGTTCAGCCCCTGGACCGCCGTGCTCGTGGCAAATGATCCGCTCGAGGTGAACGAGACGGTCGTGACGACCGACGCCTTTGCCAGGAGCCAGTAGGCCGGCAGGTCCCTCACGATGCGCACCGTCGACTTGATGGTCGGCGAACCGAGGGCCGGCGGCGTGATCGCCGCCGCGAGGAGCACGTTCGACGGGATATGGAACGTCCAGTTCACCGTCGTTCCGGTCACGTACGCCGCCGGGAACGAGGCCGTGTAGTCAACGGTCCGGCCGTCGATCGTGAGCACCGGATCCTCTTCGCACCACTTCTCGCCCGCGATCGCGAATTGCCCGGACACGAGCATGATCGCCGCCACCAGGGTCGCACTCACCACGCTGCGCTTCATCCCAAACTCCCACCGCTGCTTCATCGTCGCTACCACACGATGACTAGGTGGATTGCAGCGCAGCCAGGATGCGATGTAGTGAGGATGCGGTATCGGGAAAGGTCAACGTTGCGTCAACGTCCCGTCCGAGCGCGCCCGTAGACTCGGCGGAGTGATTGCCCGTGGATTCCGCGGACCCGGCGGCACCAACCCGATGCTTCTCCTCGCACTTGGATTGCTGGTCCTCTATTTCCTGACCGGCAGCCTCCAGAGCCCGATCCAGAACGCGGCTCGGGATCCGATCGCCTTCCTCGCCTTCATCATCGCGATCATCCTCGGGATCACGGTCCACGAGTTCATGCACGCCTACGCCGCGCACCAGCTGGGCGACGACACCGGCCGGCTGATGGGCCGGATGACGCTCAACCCGTTGGCGCACTTCGATCTGTTCGGGACGCTCCTCCTCGTCGTGGCGGGATTCGGATACGGGAAGCCCGTCCCGTTCAACGAATCGCGCCTCCGTAGCTCCAGCTCCGTCGCCTTCGTCGCACTCGCCGGCCCTGCCGCGAATTTCGTCATCGCCGCTCTCTGCGCGATCCCGCTCCGGTTCGGAGCGGCCGACCCGTTCGGCGGCGCGTACACGGAGATCCTTGCGTACGTCGTCTACTTCAACTGCGTCCTCGGGATCTTCAATCTGGTTCCGATCCCACCGCTCGATGGATCGAACGTCGTGTACGGGCTGCTGCCCCCGCGGCAGCAGTACTCGTGGCGGCAGTTCCAGCAGTACGGGCCGATGCTCCTATTGCTGCTGCTGTTCTTCGGCGGCCGGCTCCTGTTCCAGATCGTCTTCGGCCCGGCGCAGTCCCTGGCGAATCTGCTCGTCGGCACGCGGCTCTTCTGATGATCGGCCGCACGCGGCAGACCCTGCGCGTCGTCGTCGCCGGCGCCTCGGCCGATGTGCGCCACGCGCAGCGCACCGCGGACATCCTGCTCGCGCTCGGGGCCGACGAGGAGCTCGTGACCGTCGGCTTCTTGCACGACATCGCGAAACCGCCGACCACGCAGCTCTGGCACCGCGTCGCGGGCGTGCTCCTCGCGCGCGTCGCGCCGCGC
Source organism: Chloroflexota bacterium (assembly GCA_030773995.1). Classification (GTDB taxonomy): domain Bacteria; phylum Chloroflexota; class Limnocylindria; order P2-11E; family P2-11E; genus UBA4735. Next base: position 3,174 of record JALYLX010000051.1, read on the forward strand.
GTTCGCCGTGAGCTCGCGCGCGGGGATTCGACGTTCGCGCGCTACCTCGATCACGCCCGCCGCGGCGCCGAGGAGGCCCGCCGGCGGGGCGCGTCGGATCGCGTCGTGTTCCTCATCGCGGGTCACCATTCGCCTCCACAGACCGACGACGCGCGTCTCCTCGCCCGCGCCGATCACGAGGCCCTGCCGTGATGCCCGTCGGCCCGCGCCCGCCCGACGTGAGCGTCGCCGGATTCGAGGGGCCGCTCGACCTGCTCCTCGAGCTCGTCGAGGTGAAAAAGCTCGACATCTTCACCGTCCGGCTCGCCGAGCTAGCCGATGACTACCTCGCCCGCGTCCGGGCGATGGACCGCCTGCCGGCGGATGAGGTGTCCGCGTTCCTGTACATCGCGTCTCGTCTGGTGCTGTTGAAGGCACGCAGCCTCTTGCCGTCGCTCACGCCCGCGTCGGACGAGGACGAGATCGACACCGAGGAGGAGCTGCGTCTTCGCCTGATCGAGTACGCGACGACCAAGGATCGTGCGGCCGCCCTGGGCGACCGCCTCCGCGCGGGCGAGCGCGCGTTCCATCGCGAGGGGGGGACGGTCGACCTCCCGCCGAAGGGCGGCGACCCCGATGCGCTCGCGGCGGCGTGGCTGAAGGTGCTCGCGCTGACCCGCCGCACCGAGGATGAGGTCGCCCTCCCGGGGGAGCGCTACTCCGTCGAGGTGCGCACCGCCGAGATCGAGGCCCTCATCGCCGAACAGCCCACGGTCACGTTCGCTACGCTCCTCGGCGACCGGCCGACGCTCGGCTACGCGATCGTGACGTTCATCGCCCTGCTCGACCTGTACCGCCGCCTGGTCATCGACATCACCCAGGACGAGCTCTTCGGCGAGATCCGCGTGGAGCGAAAGGTCGGGCGGATGGAGGGGCTTCCAGAATGACGCGCTCGGTCACCGCGGCTGCGGTCGAGGCCGTCCTGTTCGTCGCCGAGAAGCCGGTGAGCCGCGCCGAGCTCGCGCGGACGATCGGTGCGGGCCCGAAGGTGGTGAGCGAGGCGCTCGCCGAGCTCGAGGAGTGGTACACGGGCACCGGGCTGCGCCTGCAGCACGAGGACGACGACTGGCAGATCGTGACCGCGCCGGAGATGGCCCCGTACGTCGCGACCTACCTCGGTGCCGATCGGCTGCGGCTCTCGGCCGCGGCGCTCGAGACGCTCTCGGTCGTCGCCTACCGTCAGCCGGTCACGCGCGCGGAGGTGGAATCGATCCGCGGCGTGAACTGCGACCAGACCATCTACACGCTCATGTCTCGCCGGCTGATCGAGGAGCTCGGGCGTCGCGAGGCGCCGGGCAGCCCATTCGAGTACGGGACGACGTGGGAGTTCCTCGAGTGCTTCGGGCTGACCTCGCTCGATGCGCTCCCGACCGTGCTGTCGCCTGACGGCGTCCTCAACGACGCCGTGCCGACCGAGTGAAAGCAGCCCCGGCGCGCGCACAGAAGCTCCTGTCCGAGCGCGGCATCGCGTCACGCCGCCACGCGGAGGAGCTCATCGCCGCCGGCCGTGTGACGAGCCGCGGGCGGCGCATCGCGATCGGCCAGAAGGTCGCCCCGGACGCGCCACTCGAGGTCGACGGGACCCGCGCCGCCACGGCCGTCGCGCATCGCTACGTCCTGCTAAACAAGCCGGTGGGCATCGTGTCGACCGCTCGCGACGAGCGGGGCCGGCGGACGGTCGTGTCGCTCGTCGGCGCGCGGGAGCGGCTCTATCC
>JALYLX010000052.1 GCA_030773995.1 Chloroflexota bacterium
GGCTTGGCCCGCCCCGGCCGAGCCCCATTCAAGTAATGGCGCTGCCACGGACCGTCGCGATCGACGGGCCCGCCGGAGCGGGGAAGAGCACCATCGGCGCGCTGGTCGCTGAGCGGCTCGGCTACCTCTTCCTGGACACGGGCGCGATGTATCGCGCCGTCGCGCTCGCCGCGATGCGCCGGGGCATCGATGCCGACGACGGGCCGCGGCTGTCCCTGCTCGCGAAGAACATCCGGATCATGATCGGCCCGCCGACGAAGCAGGACGGACGTGCCTACACCGTACTGCTCGATGGCGCCGACGTGACCTGGGACATCCGATCGGCGGACGTCGACCGCATCGTCTCGCAGGTCGCCCGCGTACCGGGCGTGCGTGATGCGCTGGTCGCCCAGCAGCGCGCACTCGCGGGGCAGGCCCGCATTGTCATGGTGGGTCGAGACATCGGCACGGTCGTGCTGCCGGATGCCGATAGGAAGATCTTCCTCACCGCGTCCGCGAGCGAGCGAGCGCGTCGCCGCGAAGAGGAGCTAGCCGCGCGCGGGGAACAACGTCCGCGCCAAGAGCTGCTGCACGAGATCCTTCGTCGTGATCAGCTCGACAGCGAGCGACCGGTGTCGCCGTTGAAGGCAGCGGAAGACGCCATCATCGTCCAGACTGACGGACTGGCGGTGCGCGAGGCACTGGACAAAGTGCTGGCGGCGATCCAACGACCCTGATCGGTCTCCTCGGCGATCCGATGTGGCCGCAACGGCGACTCTGGATGTGGCAGCTGCTCTTCCCCCCGGTCAGGGCCGTCGGGCGCGCGCTGTTCCCAATGCGGCTCGAGGGCCGCGAGCACATCCCGACGCACGGGGCCTACATCGTGGTCGCGAATCACGTGGACTGGAAGGACCCACCGGCCATCGAGCTGACCTTCGGCGTCGCGATCCGGTACATGGCGAAGATCGAGGCGTTCCGGATGTTCTTCCTCGGTGGCCTGCTGCGTGGCATCGGATGCTTTCCGGTCCGTCGGGGCGAAGGCGATCGTCGCGCGATCGTCACCTGCCTGAAGGTCCTTCGGGCCGGCAATCCGCTCGGGTTCTTCCCCGAGGGGACCCGCAGCCGCCAACGCGCCCTCGGCCGCGCGCGCCCGGGCATCGCGTTCCTCGCGCTGAAGTCCGACGTGCCGATCCTTCCGGTCGGAGTGTCGGGGACGCCCGACGCGAGACCGTTCCGCTCGAACATCCGCGTGCGCGTCGGCCAGCCCTTTCGAGCGAGCGAGCTCCCTGAGACGGCGACGGGCGACGAGCAAGCGATCGCGGACGCGATCATGCGCAAGGTCGCGATCCTGCTCCCGCCCCAGATGCGCGGGTATTACGCCGATGACCGGACGTAGGACCCTACACTTGTGACGTGGAAGTCCTCCTCGCGCGCGAGAACGGGTTCTGTTTCGGCGTCAAGAAGGCCGTCGAGCTGACGGAGGCGGCGGCCGAATCCGGCAAGCCCGTCTTCAACCTCGGCCAGGTCGTGCATAACCCCAAGATCAGCGAGCGCCTGGCCGCGCGCGGGGTGAAGGTGATCACGGACCCCGCCGAGGCCGGGTCGGGGATCGTCGTCATCCGGGCCCACGGCGTGCCGCCGGCGATGCGCGCGAGCATCGAGGAGCACGGTCTCGAGTGCATCGATGCGACCTGCTCGCTGGTCCTGCGCGCGCAGCGGTTCACCAAGCAGCTCGCTGACGAGGGCTACCGGGTCATCATCCTCGGCACGCCCGAGCACCCCGAGGTCGTCGGGCTCGTCGGCTTCGCAGGTAGCGACTACACGATCGTCGAGACCAAGGACGAGTGGGAGCGTCTGCCGAAGATGAAGAAGGCGGGCGTCGTCTCCCAGTCGACGCAGCCGCCCTGGGCGTTCAAGGAGCTCGTCGGCCACGTGGCCGAGATCAGCCAAGAGCTGAAGGTCTTCAACACCGTGTGTCCCGTCACGATCAAGCGCCAGAACGCGGCGACCGAGCTCGCCGGGGAGACGGATGTCATCGTCGTGGTCGGGGGGAAGAACTCCGCGAACACGCGCGAGCTCGTCAATCTCGCGCGCATGCAGGGAAAGGTCGCCTACCACATCGAGCATTCCACGGAGCTCGAGCCGTCGTGGCTCGCGGGCAAAGAGCGCGTTGGGCTCATCGGCGGATGCTCGACGCCGATGGAGACGCTGCTCGAAGTGAAGGAGCGCGCCGAAGCGCTGGCGGGCTAGATGGCCCGTGCGGTCGTCGCCATCGTCGGTCGCCCGAACGTCGGCAAGTCCACGCTGTTCAACCGCCTCGTGGGCGAGCGCGTCGCCATCGTCGAAGATCTCCCCGGCACGACGCGCGACCGTATCTACGCGACCACGGAGTGGCGCGGCCGCGAGTTCGCCCTGGTTGACACCGGTGGCCTCGACGATCCGAAAGCCGGACCGATGGAAGCCGCGGTGCGCGCCCAGGCCGAGACGGCCATCGATGAGGCCGACGTCGTCCTGTTCACCGTGGATGCGAAGGCCGGGATCCTCCCGGTCGAGCACGACGTCGCCGATCGGCTACGCCGCAGCCGGAAGCCCGTCCTGATCGTCGCCAACAAGAGCGATTCGTGGCGCAGTGAGGCGCAGGCAGCGGAGTTCTACGCCCTCGGTCTCGGTGACCTGCACACCGTCTCGGCGATCCAGGGCACGGGGACCGGCGACCTGCTGGACGCCGTCGTCGCGGCGCTGCCCGAGGAGGAGGTGTCGGAAGAGGCGTACGACGCGAGAGTCGCGATCATCGGCCGGCCGAACGTCGGCAAGTCGAGCTTTCTGAACGCGCTCGTCCACGCCGAACGGTCGGTGGTGCACGCCTCGCCCGGGACGACGCGCGACACGGTCGACACGGCGCTCGAACGCGACGGTAAACGCATCCTCCTCGTGGACACCGCGGGGATCCGGCGGCGAGGCAGCATCGCGCACGGCATCGAGCAGTACGCGCTCCTGCGCACGGTCCGCGCGATCGAGCGTGCCGACGTCGCGATCCTCCTCATCGACGCGCTCGAGGGCATCGTCGATCAGGACGTGCACAACGCGGGCTACGCGCTCGAAGCCGGCGTGGGACTGGTGCTCACCATCAACAAGTGGGATGCTGTCGATCGCGGCATGGAGACGACCGAACGTTTCAGGGCCGACGTGGCGCGCGAGTTCCACTTTGCGCCCTGGATGACGAGCCACTTCACCTCCGCGAAGAGCGGGCGCAACGTCGACGAGACGCTCGCCGACGCCGTCCAGGTGGTGGCGGCCCGCCACACGCACGTCGCGACCTCGGACCTCCATCGCCTGCTCGTCGACGCCCTCGGTGCCCACCCGCCGCCCACGGTGCGTGGCAAGGAGGTCCGCTTCCACCACGTGACCCAGGCTGACGCGCCGTTGCCGACGTTCGTGTTCTTCGTCGACCGTCCTGATCTCGTGCACTTCTCCTATCAGCGCTACCTCGAGAACAAGCTCCGCGAGCGGTTTCCGTTCCCCGGCACGCCCATCCGCCTCCAGTTCCGTGGGGCCCGGGACTGATGGACCTGGTCCGGATCGTCGTCTGCGGGCTCATCGGCTACGGCATCGGGTCGATCTCGAGCGGCTACATCGTCGGCCGGATGTATCGCAACGTCGACCTGCGGAAGGTCGGTTCAGGGTCGACGGGAGCGACGAACACCTTCCGCGCCCTGGGACTCGGCGCGGCGCTGCTCGTCGCCGTCCTCGACATCCTCAAAGGTGCGCTGGCGGTCTGGATCGCATCGACGATCGTGACCGGACCAGGCGATGAGCGGACCGTCGCGTCGGCCGTCGCGGCGGTCGCGGCGGTCGCGGGGCACTGCTGGCCGGCATTCCTCGAAGGCCGCGGCGGCCGGGGCGTCGCGACGGGGTTCGGCGCGCTTCTGTTCATCGCGACGCCGGCGTGGCTGGGCGCGGTCGTCGCGTTCATGCTCGCGCTCGCGGTCACCCGCATGGTGAGCGTCAGCTCCCTGGCGTCCGTCGCCGGCGCGCTCATCGGCTACATCGTCTTCGTGTTCGCCGGCTACCTCTCGTTCCATTGGGCGGTGCTCGGGTTCATCCTCATCGCCGGATCGATCGTGATCATCCGCCACCGCGCGAACATCGAGCGGATCCTCCGCGGCCGCGAGCCGCGCGTCGGACAACGCCGATCGCCGTCGACGTAGCGGTCCTCCAGGCGGGGTCCTGGGGTACGACGCTCGCGACGATCCTCGCTCGCGATGGTGGGCGGTCGGTGGTCCTCTGGACGCGCGACGCCGCGCGGGCGAATGAGATCGCGGCGCGGCGCGAGAACGCCCGCTACCTGCCCGGGGTGAAAATCCCGAACGCGGTGACCGTCACCGATGATCTCGAGCGCGCGCTGCTGGCTGACGCGGTCGTCGTCGCGACGCCCGCACAGGGCGTCCGAGAGCTCCGCGACCACGTCCGGCCGCTGCTCCGCCCGGCGCACCGGCTGTGCTCGGCGACGAAGGGCCTCACCCCGGGCGACTCGCGACGCATGAGCGAGCTGTGGTCGGACGTGATGCCCGCCTCGCGCGTCGCCGTGCTCTCGGGGCCGAACATCTCGCGCGAGATCGCCGCCGGCCTGCCGGCACCGACGGTCATCGCCTCGACTGACCGCGACACCGCCCGGGCGTTCCAGGCGCTGCTCGGGACGCCGATGTTCCGCGCGTACACGAACGACGATGTCGTCGGCGTCGAGCTGTGCGGCGCCCTGAAGAACATCGTCGCGCTCGGTGCAGGTGCGATTGATGGGATGGGGTACGGCGTGAACGCGAAAGCGGGATTCATGACGCGTGGGCTCGCGGAGATCGCGCGCTACGCGTTCTCGAACGGCGCCGATCCGCTGACGTGCGCGGGCCTCGCGGGCTTCGGGGATCTCATCGCGACCTGCACGAGCGCGCACTCGCGGAATCGGTCGGTCGGCGAGCTCCTGGCGAAGGGCGCCACGCTGGCCGACATCACGCGGCGTCTGGGCGGCCAGGTGGCGGAGGGGATCGGCACGACCGAGGCGGTCCACGCGCTGGCGACGGCGAAGGGTGTCGACATGCCGATCGTCGCCGAGACCTATCGCGTCCTGTTCGACGGAAAACCGGTGCGGGAAGCGATGCGCGGCCTCATGGAGCGCGAGCCGGGCGAGGAGCTCTCGGGGCCCCTGGCCGAGGTCTCGCGCCTCCTGCGGGTCAGCGCGGGAGACGCTCGGCGACCTGATTGACGAGCGCGTGGGCCTGCGCCTCGGCGTGCACCGCCGCAATGTGGATGTCCAGCGGGGTCGGATCCGCACCGACCGCCACCAGAAGGACCGCTGCGACCACGACGAGGACCAGCCCGATCGCGATCAGTTCGCTCTCCATTTCGCTCGCCTCGCTTCCGTTCGTTCTGTCATTCATTCACGATGCGGGGCAGGGAAGTGACGCCCATTCGTAAGACCGTTGTGAAATGGCTGATCCTCGGCGTGCTCGCCGCGGCGTGCGCGGCACCCCCTCCGGTGGTCGCGCCGTCGCCGACACCGGTGACGCACTCGCTGAAGGTCGTCGCCGCGGGCGTCACCGGCCCGGTCGCTGGGCTGCGGGTCTGCGCGGCGACGCTGGCCGGCGCGCAGTCATGTGCGCCGACCGGACCGGACGGGGTCGCGACCTTCAGCCTCGCGGCGGGCACGTACCAGATCCGCTCCGAGACCCCCGCGAGCCAGCGGCGGGTCGGCGAGCTCGCCGGCGCGGACCTCACGACAGGCGACTCCTCCGTGCGCCTCGAGTTCGAAACGGTCCGGCGGATCAGCGGAACGATCACCGACCCCGGTCAGAAGCCCGTGGCGCTGGGCGCGGTCTGCGCGAATCCGCTCTCGCTCGCGGCGACGGTCTGCGAGAAGAGCAAGGCCGACGGCACGTACGCCGTCGACGTGACGCCCGGCCTCTACAAGATGAGCTTCGACGGCGGGCCGGGGCTGAAGCTCCTCTCGCAGTGGGCCTACGGGCGGGTCGACAGCGGCGAGGCCGACGTCATCGATGTCCGCACCGCGGACGCATCGGGCGTCGACGTTACGTTGCGGCAGGGTGTGACCCTCCAGGGCACGGTGACCGCGACGGACGGCCATCCGGTGAAGAAGGCCCAGGTGTGCACGCACCGGTTCAGCGAGTCGCTGCCGTGGGAGTGCGAGCGTACCGATGACCACGGGCACTACGTCGCGCTGCGCGAGCTGGATACGTACTGGGTGTGGATGATCCCGCCCGACGACGAACCTCTCCTGATGCAATGGTTCGACGACTCGCTCGTCGGCGTCGGCGCGGCGAGCGTCGATCTGACGCGCGATCGGACGATCGACCAGGTGCTCGGGCCCGGCCCGTCGATCGTCGGGCACGTGACCGATCCGACCGGCGCGCCGGTGTTCCACGCATTCGTCTGCGTCGACACGCCGTTCCCCACCGGTCGGATCTGCCGTCCCACGGACGCGACCGGCGCGTACCGGGTCACGACCCGACCGGAGACGTACCTCATCCAGATCATCCCGCCCGACGGGAGCGACCTGCTGCCGCAGTACGTCGGCGGCGGCCGCACCTGGCTCGACGCGAACACGGTCACCGTGCGGTCGCAGAACGTGACGGTCGACGTGAAGCTGCAGCGCGGGCTCGTCGTGAGCGGTGTCGTCCGGTCGCAGGCCGGCGTGCCGCTCGAGGGTGCGTCGGTGAATGTCTCGGACGGCCAGGGCATCCTGACCGCGGCCTACACCGACGAGACGGGCAGGTACTCGCTCGCCGTCCCGGCAGGCCGGTACACGCTCGACTTCTTCGCGCCCTTCCCAAGCCAGGTCGTGAGCACCGAGGGCCGGCAGGTGACGATCGACAAGGCGACGACCATGGATGTGACACTTGCCGACGCGAACCCCTGACCGCGCCCATAATCCGAAGCACATCCACCGGGGAGGACGACTCATGGACCTGCGCTCACTGATCGCGCCACGGCTCGTGGCGCACGCGCACTGCGATATCCCGTGCGGCATCTACGACCCGACGGCAGCGAAGATCGCAGCCGACACGGTCGCCAAGATGATCGAGAAGATCACCGGATCGACGGGCGACGACGAGGCCAGCCGCAACACGTTCATCCGGTCGGTCGCGGTGAAAGAGGAGCATGCGCAGCTTTGCAAGAAGGAGCTGCTCATCCTCTGGACCGACTACTTCAAGCCGGAGCACCTCGAGAAATACCCGAAGCTGCACGACACCTTCTGGAAGGCGGCGAAGCTCTGCTCGAAGAACAAACAGAGCGTGGACGCGAAGGCCGCGGCGGACCTCCAGGCTGCGGTCAAGGAGATCGCCGACATCTTCTGGGCGACGAAGAAGTGAGGCCGGCGACCCTGCTGTTCAGGGTCGCCGTCGCGGGCGCGAGCATGGAGCCGACGTTCCACGACGGTGATTGGTTGCTCGTCCGGCAGCTCCGGCGGCCGCCACGCGAGGGCGAGGTCGTGATCGCGACGGATCCGCGGGAGCCGGAGCGGCTCCTGGTGAAGCGCGTGCGCTCCGTGGTGGGTGATCGCGTGACCGTGCAAGGCGACCATGCGGATCCCGCGGAGTCCACGGATTCACGCCAGTTCGGTCCGATCCTTGGATCGGCGGTCGTCGGCCGGCCGGTCCTCCGATACGCGCCGCTCCATCGCTTCGGTTTCGTGCGCTGATGACGGACGTGACGTGTGCGCGCTGCGGCAACACTCGGGAGGGGGCGGGGAAGACCGGATTGCCGGGCGCGCTCGGTGAGGAGATCGAGCAACGCGTCTGCGCCGAGTGCTGGAAGGAATGGACCGCGACGCAGATCCGGGTGATCAACCACTACGGATTGCGGCCGGCGTTGCGCGAGGACCGCGAGAAGCTCTACGGCTTCACGCGCGAGTTTCTCAATCTCGCGACGTAGTATTCGCATCGCATGAACGAGGAATGACCCAGGAGCTGAGCGTCAACGTCCAGCGGGTCCAGTCGGTCGAACAGGAGATCCGCATGGAGCGCGACCGCCTGGACCTCGTGCTCCGGAACGTGCCGAACCCGATCATCGTCGTCGACAACACGAACGAGATCGTGAGCATGAACGCCGCAGCGGAGCGGTTCTTCAAGCCGCCGAGCGATCCGCTCGATCAGTCAGATCGAGCCCAGGTCGCGATGCGCAACGACGCGAAGTTCACCTCGTTCCTCGCGCAGCTGTCGCTCGATCCGGCGCCCCGTCGGTCGGGCGAGCTGCGGCTCACCGATGTCGACACGGGCGAGGAGCTGGAGCTCCAGGTGACCGCGAACGAGGTCCGCGACCCGGTCGGCGCGACCGTCGCGACCGTCTCGGTCATGCAAGACGTCGGACGGCTCCGCGAGCTTGAGCGCCGCCGCCTGGAGCAGGCCCTCTTCGACGCTGAGAAGCTCGCGGCGACCGGACGGCTCGCCGCGTCGATGGCGCACGAGATCAACAACCCGCTCGAGGCGATCCAGAACGCGCTCTACCTCTTGGTGAAGCGCATCCCCGAGGACGACCCGAACGCGAAGTTCCTGGGCATCGCGATGAAGGAGACCGAGCGGATGAGCCGGATCCTCCGGCAGATGCTCGGCCTCTACCGCCCCGCGGCCGAGCTCGCGCCGACGGACCTGAACGCTCTCGTCGAGGAAGCCGAGGCCCTCGTCGCGAAACGGCTGCGCGACCGCAACGTGAAGATCGCGACGCAGCTGCAACGGGACCTGCCGAAGGTCATGGCCTCGGCCGACCAGATCAAGCAGGTCGTCCTCAACCTCGTCCTGAACGCGGCCGAGGCGATGCCGAAGGGCGGACTCGTCACCGTCTCCACGGAATCGCACCGCGACGCGGCGTCGGGCGTCATCCGGACCGACGAGGTCCGGATGCAGGTCGCGGACACCGGTCCCGGCATCGCCGAGGAGAGCCTCACGCACATCTTCGAGCCGTTCTTCTCCACGAAGGGCGAGAAGGGCACCGGCCTCGGCCTCTGGGTGAGCCTCGGGATCGCGCAAAGCCACGGCGGCCGACTTCAAGTGAGCAACCAGCCGGGAGGCGGGACCGTCTTCAGCATGACGCTGCCGATCGGAGGTCCGCCCGTGGATGCCGCCTAGGGTCCTCGTCGTCGACGACGAGGAGAGCGTCGCCGTCACCATGGCCGCCATCCTCGAGATGGATGGGTACAGCGTCGCGACGGCGCTCCACGGCACCGACGCGCTCGCGCAGATCGCGGCCGAAGAGTTCGACCTCGTCCTGACCGACCTGCGGCTCGACGACTTCGACGGCATGGACGTGCTCGCTGCGGCGCGGCGCAAGTCGGCCGAGACCGTGGGCATCGTCATCACCGGATACGCCTCGATCGAATCCGCGGTGACGGCGCTACGCGAGGGCGCGTACGACTACATGCTCAAGCCCGCCGATGTCGAGGATCTGCGGGCGACGGTCGCGCGCGGGATCGAGCGGCGCAAGCTCGGTGAGCAGCTCCGCGCGCGCGTGGCCGACCTTGAGGCCGCGAATGGCAGGATCAACGAGCTGAACGAGAGCCTGCACGACCGCGTCGCGCAGGCGACCGTCGAGCTGCAGGCGCGGGTGCGGGACCTCGATGCGGCGCGCACCGAGCAGCAGTCGAGCTACGAGAAGCTGCAGGAGCTCGACAAGCTCAAGTCGCAGTTCCTCTCCATCGCGTCTCATGAGCTGAAGACGCCGATCACGGCGATGTCCGGCTTCGTCCAGATCGCGGTCCGCCGCATCAAGCGTCGCCTCGGCGCGGGCCTGCCGAACGAGGCCGACTGGAAGAAGGAGGAGGAGACCCTGCTCGAACAGCTCGAGGTGGTGCAGCGCCAGACCGGGAAGCTCGCGCGCCTCGTCGACGAGCTCTTGGATGTGTCGCGCATCGAATCGGGACGGCTCGAGCTACGCGTCGCCGATGTCGATCTGCCCGAGCTCGTCGCAGAGGTCATGCGCCGGCATCAGCTCATGGCAACGAAGCACGACCTGCGGCTGCACTACGACCCAGATCGGAAGCTGGGCGTGCGTGGGGACCGCGATCATCTCGAGCAGGTGTTGAACAATCTGATCGGCAACGCGATGAAGTACTCGCCCGAAGGTGGCCCGATCGAAGTCACCGTATCGCGCGCTTGGGAGCAGGAGATCGAGTTCTCGATTGTTGACCATGGCATCGGGATCCGGCCGGCCGAGCTCGCGCGGGTGTTCGGCCTCTTCTACCGCTCGCCGGACCGCAACGCACGGGACGTCGGTGGCATGGGCCTCGGCCTGTACATCACCAAGGAGATCGTCGACCGGCACAGCGGCCGTATCTGGGCCGAGAGCGACGTAGGGCACGGGACGACCTTCCACGTGGCGTTGCCGGCGAGCGTGGCCGCGGCGGTCGAGGCGTAGTCTCCTAGGTTACTGACTGTCGGGGTGGAGGGATTTGAACCCTCGAATCTCCACTCCCCCAGAGTGGCGCCTTGAACCGGGCTAGGCCACACCCCGCTGATTCACTCAGTGTAGCGGCGGTCGGTGTTCTTGAACCGACGCGGTGGGATCCCTTGAGCCGCACGTTTGCGTCGCTCCATGATGCGCTGACACGCGTTGCAGATCGCCTGAGTGCGGCCATTGCGGGTGACCCGATGGTCATACGGATGGCCGCGCTTGCAGTGCCCTCGATCGCCCCTCATAGGTTCGCGTCTGGAGCGCTGCTTCGTGAAGGCGGCGAGCGCGCCCCCGGCCTGCGCTCGCTTGACCGGGCCGAGCCACGGCTCGACGACCGCCAGCACCGCCTTGACCCCCAACTCTCCTTCGACCAGCCACTTGTGATCGTCAGGATCGCCGTGGCGCTCGATCTTCCCCAGGCCTCCCATGGCCGAATGCAGGCGTACGAGCACGGCAGGCGAGACACCTGGTTGACCGTGTTGACTCGCGGAGCAGCGGATGCGATACGAAGCGACGCCATCCTTGCGCACCCCTTTTCGGGCGAGGCCAAAGCATCCCTCGGCATCCAGAAAGCCGGCGGCCCACGCACGACCCTCGGTCGCGTCGTAAGGGCGGCACCTTCGAGCGGGAGCGCGATGATCGCCGTAGGACGTGTCCCGACCTGTACTGCTGGCGTATCGAGGCGATCGCGGTAGCCGCTTGGCGGCGCTTCACCGCGCCGAGGTGTCGCCACAGCAACGCAAGCACCGCTCGACCCTTCGCGTATCCATTCGTGCGTCAGCAATAGACCCCCTCGTCGTTCCGAGGTCCGATCGAGCCCATCGCGAGGATCGCATGGCGGAAACGGACCAGCACTTCCGGCGGGATATTTCCACCTGCCTGTGGCACGCTGAGAACGAGCCGGCGATAACCGGGGCGAGCACGATCGCGACGGGCGATCGTGCTGCCCTCGCCGTCGAAGAAGCCGGCCGCCCAGGCGAGCTCGAGCGGACGACGGCGCCGCGGCTGCATCGCTCGAACATGCGCAGGCGGCTAACGTCGGTGCAATGGGACTTTCGACTCTCGCACCGCGCAGCCGTGCCGATGCGGCGAAGCTGAAACGCCTCCATTCGCGCATCCTCGCGTGCACGAAGTGCGTTGCGGCCGGCTACCTCGAGCAAGCTGCGCCCGTCGTCGCGGGCGATATCACCGACCGCGTGATGATCGTCGGTCAAGCGCCTGGCGTGGTGGAGCTCAAGACGCGCACGCCGTTCTCGGGCCGCGCAGGTGCCGAGCTGCGCCGCTGGCTCGCACGCGCGGGCATCGGGGAGACCGAGCTGCCGTATCGCAGCGCGATCACCAAGTGCTTTCCGGGAAAGGCGACGACCGGGTCGGGTGACCGGCGACCATCGCCTCCCGAGATCGCGCTCTGCGCTCCGTGGCTCGAGGCGGAGGTCGCCCTCGTGCGGCCCGACATCATCCTGCTCGTCGGGACGCTCGCCATCGAGCGCCTGTGGGGTAGGGCGGCGCTCAGCGACGTCGTCGGACGGTCGAAGCGCAGCCCAACGCTGAACGACGCGCTCCTCATCCCGCTCCCGCACCCGAGCGGGGCGTCGCGTTGGCTGAACGACCCGGAGAACAAGGTTCGGCTCGAGCGCGCCCTTCGCCTCCTCGCCCGCGCGTGGAAGGCCTTGCCGCCGGTTGACGGTGCAGGTAGAGTGCATTCACGCAGGTGATGCTCGTAGCAGCTGTCCCCGCAGGAGGTGCAGTGACCCCATCGTCGGCTCGGGAAGAACATCAAGAGGAATTCCTGACGACCGACGAGGTGGCCAAGCGCCTCCGTGTCCACCCCACGACCATCTTGCGCCGCCTCGGCGCAGTGGACGACGCGAATCCGGAGCGGATCCCCGCAGTCCGGGTCGGTCGGGTCTGGCGCATCCCGCGCCGCGAATTCGAGGAATGGCTCGCTCGCTCCAGCCAGGCCGGTCGCATGACCGGGCGGCAGCGGCGGCTGTTCTAAAGCGCTGGAAGCGCCGATCACTCTTAGAGGAAGGGAGGTGACCTAAATGCCGGCGAAGAAGAAGGCTGCCAAGAAGACCGCGAAGAAGAAGGCGAAGAAGAAGTAGCTCCAACCTCGTGACGGCGGCGCCGCGGGCGGGCGGCGCTGGCCGAACTTTGGTACCGGTATGGCCATCCGTTTGGTAGATACGGCTAACTTCGGCCCGCGGTTCTCGTTGGCTTTAGCAGATGAAACGGACCACCTCCTTCATGGCGCTTGCCCTACTCCTGGCGGTGTCGAGCACGAGTCTCAACGCTCAAGCGGCAGCCGCCATTACCTCGATGAACGCGGATGCCGCGCAGTCGACTGTGCAGACGGACATGGTGCAGACGCTCAACGATCACCGGACTGCGGTCGGCGCGCCAACGATCGGCGCCGAGGCGCGGGTGAGCACGGCCGCGCAGAACCACGCGAACTACAGCTCCGCCAACGGGTACATGGGCCACTACGAGACGAGCGGGCTTCCGTACTACACCGGCTACGGCCCGCGTGACCGACTCGTCGCCACGGGCTGGTCGACCTCATTCGTGAGCGAGGTCGCGACGGGTGGCTCGAGCGCGGTGGCCGGCGTGAATCAGCTTTGGGACGCGCCGTACCACCGGCTCGGCATGATGCATCCAAACTCGGTAGCGACGGGCTGGGGCTACTCGACCCTCGGCACCCGCGGCTCCGTCGTCGGTGACTTCGTCTACGACTTCAGCCAGCGCCCCGTCAACTATGTGCGTTCGCCCGCCGCCGGCCAGTCGGGCATCCCGACGAGCTGGGGTGGCGGCGAGTCACCGAGCCCGCTGCCGGCCGGCGTCTCCGGTCCGGTCGGTTACCCGATCATGGTCGTCTACTCGGCCGGTCAGGGCGTCACCATGCGCGCCGCCGAGATCGTCGCGCCGGATGGCTCGCGGCTGCCCATCTACTACGCGCCGCAGCAGTTCGAGTACGACTACCAGGTCATCATCCCGCAGAAGCCGCTCGCTGCCGCGACGACGTACCACGTCCGCTTCGACATCAACGTCAATGGCGTGATGACCACGAACGAGTGGGACTTCACGACCGCCGGCGGCACCGGGAGCTCGCTTCCGCCGCCCCAGAGCCAGACGTTCCACGCGGCGTTCCAGAGCGAGAGCGCGTGGCCGACGCTCGCGCCGGGCACCTCGACGACCCTGACGGTGAAGTTCCAGAACACCGGTACCGCGACATGGCAGAAGGGCGTCACCGGCAAACAGGCGAACCTCGGCCTGAACGGGGACACCCTCACGTTCGCGAGCCTCGGGATGAACGATGGATGGCTGTCGGCCAACCGGCTCGCCACGACCGTCGAAGCCACCGTCGCGCCCGGCCAGACCGGCACGTTCACGTTCAACGTCCGCGCCCCGTCCACGCCTGGTACCTATCGGCTGCCCCTGCGTCCTGTCATCGACGGCGTGACGTGGATGGAGGATCAGGGCGTGTTCATGGTCATCGTGAGCTCGTCCAGCTACCACTCGAGGTGGGTCTCGCAGTCGCCCTACCCGACGCTCCAGGTCGGTCAGACCAGCGCGCCGCTCACGATCACATTCACCAACACCGGCGCGAGCCCCTGGGTGAAGGGGATCCTCGGTCAGGAAGCACGCCTCGGCATCAACCTCGACGACGTGACGTGGGCCGCGCTCGGCGTCAACTGGCCGTTCGCGAGCCGTGTCGCAGTGCAATCCGAGACGACGGTGGCCCCCGGCCAGAACGCGACGTTCACGTTCCAGGTGAAGGCGCCGGCCACGCCTGGCCTGTACTCGATCCACCTGCGTCCGGTCATCGACGGCACGACGTGGATGGAAGACCAAGGCGTCTACCTCATCATCACCGTCACGCCTTGATTACCCCTGAAACCTGCGCTGCCTTCGGCTGCTCCGCTCTCGGGGGCCCTGCGGCTCGGTCGGGCAAAGCCCTCCCTCGCCTGATCCGCCTGATCAGTCCGTGAACACAACCTCGTAGAGCTCGCGGCAGCGCGGGCATTTCACTGACGCGGCGTACGGTGGATTCGGTGGCACGTCGGCGTGCTCCCGGGTCACGAACCGCGGGCCCACATGCTCGCCGCAGAACGGACACACTGTCGCGTAGGCCAAGAAGTCGCGGCGGCGCGCGGTGATGCGCCGGCCTTCGGCTCCACGCGTTTGCATGCGGCTATCTTAGGGACGTGGCTGAGCAGCGACCGAAGGGTCGCACGAAGATCGCGACCGACACCACGACCCTGAAGGCCGGCGATCCGGCGCCCGACTTCACGCTTCGCGCGCACGATGGCCGCACCATCTCGCTATCGGCCCTGCGCGGGCAGCGGGTCGTGCTCGCGTTCATGGCCTTCGCGTTCAGCGGCACCTGAAACCACGAAGCTCCGGCACTCGCGTCGCTCCAACAGCGATATGAGCCGGGGACGACCCAGGTCGTGGGTATCACGTGCGACGCGGTCTACTCGCTGAAGGCGTGGGCCGAACAGCTCGGCATCACGAGCTACCCGTTCTGCTCGGACTTCTGGCCGCACGGCGCGGTGTCACGCCTCTACGGCGTGTTCAACGAGGAGATCGGCCGGCCAGAGCGCGCCATCATCGTCGTGGATCCACAGGGCATCGTGCGCTACATCGACGTCCACCAGCTGCGTGAGGTGCCGGATGAGGAAGAGATCGCGGAGGAGCTCAAGAAGCTCGATTAGCGCGTCGGAATGAGGTAGGCGCGGCCCTCGTCCGCGATGGTGAACCGAACGACGTCGCCAACGTTCCCGGGCAGGCTGTCACCCTTCACCAAGAGCGCGCCCCCGCAGTCCACCACGGTGATGTCCCCCGTCCCTGACACGGTGCCCTCGACGACGGCGCCGGGCGCGACAAGACCGCCGCTCACACTGGAGCCGGCGCCAGGAGAGACGTCGGTCGCGGTGTACTCGATCGCCATCGTGATGCGATCACCGATCGCGAGACGGGCCTTTCGGACGGCGCCCGTCGCGTCCTTGCCGCGCAGGTCCAGCCGCTCGCCGAGCTCGCCGGTGCGCATCGTCACAACGATGTCGCCATGCGTGCCGTCGAGCGCGATGACCACGCCGCGGGACGCGCGCTGGCGCCATTTCTCGATGAACGCGAGCTGATCGAAGTCGAGCACCGTCGATACGATATTCGCGTGGGCATGCGGGCCGCGCTCTTCGATGTCGGCGACACCCTCGTCGAGGGCTGGGATCCGGACTACCGCGCCCGAGAGCGCGAGGCGCTGGTCGCAGGGTATGGCGAGCGCGAGTGGTATGACGCGTTCCTCCGGGCGAAACACGACCCGGACGATCACGATCTGCCGTGGCGGCAGGAGACGCTCGTGATCATGGAACGGTGGCTTCGGGCCCGGAACGTGCCGCTGGACGACATCGACCTCGACCGCGTCCGTTCGCTCTGTAGCGTGCCCCTCGATACGCTCGCTCGACTGACCGAGGGGGCCGCTGAAGCGCTTCACTGGTGTAAGGGCAACGGGCTGCAGGTGGTGCTGGTCACGAACACCCTGTGGCGCGGTGACGATGAGGTGCGGGAGGACTGGCGCCGGTTCGGCCTGGCCGACGTCATCGACGGCGTCGCGAGCTCGCACAGCGTCGGCTGGCGCAAGCCGCATCCGGCGATATTCCAGCGGGCGCTGCAGCTCGCCGACGCGCGGCCGGAGGAAGCGTTCATGGTCGGCGACCGGCTGGGCGCGGATGTGCTCGGCGCCAAGCGCCTGGGGATCCGGGCGGTCCTCCGCCTGACGACCGGGCTCGTGCCGCAGATCCAGACGGACGTCGTTCCAGATGCGGTCGTCCGCAGCCTGCGCGAGCTGCCGGCAGCCGTCCGCCCTTGGCTCTAGGCGGTTTTCATGGTAGAAATCGGATTGTTGACTACACAGGTCGGAAATTCACACTGCCGCTGACCCGGGGGCCTGACTGCTTCGGGCTGACGTGTTGGTGTCCGTAGGCCGCTGAGACAAGCGGCCCTCGCCCACGGGACACCACGCCCCGCCACGGTAGGCGGGTAATGAGAGGGAGAGAACGAATGTCCGGCTATGCCCATCCCGAAGCGCTCGTGGAGACCGACTGGCTCGCCGAGCACGCGACCGATCCGAATGTGCGCGTCTTCGAGGTCGACGTCGACACGTCCGCGTACGAGCAGGGCCACGTCGCGGGCGCGATCGGCCTGAACTGGAAGACCGATCTCCAGCAGCATCCGGTACGCGACCTCATCTCGAAGGAGCAGCTCGAGACGCTGCTCTCAAGGCACGGCGTCGTGCCGAACACGACGATCGCCGTCTATGGCGACAACAACAACTGGTTCGCGGCCTGGTTCTTCTGGCTGCTCAAGTACTACGGCCACAAGGATGTCCGCCTCGTGAACGGCGGCCGGGTGAAGTGGCTCGCCGAGGGCCGGCCGACCGCGACCGATGTCCCGGGCCACCCTGCCGCGCAATACAAGGCCAGCGGTCCTGACGGTGCGGTCCGCGCGCTCCGCGAGTACGTCCTCGAGACGGTCGCGAAGAACGGCAAGAAGCTCGTCGATGTGCGTTCGCCGAAGGAATTCTCAGGCGAGCTGCTCGCACCAGAGAACCTGCCCCAAGAGGGAGCGCAGCGTGGCGGCCACATCAAGGGCGCAACCAACGTTCCGTGGGCGACGGCGGTGGCGGAGGACGGACGGTTCAAGACAGCCGACGAGCTCAAGCAGATCTACGGTGCGAAGGGCCTCGACGGATCGAAGGAGACGATCGCGTACTGCCGCATCGGCGAGCGGAGCTCGCACACCTGGTTCGTGCTGAAGTACCTCCTCGGTCACGAGAAGGTCCGGAACTACGACGGCAGCTGGACCGAGTACGGCAGCCTCATCGGCGCACCGATCGAGAGCGGCAGCTAATACCGGCGGCGCTCACGGCTGGCATCATCCAGCCG
>JALYLX010000053.1 GCA_030773995.1 Chloroflexota bacterium
GCTTTTCTGCGCTGTAGCGCGTGTCATGGCAGTGCCATCTCGCGTGGCCGGATTGTCGATGGTTGGAGGGGTGACGCGTAGGGCTCACGCTCGCCACCGGTAGGACAACGCGCACGCACGCGGCAAGGGTGTGTCGAGCTCGTGCCGAACCGCGGTGGCGAAGACATCGTTCGCCTTCAGCTCGAACGCGGTGATCGGAAGCCCGCCTAGGTCGAAGGTGTTCTCGCTCGCGCCGGTCTCGATCAGCAGCGCGAAGAGTCGGCTGCGGCCGATGGCGAGGTCGAGCCGGGGCAGGTCGATGATCGGCGCGAGGGTGGGGTCGAACCGCTGGGCGATGGTCGCGATGCCGTCGCTTACGTTCTCCGCGATCGGCAGCGGGCTGCCGCGATCGTCGAAGCCTCGACCTACCTCGTAGGGCTCAGCGCGATCAGCGTGCTGCAAGAGATCCTCATCGGCGCGCCGCTCGACCCGGTTGCCGTCTTCCCGGGCATCGTTGTCGGCGCGCTGTGCCTCGCGCTGATGGCCACCTTCGTTCGCGGAGCGGTCCCCCGCGTGGTAGCGCAGGCACGCAGACCGATCCGATCGACTCCGGTCATGCACTAGCGCTTGGCCGGGAGTCTGTCCGCTTCCGTTGCGGCGGCGAACCCGCGCGGGACTCAGGGGATCAGTGTGCTTACCTCGCGCGCGATCACGACATCCTCGCGCGCGACGACGACAAGTACCGCCACCGGGCCCGCCACGAGCACGCGGTCGCCATCTCCCGCGGGCTCGGGGGACTCGAATCGAGTCTCATCGATCGATGGGACGCCGCTCGCGGCGAGACGGAGCACGATGCGCCGTCGGACGCTCTCCGCGTGCTCGCCGATGCCGCCCGTGAACACCAGCGCGTCCAGGCGCGAAAGCGCGGTCGCGGCCGCGGCGATCGCTGCCGCTGCCGAGCGCTCGAAAACGGCGATCGCGAGCGCTGCGCGATCGTCTGCCGGCGCGAGCGCCAGCAGCTCGCGCATCTCCCCGGTCCGACCGGAGAGCCCAAGCAAACCGGAGTGGTGCTCGAGCGCGTCTTCCAGTTGGTTCACGTCGAGCCCGTGGTCGCGCTGCGCCGCCAGGAGCACGCCCGGGTCGACCGACCCTCCGCGTGTGGCCATCACCAGTCCTTCGAGCGGGGTCATGCCCATCGAGATGCCAACCGAGCGACCCCGCCAGACCGCACTCACCGAGCAGCCCGCCCCCAGGTGTGCGACGACGACGCCGAGATCGTCGCGTCCGAGGAGAGCGGTGGCGCGCTCGATCGACCAGGTGACGGACAGACCGTGGAACCCGTAACGACGGTATCCCCACTCCGAGTACCACTCGTACGGGAGCGGGTAGACGTAAGCCGCCTTCGGCAGCGTCGCATGAAAGGCCGAATCGAACGCAGCGGCGTGCGGCACTCCGGGCAGCGCGGCCCGGGCCGCGGTAATGACCTCGGCGGCGACCGGATTGTGCAGGGGAGCGAGCGACTTCAGGTCCCGGATGCTCTGCACCACCGCCTCATCGATCTTCGTCGTCCGCGTGAAGATCGAGCCGCCATGAACGACCCGGTGCCCGACCGCGCGGACAGTGGCGGGATCGATGCCGTTAGTGGCGACCGCTTGGAGGGCGCGAGTAAGTGCGGAGGCGGCATCGGCGAGGCCGTGCATCGGAACGGTGACACTCGCTTCCGCGGTATCCGAACCGCGAGCGAGCACACTTGCCTTGAGGGTCGACGAGCCGGCATTCAGCACGAGAATGTGGTCTCGCATGCGGCACAGGGTAGGCGGCGCGGCGAGACACGCGCGGTTGGGGAGGCACGAGATGGCAATAACGGCGAAGACGGAAACGTCGAGACCGCTGACAGCTGACGAGGCCCGGCGCATCGACGCGTACTGCCGGGCGGCGAACTATCTCGCCGTCGGGCAGATTTACCTACTCGACAATCCGCTGCTGCGCGAGCCTCTGAAGGCGGAGCACGTGAAGCCCCGCCTGCTCGGGCACTGGGGCACGACCCCGGGACTGAATTTCGTCTACGCGCACATGAACCGGGCGATCAAGAAGTGGGACCTCGAGGCGCTGTTCATCGCCGGCCCGGGGCATGGTGGCCCTGCGGTCCTCGCCAACGTGTACCTCGAGGGCACCTATAGCGAGATCTATCCCAACGTGTCGCGCAACGCGGCCGGCATGACCAGGCTGTTCCGGCAGTTCTCGTTCCCGGGCGGCGTCCCGAGCCACGTGTCCGCCGAGATCCCCGGATCGATCCACGAGGGCGGCGAGCTTGGCTATGGGCTTGCGCACGCGTACGGCGCCGCGCTCGACGATCCGGAGCTCCTAGTGTGTTGCGTGATCGGCGATGGCGAGGCCGAGACCGGCGCGCTCGCAGCGTCGTGGCACTCGAACAAGTTCCTCGATCCCGTCCACGACGGCGCGGTGCTGCCGATCCTGCACCTCAATGGCTACAAGATCGCGAACCCGACGGTGCTCGCGCGCATGCCCGAGCGGGAGCTCCGTGCGCTTCTGGTGGGATACGGACACGAGCCGCTCTTCGTCGAGGGCGACGACCCTGCGCTGATGCACCAACAGATGGCCGGGGTGCTCGACCGGGCGGTTACCGAGATCCGCCGTATCAAGACGGAGGCGCGCAGGGCGGGCCACGCCCGACGGCAACCTTGGCCGATGATCGTGCTGCGGACTCCGAAGGGCTGGACCGGGCCGAAGATCGTCGATGGGAAGCCGGTCGAAGGCACCTGGCGTTCGCACCAGGTGCCGATCGATGCCACGCGCACCAACGACGCGCACCGCGCGCAGCTCGAGCGCTGGATGCGCTCGTACCGCCCGGAGGAGCTGTTCGACGAAAAGGGGGCGCTCGTGGCGGAGCTCGCGGCGCTGGCACCGGCGGGCGCGCGTCGGATGAGCGCCAACCCGCGTGCGAACGGCGGACTACTCCTGAAGGATCTTGATCTGCCGGATTTTCGGGTCTACGCGGTCGATGTCCCGACGCCGGGGGCGACCCAGGCCGAGCCCACGCGGGTTCTCGGGACGTTCTTGCGCGACGTGATCGCGCGCAACCAAGATCGCTTCCGTCTGCTGGGGCCTGATGAGACCACTTCGAATCGGCTCAACGCGGTCTTCGATGTGACTGACCGCGTCTTCGGCGACGAGATCCGCCCGACCGACGAGCACATCGCGCCGCACGGGCGTGTGATGGAGGTCTTGTCGGAGCAGTTGATCGAAGGCTGGCTCGAAGGCTACTTGCTCACCGGCCGCCACGGCCTGTTCAACTGCTACGAGGCGTTCATCCACATCATCGACTCCATGTTCAATCAGCACGCGAAGTGGTTGAAGGTGACGCGAGCGCTGCCTTGGCGTCGGCCGATCGCGTCGCTCAACTACCTGCTGTCGTCGCACGTCTGGCGACAGGATCACAACGGCTTCTCGCATCAGGACCCGGGATTCATCGACCACGTGGTGAACAAGAAGGCGGAGGTCATTCGCGTCTATCTGCCGCCCGACGCGAACACGCTGCTGTCGGTGGCCGATCACTGCCTGCGCAGCCGCAACTACGTCAACGTGATCGTCGCCGGGAAGCAGATGGAGCAGAACTGGCTCTCGATCGATGAGGCGATCGCGCACTGTGCGCGTGGCGCCAGCATCTGGGAGTGGGCCAGCAACCACGACGGCAAGGAGCCTGATGTGGTGCTCGCCTGCTGCGGCGACGTGCCGACGCTCGAGACGCTGGCGGCCGCCGACCTCCTGCGGCAACACGTGCCGGACATCCGGGTGCGGGTGGTGAACGTCGTGGACCTGATGCGACTGCAGCCGGAGAGCGAGCACCCGCACGGCTTGTCCGACCGTGACTTCGACGCGCTCTTCACGTCTGACAAGCCGGTGATCTTCGCCTACCACGGGTATCCCACGCTCATCCACCGCCTCGCCTACCGACGGACGAATCATCCCAATCTGCACGTGCGCGGGTACAAAGAAGAGGGCACGACCACGACGCCCTTCGACATGGTGATGCTCAACGATCTTGACCGGTTCCATCTGGTGATGGATGTGATCGATCGCGTACCCGGTCTGCGCGAGCGGGCGGCGGACGTGCGCCGGCTGATGGTGGAGAAGCGACTCACCTGCCGCGCGTACACGCGCGAGCAGGGCGAGGACGCGCCCGAGGTCACGCAGTGGGTCTGGCCTGAGCCGCGGGCGGCTTCCTCATGACCCGCGCGCCTTTCGAGATCGGCGGGCGTTTGGTCTACGACACCTCGAGCTTGGTGCGGCGTAACAGCAGTGCGTTACTTACCACCGTGATCGAGCTTGCGCTCATAGCAAGTGCGCCGACTTCGGGCCGCAGGAGGAGCCCGAACGCCGGATAGAGAGCGCCCGCGGCAATCGGTATCGCGGTCACGTTGTAAATCGCGGCCCAGAAGAGGTTCTGCTTCATCTTCCGGACCGTGGCCTTGGAGAGGCGGATCGCCGCGAGCACGTCACCGGGGTCCGAGTGCATGAGCACGATGTCACCGGTCTCGATGGCCACGTCGGTGCCGGCACCGATCGCGATCCCGAGGTCGGCCTGCGCGAGCGCCGGCGCATCGTTGATCCCGTCGCCGACCATCGCGACGAACTTGCCCTCCGACTGGAGCCGCTTCACCTCCTCGGCCTTGTGCTCCGGCAGCACGTCGGCGAGGACGCGCTCGATGCCGAGCTCACGCGCGACGGCTTCCGCCGTCTGCATGTTGTCGCCGGTGAGCATCGCCACTTCGAGGCCCATTTCACGGAGCCCGGCGACGGCAGCTTTCGCGGACGGACGTGGCGTGTCCCGCACGGCGAGGAGGCCGGCCACGACGCCATCGATCGCGACGAGGCTGAGCGTCTTCCCTTCTCGCAGCGGCGCGTCGAGCTTGTCGGCAAGGGCGTCAACGCGCACCTTTCGCTCTTCGAGCAGGCGCCTCGTCCCGACCAGCACGTCGCGACCTTCTACGCGCGCCCGTACGCCGCGTCCGCCCAGAGCCTCAAAGGCCTCGACCTGGACCGGGATCGCGATACCGCGCCGCTCGGCCTCGTCCAGGAGCGCCTTCGAGAGCGGATGGCCGGAGCGCGCCTCACTGCCGGCGACGAGGCGCAGGAGCTCTGTTTCCGAGAAGGGCTCGACCACGAGAACGTCCGTGACCGCTGGCTTGCCCTCGGTCAAGGTGCCCGTCTTGTCGAAGACCACCGACCGGATGCGCGAGGCGAGCTCGAGGCTCGTAGCCTCCTTGAACAGGATGCCGTGCTTCGCGCCAAGGTCGGTCGCGACCATGATCGCCGTCGGGGTCGCCAGGCCAAGCGCGTCAGGGCAGGCGATGACGATCGCGGTCACCGCCAAGGTGACGGCGAAGAGCAGCGACTCATGCGCAACGACCAACCAGTACCCGAAGGTCAGGACGCCGGAGCCGACCGCGACGATGACGAGGTAGTGCGCGGCGCGGTCCGCGATCCGCTGGGCGGGCGGCTTCGAGCTCTGCGCGGTCTCGACGAGGCGAGCGATGCGCGCGAGTGTCGTGTCGGCGCCGACTTTCGTTGCGCGGAAGCGGACGGACCCACTCGTGTTGACCGTACCGGCGATGACCGCGCTTGCGCTCTCCTTCTCGACTGGAATCGACTCGCCCGTGACCATCGACTCGTCGATTGCCGTGCGCCCATCTACAACCATTCCGTCTACCGGGACGCGTTCGCCGGGCTTCAGCACGACGGTGTCCCCGACGTGCACCTCGGACACGGGTACGCGCAGGATCCGCCCTTCCCGTTCGACGTTCGCCTCGCTCGGCGTGAGCTCGAGTAGCTTGCGGACCGCGTCCGACGAGCCGCGCCGCGCTCGCATCTCCATCCAGTGCCCGAAGAGAAGAAAGGTCGCGAGCATCACCGCTGCCTCGTAGAACGTCTCGCCGCCGACGGTGAAGGTGAGCACGACACTGAAGAGGTAGCTCACCAAGATCCCGAGCGAGACGAGCACGCTCATGTTGAGCACGCCCGAGCGGATTGAGCGCAACGCCCCGACGTGGAACACGCTTGAAGCCCAGAGAGCCACCGGAGTGCTGAACGCGAGCAGGACCCAGTTGCGGTCCACGGGCGCGGGTAGCGCGTGCCCGCCGAGCAGGAGCGTACCGAGCGGGGAATACGCGACGACCGGAAGCGAGAAGGCGAACGCGATCCAGAATCTGCGGCGCATGTCGGTTTCCATCGCCGCGGCCATCCGTGGATCGGACATGTCGTGCCCCATCGCCTCGTGGCCACCCTGGACAGCGGTCTTCGATGCGGCGTGGTGCATCGCCGCATGCGAGCTGACCTGCGCCGCGGGGAGCGGCACGGGGTTGCGGAAGTTGCAGTCGGCGACCTGCCGCCGGAGCGTGGCCGGGTCCGTTGTTCCGGCGTCGACGGTCACATGGACCAGCCGACGTTCCAGGTCGACCCGAGCGTCGATCACGTGCGGCAGGGCGCGAATCGCGGCAACAAGGTCCGGCTCGCAGCACGGACAGAAGACTGCCTCGAGCGGTACCGTGAGGACCTCACTCTTGATCGTCGGCGGGTGATGGCCCTCTCTTTCTAGCAGCGGATCGTGCATCAGAGCTCCATTCGCGCCCGTCGGCGGCGCTTCGAGGATCGAGGTCGCTCTGGCCGCTAGGCGACCCGAATCATCTCAGGCGGCCGAGGCGCCGCCGCAGGTCATTCGTCGCTTAATTCTGGGCCGAACGGCAGTCGTCATCCAGGTGATCCTGCCTACGATGGAGACAGGAGGCCTAAGGAAATGATGGGTCCTGGTTTCGGTTACATGTCTGACTACATGTCCTGGATGATGTTCGGCTCGTACGTGTTCTGGGCTGCTCTCGCCGTACTTGGGGTGTTCGTTCTGCTGCGCTTCGCGCGCCCCGACCACGGCAGCAACGCCCGTGCGATCCTCGACGAGCGTTTGGCGCGCGGTGAGATCGATGCCGAGGAGTACCGGTCGCGCCTGGGCGTACTCAAGGCGTAACGGTAGGCCCGCGGCGATAAGACCAGCATCCCGTGCCTAGTCTCGAGACCTCGACGGTGCTCCTGTGGGCGTACCTGATCGTCTTCGTGATCAACCTAGCGCCGGCCTTCATGCCACCGACCTGGTCGATCCTCGCCTTCTTCACCCTCACCTTTCAGCTGCCCTTGCTACCGCTAGCGATCGGTGGAGCGATCGCCGCGAGTGCCGGGCGCCTTGCGCTCGCCCTCGCGAGCCGGCGCGGCGGACGGCGGTTTCTCAGCCGCGAGCGCCGGGAGAACCTCGCCGCGTTGGGAACGTGGATCGACACCAAGGGCAAAGTCGCCGCTCCGGTTGCCATGCTCCTCTACAGCTTCGGCCCGATCCCCTCGAACCAGCTGTTCATCGCCGCCGGGCTCACGAGCGCGAACCTGGTCCCCATCGTCGGCGCGTTCCTCGTCGGCCGGCTGCTCAGCTACACGTTCTGGGTGAGCACGGCGCACTTCGCGGTCACCCGGCTAGGCGATCTCTTTGCCGCCGAGTGGCGCAACGGCACGCTCATCGGGCTCGAGATCCTCGCCCTCGGCGGGCTCGTGCTCTTCACCCGCATCGATTGGCGTCGGCTGCTCGAACGTGACCGCGCGCGGCTCGCCGTCGACGGGCGCTGAGCGCTTGAGCGGCTCGGACCACAGGGTCGCGAGGGCCGCGATGCCGAGCGCCGTGGCCCACTCGATCGGACCCAGTGGGGCGACCTCGAAGAAGCGGGCGAAGAGTGGGACCTGCAGCACCGCGACCAGTGACAGTGCCGCGCCGCCGGCGACGAGCGGGAAGGCGCGGTTGCCCGAGGCTCGAGTACGCCAGAACGCCTGTTGGGGGGAGCGCGTGACCAGCACGAGGAGGAGCTGACCGCCGAGCAGGACGGTGAGCGCGAGGGCGCGTGCGTGCTCGACGACCGAACCGCGTCCGATATCGCCCAGGTACACCGCGAGTACCGCTGCCGCCAGGCTGACGCCGAGGATGACCGGCCGCCGGAGGTCCTTGAGGTTGACGAGCTCCGCCGCTGATGCGCGCGGCGGGTGCTGCATGATGTCCGTCGGCGCCGGATCCGCCTCGAACACGAGCGACGATGTGGGGTGCACGACGATCTCGAGCCAGACCAGGTGCACGGGCAGGAGCAGCAATGGTGCCCCGAACAAGGGGATGGTGACGGCAGCAAGCAGCAGCGGGATGTGAAAGGCGATCAAGTAGGCGAACGCGCGGCGGAGGTTCTCAAAGATGCGTCGACCGTCGCGGATCGAGCGCACGATCGTGGCGAAGTTGTCGTCGAGCAGGACCATCGTCGCGGCTGCGCGAGCGACCTCGGTGCCTCGACGGCCCATCGCTATGCCGATGTCGGCCTCGCGGAGCGCGGGAGCGTCGTTGGTGCCGTCCCCAGTCATCGCCACGACCTCGCCACGCGCGTGCAGAGCGCGGACGAGCTCGTACTTCTGCCCGGCCTCGATCCGCGCGAACACGGAGATGTCCGCGACCGCCGCCATGCGCTCGTTGTCCGACAACAGCTCGAGCTGCTCGCCGGTGAGCACCCGGTCGGCGCCGGCCAGACCGAGATCGTGCGCCACCGCGCGCGCGGTCGCCGGATGGTCACCGGTGATCATGACGACTCGGATGCCCGCGGACCGGCACTCATCGAGCGCCTCGCGCACACCCTCACGGATCGGGTCCGCGAACGCCACCAGCCCAAGGAAGCGCAGACCGGCTTCCGCGTCCGCGCGGGTGGCCGCGCTGCTCGGCGCTCCCGCTGCGAGCGCGAGGATCCGCATCCCGCGATCCGCCAGTCGCGCGTTCGCCTTTTCGGCGACCGTCCGCTGCGCCCCGCTCATGCCGGTCCGGTCGAGCATCGGCTCGAGCGCGCCTTTCGCGTACGACTCCAGTCGGCCCCCACGGCGCCACACCTGCACGGTGTGCTTGCCTCTTGGGTCGAACGGGTAACTCGCGACGAGCTCGCCGGCGGGCGCGCCCGCCGCGTGAGCGAGGATCGCCGTGTCGAGGGGGTCATGCCCACTCGGCTCGCTCGCCAAGATCGCCGCGTCGAGCAACGCCGCGCGCTCGACCCCGTGGGTGATCTCTCCAGCAGCCGACGCGAGCGCGCGGAGGTCGAGCCGGCCCGCCGTCAGCGTGCCGGTCTTGTCGGTCGCGATCACCGTCGTCGAGCCGAGCGTCTCGACCTTCGCCAGGCGGCGGATGAGCGCGTGATGCCGGGTCAGGCGCCAGGCGCCCAGCGCGAGATAGAGGGCGAAGACCATCGGGAACTCTTCGGGGATCGCCGCCATCGCGAGCGAGATGCCGGCCACGATCGCGGTCGCCCAGCCAGCCCCGTGAGCGAGCTCGACCCCGGCGACCAGCACCGATGCGAGCAGAGCGACGATCCCGAGCGCGGTGACGAACCGGCGGATCCCACGGTGTAGCGGCGTCGGGGGGTCGATGATCCCGGCGACGAGCACGCCGATCTTGCCGTAGCGGGTCCGCGCGCCCGTCTCGGCGACGCTCGCGTCCGCGCGGCCTGAGAGCACCGTCGTCCCGGCCCAGATCGTACTTGCGCGCTCTTTGTGGACTGGGTGGGACTCACCCGTCAACGACGACTCGTCGACGATGAGCCGCCCGTCAAAGAGCACCGCATCGGCGGGGATCACGTCACCTTCGCTGAGCCGGATGCGATCGCCCGGCACGATCGCGCTCGCCGCGATCGTCTGGAGTCGGCCATCGCGCCACACCGCAGCGATCGGCGTGGTGAGCCGCTGGAGGGCCGCGAGCGCGCGCTCGGTCCGCAGCTCAAGTACCACGGTCACCGCACTGATCGCGACGAGCGCGATCAGGCTGACCGCGGCGTCGCCGAAGTCGCGCACGCTGACGTAGACGACGCCGGCGACCAGTAACAGCACGACCATCGGATCGGTGATCACCCGGCGCAGCCAGGTCAACGCGTCCGGCGAGCGAGCCAGGGGCACCAGATCGTTCGGTCCGTGGCGCGCGAGCTGCAGCTGCGCTTCGGCCGTGGTCAGCCCCGGCGCCCCCGGGGTGGGGTATTCGTCATGCGGATCGGGGATGACAGTCATGCCTGCATCCGCACATTACGTCGAAACCCGCCTTCAGCTCGACACGGAGACCGAGACCCGATCCACGGCTGCGGCGTAGGCCGCCGACTGAATAGGCCCGGTGATCGAGTTCAGTGCGCCATCGACCGACACGCGGTACTCGACAGCGGTCGGGATCTCAAGCGTGATCGACGAGGCGCCGCCCGAGAGGCGGATGGTGACATCGCCCCTCGGCCGTGGGGCGGTGATCTTGAGGTCCGAGGCGCCGGTAGAGATCGTCGCGCGGGTCAGCTGCACCTTGCCGAGATCCAGGCTGACGTTCCCGGCGCCGAGATTCAGGGTCAGAGCGGTCGGAAGGTCCGACGGGACCTGGACGTTCCACCGCCGATCGCTGTTGAAGGGAAAGCTCCCGCTTAACGGTCGAAGCGTGACGCTTGCTACCTGACCGCCGGCAACCGGGCTGGAGAGCTGCACGTCCTGGCGGGTCGAGGTGACCGTGACGAGCTCGTTCGCTCCGCCGGTGAGTGACAAGTTTCCTGCTCCGTAGCTCAAGTCGAGCGCAAGCTGACTTTCGCTGGCCCGCGGGACGCTCGCGTTGATGTTCGCGACGCTGGGGAAGACCGCCGGGGCCGCGACCGCGTAGACGACCGCGGCGGCGATAAGCGCGATCTCAGCGATCAGCGCGACGGCGACCGAACGCGGCCGGATGATCAGGTCGACGCCGATGAGGACGAGCACGACCGGCCAGAGCTGGCCGAGGTGGATCCAGACCTCGCCCGTGATGTAACCGGCATTGGCGAGCAGGAAGACCACACCGACGGTGATGAGCACGAGGGGCCAGGCGAGGCTGGGCCCGTGCTGGGTCGACCGCGGGGGCGATAGTGGCTGGTGCGGTGGTCATGGCCGAATCCTCCGGGCGAGTAGTGCGAGGCCGATCCCGATCAGCACGATCGGCCAGCCGATCTGCCAGTCGATGAAGCGGAACGCGCCGAAGTTCGCGAGCAGCCAAACTCCGCCGATCGCGACCAGTACGAGCGCGAGGGTCTCGTGGGCCCGGTCGGCGGCGAGCGCGGCGACCTCGGTGCCGTCGTCCGCTGGCATGAAGATCCGGAGGACGAGGTAGACGAGGATCGATGCCCCGCCAGTGAACGCGAATATCACGAACGCGAGGCGAACGATCACCGGGTCGGCGCTCAAGTAGCGCGCGAGACCGGAGCACACGCCAGCGACGAGTCGGTTGCTCGAGCTGCGGGTCAAGCGTGCGGGCCGAGGGGCGGCGCTGGTGTTCTGCATCGCGAGTCCTCCCGCGTACTTCTTAAGGCCCGCTGCCACGCCTGGACTAGGGCCCAACGTCACGCAGTTGAGAGACGTTCGGCTTCGGGGCGAGGCACCAGATCGCATCGGAGGCTCGAGACCCGCGATGGAGGCGACGGTCAGGATGAACGCGACGATGATGGAGGCCACAGGGGAGGGCGACAGACCGCGCGCGATCGGCACGCGGATCGTTACAGCGCGGCCTCCCGTTCGGTGTACCGCGCGCAGTCGACATCGCGCGCCGCCTGCGGCCGTGCGACCAGGCGGTCGAGCGGTATCGGGCGGCCACAATCGACGCACAACCCGTACACGTCCGCGCGCATCCGTCCGAGCGCGGCCTGGATCTCGCAGAGCTCGCGCTTGAACCTGGTGATCTCGGTGAGTCGCAGCTCGCGGTCGTGGAGGTCGGCGGCGACACCATGTCCGCTGCCCTCGTCCTCGGCAACCGCCGGCCTCGCAAGCTCGCGCTTGCCACTCGTGATCTCGCGCTGCAGGCCACCTCGGAGCGACTCGAGAGCAGCACGCAACTCGGGAAGATGCTCCTCCAGAAGGCTCGGCAGGTGTCCAGCGCCAACGGCCATCGGAGCCACAGTCGCGGCTGCATCCTGCCCCGCCTAGTGCCAGTGGTCCCGGCCGAGGAGGTCTTTTGGACCAGCTGGTTCCGGCGTCAAGCCGCCAGCGGCGCCTGCTTCAGGTCGAGGCCGAGCATCCCTTCCATCAAGCGCGTGCCAGATCCTGCCCATGCCACCGCGCCGAAGGTCGTGTCTTGGTGAGTCCTCCGGCACCACGGAGGGTGCCGTCCGATGGAGGAACGAAAAGGCCCCGAGCGACCTGCTGGCCTTCGATGAGGTTGTTCATGACACACCTCCCTCGCGGCGGAGCCGGCCGTTTGATGCCATCGCCGACCGTCTTTGATGCCGCTCCCGCGATCGTCTCCGTTGATCGGATCTCTGGAGTCGATCCCTCTGGCAGGTCCCTCGGGGCTCCGAGATCGTCGTGGATACGGGCGCCGGCCACCAGGGCCGATGGTCCCGTTTCGCTGGGTCGAAGGTCGGCTGCCGCGCCTCGCGCTCCGGCGCATCATCGGGACCGTGAACGCGGACATCGCTCGGTGGCAAGCGAATCTCCAGGGCGAGGTCGATGGGATCGCGGTGTACCGCGCGATGGCCGCGGCGGAATCCGACGGCCCGCTGGCGACGGTGTATCGACACCTCGCGGAGGCCGAGGAGCGCCACGCCGCGCTCTGGGAGACGAAGCTGCGTGACTCCAGTGCGTGGACCGGTATGCCTCGGCCCGCGTGGCGCACACGCGTGCTCACGGCAGTCGCTCACCGATTTGGCGCCGCCGCCATCGCCGCGACGATCAGCGGACGGGAGGCTCGTGATCACGCCGCCTACGACAACCAGCCGGAGGCGAGGGGAACTTCCTTGCCACAAGATGAACGCTCGCACGCGCGGCTCTTGCGGGAGATCACGGGGAGTGGCATCACTGGTCCGGGCATCGCCCGCCTGGAGGGACGGCATCGGACCGGTGGCAACGCGCTCCGGGCTGCTGTGCTCGGGATCGACGATGGACTGGTGTCGAACTTCTGTCTCGTGATGGGCATCGCTGGCGCCTCTGCCGATAGCCGCACGATCGTGCTCGCGGGCGTGGCCGGGGTCCTCGCGGGGTCGATCTCGATGGCGCTCGGTGAGTGGCTCTCGGTCCAGAGCACCCGCGAGCTCTATGGGCGGCAGATCAAGATCGAATCCGAAGAGCTCGCCGCCGCGCCCCAAGAGGAAGAGGAGGAGCTCACGCTCATCTACCAATCGAAGGGCGTCGCTTTGGGCCAAGCTCGCGCGATCGCGCGTCAGCTCGTCCAGGGCGATGCGCCCGCGGCGGTCGACGCACTCGCGCGTGAAGAGCTTGGGATCGATCCGCAGGACCTGGGCGGATCGGCCTGGGTCGCGGCAGGTACGTCATTCACGATGTTCGCGACCGGAGCGCTGGTGCCGCTGATCCCGTTTGCATTCACCACGGGTGCACCGGCGGTAATTGCGGCCGCGGTCCTGAGCGCGTTCGCCCTCTTCGGTGTGGGTGCTCTCATCACGGTCATCACCGGCCAGTCGGCGCTCCGCGCGGGACTCCGTCAGCTCGCGATCGGGATCGGCGCCGCCGCCGTCACGTACGGCATCGGCAAGGCGCTCGGGACCGCGATCAGCTGAACCCCACGCTGGCGCCGGGCTCGGCTCGACCGCTTTCGCTCGAGGAGGCGGCGCGGCTTGAGGTGGGCGCGGTGCTGTCCCGGCTGGCAACGTCACTAGCTGGACTCACGGCGACCGAGGCCGGCGCGCGGCTTGCCTCAGGAGGTCCCAACGTCCTCGGCACCCACGACGTGACCGCGCTGGATGTGTTTGGCCGCCAACTGCGGAATCCCCTGCTGATCTTGCTGGCGGCTGCGGCGATCGTCTCGTTCCTGCTCGGGGAGCACACGGACGGCGCGATCATCCTGGTGATCTCGGGTCTGAGCGTTGGCCTGAGTTTCGTTAACGAGTATCGGTCCGAGCGCGCCGCGGCCGATCTACACGGGCGCATCACGCATCGCGCACTAACGGTGCGCGATGGCAAGCCGCACGCGGTCGAGGTCACCGAGTTGGTGCCGGGCGACGTGGTGTTGCTCGATGTCGGCGAGATCGTCCCCGCAGATATCCGGCTGATCGAGACAAGCGGCCTCGAGTGTGACGAGGCAGTCATCACCGGCGAAGCGATGCCGGCGGGCAAGTCCGTTCTTCCCGCTCCCGCCGGCGCGACCGGGTTGGATCTGCCCTCGTGCGTCTTGATGGGCACGGTGGTGAAGACGGGGCGTGCTCGCGGCGTGGTGGTTCAGACCGGCGGCGCGTCAACCTTTGGCCAGATCGCATCGCGGCTCGGGCGCGCACCGGCCGAGACCGCGTTCCAGGCTGGACTGCGGGGGTTCTCCGTGTTCCTCGTCTATGTCACGGCAGTCCTGGCCGTGGCGATCCTGGCCCTGAACTGGCTGCTCGGCCATCCGTTTCTCGACTCGGCCTTGTTCGCGCTCGCGATCGCGGTGGGCATGACCCCGCAGCTTCTCCCAGCGGTCGTCACCGTGAGCCTGTCCCTCGGAGCCCGCCGGCTCGCCGCGCGCTCGGTGCTGGTGAAGCGGCTGATCAGCATTGAGGACCTCGGCAACATCACCGTCCTCTTCACCGACAAGACCGGCACGCTGACCGAGGGACGGATCAACCTGCTCCTCGCGGCCGACGCCTCGGGCACTCCGTCCCCGGCCGTGCTTCGGCTCGGCCTCATCTGCAACTCAGCCGTGTTGGATGAAGGAGGCGTCCCCCGGGGCAACCCGCTCGACGTTGCGATCTGGGAAGCGCCGGGCGCTGGTCCTGAACTCGTACGCGGGGTGCGGCGGTTGGCCGAGACTGCCTTCAGCTACGAGCAGCAGCGCATGACCGTGGTGATCGAGGAATCGGGGCAGCGTCGGGTGATCACCAAGGGCGCGCCGGAGGCCGTGCTCACCCGCTGCGTCCATGTCCCGCCGGCGGCGCACCTCTGGCTCGCTAGCCAGTTCGACTCAGGCCGTCGGGTGGTCGCCGTGGCATCGCGCTGGCTCGGCGCCGATGACCCCGCGGCCGACGAGCGGTTGCAGCTCGATGGCTTCCTGGTCTTCATCGACCCCCTGAAACCGAGCACGAAGCGTTCCCTGGCCCGCCTCAAAACCGAGGGCATCGAGGTCAAGATCGTCACCGGAGACAACGAGCGGGTCGCGAGCCGCCTGTGCACTGACGCCGGGCTGCACGTGAAGGGGATCCTCGGCGGATCCGCCATCGAGGCCATGGACGACACCGCACTGACGGCGGCCCTGCCCCAGACCACGATCTTTGGGCGGGTGACGCCCGAGCAGAAGTCGCGGGTGATCAGACTCGAGCGGGCGCGAGGATCCGACGTGGGCTTTCTCGGCGACGGCGTGAACGATGCGATCGCGTTGCACGACGCGGATGTCGGCATCTCGGTCGATTCGGCTGCGGACGTGGCGAAGGACGCCGCTGACATCGTCCTGCTGACAAAAGACTTGGGCATCCTGGCCGACGGTGTGCTCGAGGGCCGTCGCATCTTCGCGAACACCATCAAGTACGTGCTGATGGGCACCTCGTCGAGCTTCGGGAACATGTTCAGCGCCGCTGGTGCCTCGGTGTTCCTGCCTTTCCTGCCGATGACGGCGACCCAGATCCTCCTCACCAACCTCCTCTACTACACGAGCCAGCTGACCATTCCGACCGATCGCGTCGACGCCGAGCTCGTGCGTCGCCCGGCGCACTGGGATGTCGGCTTCATCCGTCGCTTCATGATCCTGTTCGGACCGATCAGCTCGATCTTCGACTTTCTGACCTTCGCCGTCATGCTGGGAATCTTCCACGCGCAGGCGGCGCTCTTCCAGAGTGGGTGGTTCGTCGAGTCGCTCGCGACCCAGACCCTGGTCATCTTCGTCATCCGCACGCGCCGGGTGCCCTTCCTGCGGAGCACGCCGAGCGTCGCCCTCGCGGGGGCCACCCTCGGTTGCGTGGCGGTCGGCGCCCTCCTGCCGTTCTCGCCGCTTGCGAGCGTCTTCGGCATGCAGCCGCTGCCCCCGCTGTATTTCGCGGTGCTTGGCGGAATGGTCGTCGCCTACCTCGCCCTCGCTGAGGGCGCGAAGCTCATCTTCTATCGTCTCGGCGCGCCGTCGAAGCCACTGAGTGTTCGGCTGACGCCACGCAACCGGCGCGCGCATCGCATTCTCACGCGCTGGTGGACCGTCGGTCCGGTCGCCCGACCCCGGGGCGGTCGCCGACGACCGCGGGCGGCGCGTGGGTAGCGCAATGGTCACTGCTTCTCGAAGCGACCCGTGCGCTCGCTCAAGCGGATCCGGAACGCCACGCCAGTCAGGTTGGCGCGACCGGCGGGATGGCCGGCCGGGCCGACCGTCTCGCTCGACGTGAGCGGGGCAAGACGCGACCGGAGCAGGTTCATCGCGGCGGTGGCGAGATCGCCGACGAGCTCCTCGTAGTGGCCCCAGGCGATCACGCTCCGCCAGTTGGCGAGGTCGTCGATCTGATCGACCTCGAAGCACACGTCTGGGGCCAGGCGCATTAGCCGAATCTTCAGCCCGATCGCCGAGTGTGCGTACACGTTGTCCCCGTCGTAGACGTACGTGATCGGCACAACGTACGTCCGTCCCTCGGCGTGCACGCCGATGCGGCCGACGGTTTGCTCGTGTAGGACTCGACCAATCTGTTCGGGCGCGAGGGTGCCGAGCATCGGGCTACCTGAACATCCGAGACAGGAGCACGGCGACCGCGGCTGTGGCGGCAGCCATGGCCGCGGCCGGGACCGCGAATCGGCGCCGGTCGGGAAAGAGCACCAGGCCGAGCCCGAGGAGCGCGAGCGCGACCGCGGCGAACCACGCGCCCTGAGTCGTCGAAGCCAGGAGCAGCACGGCGATCGCGACGCCGGCGTACATCCCGCGCAGCCGTGTGGTGTTCAGCACGGCGCGACCGTAGTGCGCGCAGATGACCGGCGTGCTCCTCCGGACCGATCCATCGCTGCAGCGCGGAACGGAGAACGCGAGCAGGGCCGTGAATATTGCGCGAGGGCCCCGGATGGGCCCGTCGAGGACGACCCCGCAGCTGAGGCCCAGAACGACCCCGCGCAGAGGGCCCGGAATGGCCCCCCGCAGAAGGTGAGCGGTATGGGCCGTGTCGTGATCGTCGCCGAGCTCCCGCGGCTCATTACGACCGCCGCTCGGGGATCAACCCACCTTCGCCGACGCTATGCGGGGCGGATCGTTGCATCTCGTTGAGCGCACCATTTTTGGGCACGCCTCCGAGCGGCTGGAGCCGCGCCACCATTGGTCGCGACCGTGGTTCCGTTTTGCGCCAGCGCATCTTCGGCGCGCGGAAGGACGCGCAATCTCCCGCAATGATCAGCGGTGCCCTCGCTCAGGCCCCAGCGCTCGTGCCGATCTCCGGGTCCGTGGGCAGACGAGCGCTGCTCCACCCAGCTACCTTGAGGGTGTCGATCGAGGAGCGCGTGGTCGTCTCGCGAGCGGGAGCTCAGTGACGATCACCACGCGGCCCATAGCGCTCACCTTCTTCAGCGGGGCCATTCCGGGCCCTCTTCGCGGGGTCGTTCTGGGCCTCAGCTGCGGGGTCGTCCTCGACGGGCCCATCCGGGGGCTCTCGCGCAATATTCACGGCCCTGCTCGCGTTCTCCGTTCCGCGCTGCAGCGATGGATCGGTCCGGAGGGGCGCGCGCGACAGCGGGACCTTGCTGACTATCTCGAGCTGTTCAACTACGAGCGCGTGCACGACGGTCGGTACACCAAAGGCAGAATCCCGGCCGAGCTGTTCTATGGTGCGCGAAAGATGCGCCCGAGATGATCCGTCGAATGTGTCGGGAGATCTTGGTGGCGGTGCACCCTAGGGGCCTCCGGTAGCCTTCTGATACGTGCCGGAAACAATGCGGCCGCTCGATTCGCCGCTCGTCCTGATCGTGGAGGAGGAGCCTCGCGCCGCCGAGGTCATCGCCACCGCGCTCCGAGTCGAAGGGCTTCAGGTCATCGCCTGCCGCCACGCTGTGGACGGCGTCAATGCCGTGTCGTTCCACCGCCCGAGCGTCGTCGTCGTCGACGTGGCGACGGACGACGGCCGCGGGTGGGACGTCCTCGCCGCCGCCCGCGACCGCGGGCGCATCCCGGCGATCGTCGTTGACCGCGAGGGCGATCCCTCCGTGCGGCGCGCGGCGTATGTCGCGGGCGCCGACGACGTCATCGGCGCGCCGGTCGATCCGGCCGAGGTCGCGGCGCGCGTCCAGGCGCTCATCCGTCGCGGACGTCCCGAGACACGCGGGGATCCGGTGCTCCGCCACGCCGACGTGCTCATGGACGTCGCGGCGCACGAGGTGCGCGTCGGCGGCCGGCCGGTGACGCTCACCGCGCAGCAGTTCGCGATCCTCCGGGTTCTCCTCGAGGCCCACGGCGCCACGCTCGAGCGGGAGCAGCTCATCGCTCGCACTGAATCGCTCGGCGTCGAGCCGCCCTCCGATCGCGCGATCGACCTCCACGTCACCCGGCTCCGCCGCCGGCTCGGCGACGATGCGCGCAAGCCGCGCTACATCGAATCCGTCTACGGCGTGGGCTACCGGCTCGCCCCGAGCGAGACCGTCCACGCGAGCGGGCTCGGCGTCGACCCCGCTTCGCTCCTCGACGCGCTGCCGGACGCGGTGCTCGTCGTCGACGGCTCGCTCGAGATCCGCTTCGCGAACGATGCGGCGGCCCGCCTCTTGGCCGTCCCGCGTGCGGCCTTCGCCGGGCAGCAGTGCGGGGCGCTCCTCCAGTGCCAGTCGTGCGCCGGCGCGAGCCTCTCGGGCCCGCGCTGCTTCGGCCACATCGTGCTCGGCGGGCACGGCCAGCTCCGCGACGCGCCCGCCTTCCTCCGCGGTCCCGACGGCCCGCTCCCCGTCACGCTGTCGTACGGGGAGCTCGAGGCGAAGGGCGGCGCGCTCCTCACGATCACCATCCGGCCCCGGGAGGACGCAACAACCTAGGCGGCGGACACGGGACGGACATGATCGGGCCGTACGTTCGGGTCCATGCAGACGACCGTCGCGCCGACCATCCGCGAGCTCCGATCCACCGACGCCGCGAGCCTCGCTGCGCTCGCGCAGCTCCTCGGGAGCGCCGAGACGGTCGATCAGTGGCGCCAGCGCCTCCGCGGCGCGAACGTCGCGATCGGCGCCGAGCAAGACGGTCGCCTCCTGGGCTACGCGACCGGCGCCGTGCGCACCTCGTTCGGCCTCGAGCCGGCGGGCTGGATCGAGAGCTTCGGCGTCGCGAACGCGTGGCGCGGGCGTGGGCTCGGGCGCACCCTCGCGGCCGAGCTCTTCACGCGCTTCCGCGAGCTCGGGGCCGCCCACGCGTACACGCTCGTCGCCGTCCACGACCGCGCGCTCGCGCCCTTCTTCCGCGACGTCGGATTCCGCGAGGAGCCCCTCGCGTGTCTAGGGACATCGGTATGACGACGACCATCGAGACTCCCTTCCCCGCCGCCCGCTACCGCGACGTCGTCGAGGACCGCGACTTCCCGACCGTCCGCGACCATGCGCGGCGCACCGGTCGCGCCGCCGCGGGCTGCTACCCGGTGTACGGTCCGTTCGAGCTCGTGCGCGCGGCGGGACTCCTTCCCGTCGGCCTCTTCGGGGGCGGGAATCGCATCGAGATCGCGCACGCGGACTCCCGCTTTCAGTCGTTCATCTGCTCGATCGTGAAGAGCACGATGGAACTCGGCTTCCAGGAGAAGCTTGGGCCGTTCAAGGCCCTCCTCTTCGAGTCGATCTGCGATCCCGCGCGGAACCTCGCGAGCGTCATGTCGCGCAACTTCGCCGACCAGAAGTCCGTGTACGTCCATCTCCCGCAGAACATGACATCGCCGGCGGCGGTCGACTACCTCGCGTCGGAATACCGGCGCGTCCTCGCGGAGCTCTGCTTGGTGACGGGCG
>JALYLX010000054.1 GCA_030773995.1 Chloroflexota bacterium
CACTCTCCAGACTCCGCGTGGGCGGAGCCTGGGTCGTGCTGCAGGCCGCGAGGAGGAGCGCCGCTGCGATCTCGACGGCGACACGCCTCATGTCATCTACCTCTTTCCGAACGGCACGACGGTGAGAAGGGCCGCGGCGACCTTGAACTGATCCCAGGTGCCAACGGCGCCATCGAGCGTCGTTACCTTGATCTGGTAGGTGAATGCGCCCGTCGGGTAGTCCTTTGGCAGACTGAAGCCAGACGTCCAGAAGAAGTCCGTGGGCACCGCGTTCGCACCGCCCGGGTGACCGCCGTACTTGAAGGCCTGGGTCTTTCCGTCCGGGAGCGTCAGGTCGAACGACTTGATGGCCTTGTCGTCCAGGGCCTTGCCCGAGATCGGATCGAGCGCCTTGAAGCGCCACACGATGCGCGAGCCCTGCGGGAACCGGCTCTGCTGGACGCAGGAGAGGAACGTCTTCTCTTCGTCGGTGAGCGCTTCGGGACTGCGGACCGTGTCGCCTTGCAGGATGAGGAACGATGCGACCTGCGGCTTCGCCGTCGCTGCCGTGGTGGCCCCGACGGGTGGGGCCGTGGTCGCGGATGTCGATTCGCCGGTGCCGCCTCCACACGAGGCAAGCGTGCCGACGACGAACGTGAATGACGCGGTAGTCGCGAGAATGCGGCGCACGATCATGCGGTGCCTCCCTTTCGGCGTGACTCATTCGCGCGGGCGACCACGCCACGCGCGGTACCGAACAACGAAAGCGCGATGAGACCCCAGACCACGAGCACCACGACCGCGGCGGCGTACGGGACGTACGCGCTGAAGGTCGCGAGCGCGGGCCGGTCGACGGTGTACGTGGGCGCGGCGACGGTGGCCTCGAACGTCGTGACGCCGAGTGACGGTGTGAGCGTGCCCTGTCCCGCGAAGCGGGCGACGATCTGGTGCGCGCCCGTCGCAGCGGGGAGGTACGAGATCGCGGTGAGACCTTGTCCATCGGTCACCGCGCTGCCGACGAGCTCCTCCCGCTGACCGAACAGGTCGACGATGTCGTAGAAGCGGATCGTCGCGTCGTTCACGGGCATTCCGGCCGGGCTGATGACCTTCACGCTCAGCGTGTATCCGAGCTCCGGCTTCGCGGCGGGCGCCGTCGAGAGCGTCACCCGCGATCCGTCGGTTGGCGGGACGATCGACTGCGGGGCGGCGACCGTCGTCGCGACGCTGTGCGCATGCGCGTCGTCGCTCGCCGCCGGAGCGCCCGCCGTGAGCGGAAGCCGACCGCTGGCGAAGGCGATCACCGCGAGCGTCGCGACGAGGGCCACGCCGAATAGCAGAGCGTTCCTGATCACTTCCCACCGCCCTCGGCGAACGTCGGCATGAGCACGATGGGGCGCATCTCGGGCGTGCCTTCCACCTCTTCCATCTCGTGGACCGACATCACCGGGAAGAAGCGGAAGAAGATGATGAGGATGAGCGGGATCGCGGCGGCGGAGCCGATCGTGATCGTGACCTCGACCCATGTGGGCGAGTACCGGCCCCAGTCCCACGGCATGATCGGCTCGGCCATGCCGGGCACCACGATGAGGAACCGCTTCAGCCACATCCCGGCGATGACGAGGGTCGAGGCGCCGACCGCGCGCGCGATCGTGAACCGACCGGGGAACGCGGCGAGTGCGAGCGGGACGATGAGGCCGAGGATGGTGAAGGACCAGAAGGCCGGCGCGTAGCTGCCGACGAAGATCGCCTCGAGCACCGGCGTGACGCTCTCCTCGGCGAGGTATCCCTCCGTGAGGTACTCGCTGACCATGAAGTACAGGTAGCCGACGCCCAGGGCGATCATCAGGTACGAGAGGTACCGGAAGTGCCTCGCGGTGATGAACTCCTGGAGGCCGTAGACCTTGCGGAACGCGGCCACGACGAGGATGACCGCCGCGACGCCCGAGAGCATCGCGGCCAGGACGAACAGCGGAGCGAAGATCGTGCTGTGCCACCCGCCGCGCGCCGTCACCGCGAAGAGCCACGCGAGGACCGAGTGGACCGAAACGGCGAGCGGGATGATCAGCACGACCATGATCCCGATGCCCCGGTGGAGCGAGGCCCTCTGGCCCGGCGTGCCCTTCCACCCGAGCGCGAGGACGCGGTAGATGCGCTGCAGCCTGCTCATGCGGAGCGAGTCGCGCGTGGTCGCAAGATCCGGGATGAGCGGCAGGTAGAGGAAGACGAGGCTTGCGATCAGGTAGGTGCTGATCGCGACGACGTCCCACACGACCGGTGATCCGACCTGGCCGTACCGGAGGATGTACAGGAAGCGGTCTGGACGGCCCATGTCGATGATCGGGTACACCGCACCGACGAGGAGCGCCGCGACCGCCGTCGTTTCCGCCAGTCGCGTGAGCGGTGCGCGCCACTTCGCGTTCGTGAGACGGAGGATCGCGCTCGTCATCGCGCCGCCGTAGCTCATGCCGATGAAGAAGACGCAATTGATGATGTAGAAGCCCCAGGAGACCTGCTGGTTGAGGCCGGTGACCCAGAGGCCGCGCTGGATCTGGTAGATCCAGGCGTAGATGCCGGCTGCGACGAGCGCGGACAGGACGAAGACCGCGATCCAGAAGTTGCGATCGCCGCGGCCGATGGGCCACGTCGCGCGCTCGATGTAGCGGTCGTGCGTCTGGCGGTCCATCTAAAAGTCCAAGAGCTGGCCATGGCCGGCGATGTAGTAGACGCGCGGGCCGGTGCCGAGCTCTTCCTTGTAGCGGAACGCGTCGTTCTCCTTGAGGAACGTCGAGAGGCGTACGGTGCGGTCACCGTTCGTGGCGACGTCCTCGACGAGGTCGCCGATGTAGATCGCCTTCATGGGGCAGCCCTCAACGCACGCCGGGAGCTGCCCCTCCGCGGTGCGGTGGACGCAGAACATGCACTTGCCGACGGTGCCCTTCTGCTGCGGCACCGGGAACTCCGGGGTCGCGTGTCCGAAGGGGTTGTCGTACTTCGGCGGGTCGACGTAGTTGAAGTAGCGGGCGCCGTACGGGCACGCGGCCATGCACATGCGGCAGCCGATGCAGCGGTCCTGATCGACTAGGACGACGCCGTCGGCCACGCGGTACGTCGCGGCGACCGGGCACACGCGGAGGCACGGGGCGTTCTCGCACTGGAAGCAGGGACGCGGCATGAAGTACTCGCCGCCGTGCTTGTCCTTGACCTGGAAGACCTTGATCCACTCGAAGTTCTGCGGGAGGTGGTGCGTCTCCTGGCAGGCCTCCGTGCACTTCTTGCAGCCGTCGCAATTCCGAAGGTCGATGACCATCGCCCACTGACGAGGCTTGGCGTCGGGTGCGTGTTCCGACTCGGCCGCCGCCTCGAACGTGATCGGGGACATCCCGGCCGCGACCGCCACAGCGGCGCTGGCGCCCAGACCGCCGAGACCAACCAGGAGCTGCCTGCGGGAGACCGGGCCCGCCATTCGTCCTCTCCTCGTGCCGCGGTCTGACCAATCAGCCGGGTTGGCTCCAAGATGGCGGGGGGGCCGGGCGCGAAGAAGGGCCATTCGGCCTATACGACGGGCCTGGGGGGCCCCTTTTCCGGGGGCCCAAGCTCGGCCCCGAAGAACGCGGCTCCGGGGTTGCGATCGATGCCGCGCTAGGCATGGGCCGGGTGACTTTGCAAGACAGGTCCAATGGCACTTGCGACCTCGATCGCACGGCGACAACATCGCGACCGCATGAGGAGCTATCTGCTCGAGTTCGTGGTTACGCACGCAGCTGCGACCGACTGCGCGCTTCGCCAACAGCTGCGCAAGAGCCTTCCGTGGGCGCACGA
The DNA here is from genome assembly GCA_030773995.1 of Chloroflexota bacterium. Classification (GTDB taxonomy): domain Bacteria; phylum Chloroflexota; class Limnocylindria; order P2-11E; family P2-11E; genus UBA4735. Next base: position 3,799 of record JALYLX010000054.1, read on the forward strand.
GCTGCTCGTGGTCGGCGACGGGGACGTACTCAAGGTGCACGTGCGAACCGGGCGTCCCGATCTCGCACTTGGGATCGGCCTGGACTGCGGCATGGTCGACGACATCGTGCTCAAGGCGGAGACGCGTTCGGTGCTCGTCGTCTAAGCCTCGCGACGCTCGCGTTGGAGGCGACGGCTCGCTGCGGATCGACCTGAAGCGCTGACCCGACTGCGCCGCTGCGGACGTGGCGCACGCGCTCAGAACGAAGTGATCCGTTCTAGAGCCGCGGCTTGTGCTTGGCCGTGTACGCCGCTGCCTCTGCGCGGCGCGAGAGGCCGAGCTTGTCGAGGATCCGGCTGACGTAGTTCTTCGCCGTCTTCTCCGACAGGAAGAGTGCATCCCCGATCTCGCGGTTCGTCTTTCCCTCGGCCAGGCCCGAAAGCACCTTGCGCTCCTGCTCCGTGAGCGACGCGAGTGCGGGATCTTCGGCCCGACTCTCGCGCAGCCGCTCAAGCACCTTGCCCGTCACATCGGGATCGAGCAACGAGCGACCGGCGGCGACGGCCGTGATCGCATCGACACAACTGACCCAGGACGCGACCGGGACGTTGGCGTATCTGTTTTGCGGCGCTCGGCCTCGAGCGAAATTCGGCGCGCGCTTCTCCCGCCCCGGCAACGGGATCTGCCAGCGGGCGTGATCGAGCGTCGATCTATTGGTGATCATTCCTGCGGTCCTGGTGGGCCTCGTGCTCGGCGTGCTCGCCGACGCGTTCTCCCGCTACATCGTTCTCGAGCCCATCTAGCCAGCGGCAGCGCCCTCTTGCTTCGCGACGCCGCCGTCCCCGCGCC
>JALYLX010000055.1 GCA_030773995.1 Chloroflexota bacterium
TCGGCTCGGTCGGTGCCCGCGCGTGCCGCCATAGTCGGTCGCGCTGGTGAAGAAGAAGGCGTCCTTCGCCCGGGTCATCGCGACGTAGGCGAGGCGACGCTCCTCGGCGACGTGCCGGTCACGGTCGCTCTGCGGGGTCCGGGCGAGGCCTTCCGGCATCCGCAGGTCCGGGAGCCGGAGGCTCCCGGGAAGACGCTCCTCGGTAGCGACGACGAGGTAGACGATCCCGAATTCGAGGCCCTTCGCCTTGTGGATCGAGAGCACGTTCACCGCGGTCTCGGACTGCTCGAAGTCCGCGGCCGCGGGGTCATCCCCGGCCTCGCGCAGCAGCTGCAGGTGCGGCACGACGAACGAAGCCCGATCGGACGGCAGCGCCTTGCCGGCGCTCTGCACGAGCCGGAGGAACTTCGCGACGTTCCGGCCCTGCTCCTCGGCCAGGGCCGAATCGGGATCGCGGTAGCGGTCCAGCAGCTTCGAGCGGTCGAGGAAGTCGAACAGCAGCTCCGCGGTCGTGAGCTCCGGGGCCCGCGCGGAGTAGAGCTCGAGGTCGGTGACGAGCCTCTTCGCCGCCGTGACCGCATCGGCGCTGAAGCCGGTCGCCTCCTCGCGGGCGACCTCCTCGAACAGGTCGCGCAGTGGGCGCTGCCGCCGCGTCTGGGCCTCGGCCAGCTTCGCGAGCTCGGCCGGCGGGAACGCATAGAGCGACGAGGTGGCGAGGAAGTAAACATGCGGCGAGTCCGAGGGCGAGGCCACCGCGGTGAGGAACGAGACCAGGAGCCGGATCTCCTCGCGGTCGTACAGCTGTCCCCCGCCCGAGAAGTGCGCCGGCAATCCGCGGCGGGCAAGCGAGTTGAGGACCCGGATCGCATCCGAGTTGTTGCGGACGAGCACCGCGAAGTCGCCGAGCTTTCGCTGGGTCCTGATCGCAGTCTCGGCGATCCGGTCCGCGACGGCCTCGGCCTCCTCGGCACCGCTCGCGAACTGCAGGTGATCGACCTCGACAGCGTCCGTCGCCGGGCGACCGACCAGCTTCTTGTCGATGCCGAGGCGCTCCTCCAGCCGGTCCGGATTGTTCTTGATGAGCGCGTACGCCGCATCGAGGAGCCCCTGCCCGGAGCGGCGGTTCTCGACGAGCGTGACGACCTTCGCGTTCGGATACGCCACGCGGAAGGCATCGAAGTTCGAGAGCGTCGCGCCGCGCCAGGCAAAGATCGACTGGTCGTCGTCCCCGACGACCGTGAGGTTCCGGTGGGGCGCGACGAGCCGCTCGATCAGCTTGAACTGCGCGTCGTTCGTGTCCTGGAACTCGTCGACCAGCACGTATCGATAGCGCTCGGCGAGGCGGCGCGCCGCGCCGGGGTGGTCCCGAAGGACGCGGAGGGAGAGCGCGATCTGGTCCCCGAAGTCGATGACGCCCTCGCGCTCCTTCAACCCGGTGTACGCGGCGTAGGTCGCGGCGAGCTCCGCCTGGGCCTCAGCCTCGTCGCGCGATGCATCGTCGGCCGCCTCGTCCGCCATCTTCTTGGCGAACGCGACGTACTCCTCGGGCGAGATGTCGTCGTCACGTGCCCGGCCGAAAAGATCGAGGAGCGCGCGCACATGACGCAAGGGATCGCCGGCCGGCCGGTACCGCTTCAGCGGGAGGTCGGAGAAGAGGTGCTCGCGCACGAAGATGACCTGCTCGGCGGGCGAGAGCACCCGCAGCTCCCCCGCCCGGCCGAGCTCGAGCGCGAACTCGCGAAAGACCTCGTCGCCGAACGAGTGGAACGTCCGGATCGCGGCGTCGTTGAGCCCGAGCGGGGTGTACAGGTCGACTCGCTCCTGCATCGTCGCGGCGGCCTTCTCGGTGAAGGTCAGCGCAAGGATCTCGTGCGGCTTGGCCCGGCCCGACGCGATGAGCTGGACGATCCGGGCGGTGAGGACGTGGGTCTTGCCGGTGCCCGCCCCGGCAACGATGAGCAGCGGGCCCTCGCCGTGCTCGACCGCCACGCGCTGCTCGAGCGTGAGCAGGCGGAGGATGTCGGGCCGCTCCTCGCCCAGCCCGATGCTGAGCTGCTCGGTCACGGGACGGCGGCGAGCGTCTCCACGGCCGCCGTACCGTGCGCAACCAAATCCGGTCGCGAGGCGAGGAAGCGGGCGAAGGAGGCGCGGGCTCGGGCCAGCTGGCTTCGGGCGCGCGCGCGTTTGTCGGCGTGCTGGAGGTCGTCGTCGAGCCGGGGGAAGAGGCCCCAGGTGGCGTTCATCGGCGCGAACTCCCGCTGCGGGGTCGTGACGTACCGGACGAGCGACCCGATCGCGGTGTCGTCAGGGAAGACGACGTCGTCAGCGCGCGCGACGGTCGCCGCCACGTTGAGGGCCGCGACCAGGCCGCTCATCGCGGACTCCAGGTAGCCCTCGACCCCGATGAGTTGGCCCGCGAGGTACGTCCGCTCCGCCGATCGCAGGCGGTGGCTCGGTGCGAGAAGGGTCGGTGAGTTCACATAGGTGTTCCGGTGCATGACCCCAAGCCGCGCGAACTCGACGTTCGCAAGGCCCGGCAAGGAGCGAAACAGCCGGCGCTGCTCCGGCCAGCGGAGGTTCGTCTGGAAGCCCACGAGGTTGTACAGGTCGCTCGCCGCATCGTCCGGCCGCAGCTGCACGACCGCATAGGGCCGCTTCCCGGTGCGCGGGTCGGTGAGCCCGAGCGGCTTGAGCGGGCCGAACCGGAGCGTCTCCGGACCACGCCGGGCGAGCTCCTCGACCGGCAGGCAGGCCTCGAACCACATCGTCTTCTCGAAGTCGTGGAGGTCAACCTGCTCGGCGCCGACGAGCCCGGTGACGAAGGACTCGTACTGCGCGCGGTCGAGCGGAATGTTCAGGTACGCGTCACCGCCCTTCCCGTACCGCGACGCGCGGAAGAGAACACGCTGATCGATCGACTCCCCCACCAAGATGGGCGCGGCCGCGTCAAAGAAGTGGAGGTGCTCCTGCCCAGTGAGGCGCTCGAGGCCTGCGGCGAGATCCGGCGAGGTGAGCGGCCCGGTCGCGAGGATGGTCGTCCGCTCCGGGTCGATGGCCGTGAGCTCGCCGGCGATCCGTCGGACCCCGGCCTCGGCGAGCCCGGCCTCGACCGTCGCGGCGAAGGCGTCGCGATCGACGCTGAGGTCCTGCCCCGACGGCACGCGCGCGCCATCCGCGGCGCGGAGGACGAGCGACCCCAGCTGCCGGAGCTCCTCCTTGAGGAGGCCGGCGGCGACCTCCGGCACATCCGACTTGAAGGAGTTGGTGCACACGAGCTCCGCGGGCTTGGCCGTTCGGTGGGCCGGCGTCATCTTCTCCGGCCGCATCTCAAGGAGCTCTACCGCGATGCCGCGGACGGCGAGCTGCCACGCCGCCTCCGACCCCGCGAGCCCTGCTCCGACAACGAGAACGGATTCGCTCATCCGTTCTATCCTAGGTGTGGGCGTAGCGCTCCGCGAGCGCGACGAGCGTACGGACCGACGGCCCCTGGGGGCCCTTCGGCGCGTGCGACCTGTCCCGGTCGCTCCAGAACGTCCCCGCGATGTCGAGGTGCGCCCACTCGGTCCCGGACTCGACGGCGGCATCGAGGAACGCAGCGGCCTTGATCGCGCCGCCTTCGCGGCCGGCGCTGTTCGTGATGTCGGCGATGTCGCTCTTGATCTCGTTGCGGTACTCATCGGTGAGTGGCATCGGCCAGAGGCGGTCGCCGGCCTCGCCGCCGACCCGGCGCACCTCTTCGACGAACGACTCGGGCTTCCCGAAGAGGCCGCTGAAGTGGTTGCCGAGCGCGACGGCGATGGCACCGGTGAGCGTCGCGACGTCCACGACCCGGGTCGCGCCCTCGCGCTGCACGTAGGTGATCCCGTCGACGAGGACGAGCCGGCCCTCAGCGTCGGTGTTGATCACCTCGACGGTCTTGCCGCTCATGCTGGTGAACACGTCGCCAGGCTTCGTCGCGCCGCCGCCGGGCAGGTTCTCCGTGCACGGGGCGACCGCAATGACATTCACCTTCGGCTTGAGCGCGCCGATCGCGCTCATCGCCGCGATGACCGACGCCGCGCCGGTCATGTCGGCTTTCATGTGATGCATTCCCTCGGCGGGCTTGATCGAGATGCCGCCGGAGTCGAACGTGATCCCCTTCCCCACCATGCCAAGGTCGTAGCCCTTCCCGCCGCGACCGCGGTAGCGGAGCACGACGAACTGCGGAGGCTGGTGGCTACCCTGGGCGACGGAGAGGTAGCTGAACATCCCAAGGCTCTCGCACTTCTTGCGGTCGAGCACCTCGATGTCGATGCCTGATGCCTTCGCGAGGGCGCGGGCTTCCTCCGCGACGATCGTCGGGGTCATCTTGTTGGCGGGCTCGTTCGCCATCCGGCGCGCCGTGTTCACCGCCTGGCCGACGGCGTCGCCGCGACGGAGCGCGTCGCGGACGTTGCCCTCGACGGCGATCGTGACCATCGTCAGGGGCGGCAGCCGGCGGTCCTCGGGCTTGCTGCGGTGGGCCTCAGGCCGCCACATCGCGAAGTGCGCCCCCTCGACGGCCGCCTGGGCCGCGCGCTGCTCGCCGATCGTCGTCGCGTCGACGTGGATCGCGACGGTCTTGGCGTCCGTCTTCCACAGCGACTTGATCCCGGCACTCGCGATGTTGCGCGCGCGCTCGGCGTCGTACTCGGCGCGTTTTCCCGCGCCGATGACGACCACCCGCCCTTCCTTGTCGCCACCGACGTGGGTGAAGACGTTGTAGAGGGTCGACGCTCCCCGCTCGCCGGCGAGACGTTCGACGATGGCGCGCTTGCCTCGCGCGAGAGACTTCGGGGCCTGCTTGTCGTCGAATAGCGGCACGATCGTGACGTCGGCCTGGGACAGGTCAGCCGGGCGAACGGCGCGGAATTTCATTCACTCTCCCCTTTTGTGCGCTCGATCGCCGTGGATCGCGCGGTGAAGCTGCTCGTGGCTTGTCGCCGGGTCGTGGATGGGGACGCGATCGTCGCCCACGCGTCGCGTGAGGCCGTGATCGTCGAGGAATTGTAGCAATGGAAGGACGTGCTTCCGGCTCGATCCCGTAAGGTCGCGGGCCTTGGCGACCGTGATCGGACCGTCGCGCAGCGCCTCGATGATCGCGTCTCCGAATCGCTGCACCGCATCCGGGAGGAACACACCGTCGGTGCCCACGCGCACGACATCGCCGCGGTCCGCGACGGCCATGAGCACGTCGCGGTCGATCCCGAACTCCTGCTGCAGGGTCGCGGCGCTCGGCGGCTGGAGCGGCTCGCGCGCGAGCGCCGCACGCGCTTTCGTCCACGCCGCCTCCTGCACGCCCGTCAGCGACGGCCGATGCGAGGGCATCGCGAGCGCGCTCCCGCGTTCGGCGACGCGTCCATCGGCGACAAGCCGCGCGACCAGCGCGGCGTAGCGCTTCGGCGCAAGGTCGAGCGCGCTCCGGATCTCCTCGCGCGATGCGCCGGCGCGCAGCGGCGCTTTGCGGTGGGTCATCGCGACCGTGCGCTCGACGCGCGTGGCGAAGGCCTCGAACGCCTCGCGCGACACGGC
>JALYLX010000056.1 GCA_030773995.1 Chloroflexota bacterium
GCGCGGCGGAGGTGATCGAGCTGCGTGCCGGCACGATCGCCGAGAGCGGCACGCAAGCCGGCGACGACCTCGTCTTCGAAGATGTCCGCTAGCGCGCTCATCGGGTTACGCGACGTCCTCGTGCCGCCACGCTGCGCCGGCTGCGGCGCGGCGGGCAGCTGGTACTGCGTCGCGTGCCGTGACGGTTCTGACGCGATCGTTCGCCGCCTCGGCGCACTGGTCCTGACCGCGACCGGCGCGCACGAGGGTCCGCTCCGCGAGGCGATCCACCGGCTGAAGTACGGCAACGAGCCCGGCCTCGCAACGGAACTCGGCGCGCTCGTTGCGCAACGCATCGCCACGGATCTGGCCATCGGCGTCCGGCTGGATGTGCTCGTGCCGGTCCGGCTGCATCCCCGTCGCGAGCGCGAACGCGGCTACGACCAGGCTCGAGCGCTGGCGGCCATCGTGGCCTCGATGGCCGGCGTACCGCTCCGCGCCGCGGTCCACCGTCTGCGATCAGGCCCGGCGCAGGCGACCCTCGGCCAGCTGGAACGGCGGGCGAACGTGCGCGGCGCGTTCGCCGGGATCGCGGGCTCGCTGCGTGGGCTGCACGTCGGCCTCATCGACGACGTTGCGACAACGGGCGCGACGCTGCTCGACGCGGCTGCCGCGGCGCGAGCCTGCGGCGCGCGCGGTGTGCGGGGATACGTGGTGGCGCTAGAGGAATGACGTGGGTGGTGCGCGGCGCGTTGCTCGTGCTGCTCTCGTTCGCGAACCTCAACCTGATCTGGTCGCCGGATGTGCTGCCGAACACGCTGTTCGCGTGGACCCTCGTGCGCACCGGCAACGTCGACTACGACGAGTTCGCCACGACGTCGGCCGGGGACGAGCGGCCGGACCGGATCGACCGGAACGCGTACTTCTTCCGCGGCTGCGCCAAAATCGACCCGAGCGTTCAGGTTTTCACGACGTCGCCGCGGAGCGCCGGCGGGCCGCCTCCGCCGCTGCCTGATCAGCATGTGTGCTCGATCTTCCCGCCCGGTGTGGCGATCCTCGCGCTGCCGGTGCTCGTGCCGGCGGTCCTTGCCGGCGTCTCGCCGGCCGACGCGACCACGCTGCTCCTGCTCGGGCATCTCGTCGCGTCGCTCATCGAGGCGATCGTCGCGCTCGTCCTCTGGTCCGTGTTCCGCCGATTCGTCTCGGCGCGCTGGTCCGTCGGGCTCGTCCTGCTGTACTTCCTCGCGACGAGCGTGCGCACCGTCGCCTCGCAGGCGCTCTGGCAACACGCCGGCGCCCATCTCGCCATCGCCGTCGCGCTCTGGCTCGTCCTGGACGAGCGGCCGGCAAGCCCGCGCCGCGCGTTCCTCGCCGGGCTCGCCCTGGGGCTCGGCACCGTGGCTCGGCAGACGACCGCGCTCGTCCTTGCGGGAATCGTCTCACGACGCACATTCCTCCGATCCGTCGCAGGGTTCGGCATCGGGATCATCCCGCTGCTCGTGTACAACTCGTTCGCGTTCGGCGATGCCTTCGAGCAGGGCTACGGCAGCAAGCCCTTCGACACGCCCATCCTCGCGGGCCTGTACGGCCTGCTGCTCTCGCCGAGTCGGGGGCTGTTCGTGTACGCGCCATACCTTGCGTTCGCAGTCGCCGCGCTCGTCGTCGCGTGGCGCGCACGCGGCGGGGTCGCCGCTCGGCTGCGCGCGCTCGGGTTGGTGGCGCTCGCGACGCTCCTCCTCTACGCGACGTACACGGAGTGGTGGGGTGGACGGGTGTTCGGCGCACGGTTCCTTGACGATCTCGCCCCAGTCCTCTTCGCGGCGCTCGCGTGGGGCATCGGCCGCGGCCTGTTGGACCACCCGGTCTGGCGACGGCTGTTCTGGATCGGCGCGGGGTGGTCGCTGCTGCTGTTCAACGCCGCAGCGCTCGTGTACGACCAGAAGTGGGACACCACACCGGTGAACGTGAACTTCTACCCGGAGAAGCTGTTCGACTGGAGCGATCCGCAGTGGCTCGCGGTGCTGCGGGCGCTGCCGAACGGCGGCGCGCGGGTGGCCATCGGGCTCGCGCTGTCGCTGTTCCTTGTCGCGCTGCTCTTACGCCTCGAGGGGCTCTGGCCTCGGCGCCTATCGTCGGTGCGGTGACCGCCACCGCGTTCGTCCTGTTCTTCGGTCCCGGTGGCGCAAGCGCCGTCGAGACGCAGCTCGATCGCATCCGCATCGCCATCGGCAGCGGCACGCTTCGCCGCGCGGCGGCCGCGGGCTTCGCGCCACTTCTCGCGGTCACCGCTGACCCGGCCGGTATGCGCGCATTCGGCGAAGCGGGCGCCGAGGCGATCGCGCCACGCACGGTGCCCTTCCATTTCGGGACCGAGCTCAGGCGGATCGTGAAGGAGCGCCACATCGACCACGTGTGCGCCATGGGCGCGGGCGCGGGCGCGCTGCTCACCGCCGGCGACCTCACCGTGCTCCGCGACGAGCTCGAGCGCGCGCCCGCGCTGGTGCTATCGAACAACTACTACTCGGCGGATCTCGTCGCCTTCACACCAACCAGCGCGCTCGACGCGATCGCCCTGCCCGCGACCGACAACCCCCTGGCGCGGCTCTTGCATCAGCAGGCCGGACTCCCTTCACGGCAGCTGCCTCGGTCAGCGGCGACGCTCCTCGACGTGGACACACCACCGGATGCGACGGTCCTCCTTCGCCATCCGGACTGCCCGCCGGAGCTGCAGGCTGTCGGCGCGTTCGAGCCCGAGCTCGGACCGCGTGTCGATGCCCTCATGACGCTCGTGACGACACCGGAGCGCGAGCTCCTCGTTGCCGGACGGGTCGGCGCGCCGGTGTGGTCGTACCTCGAATCGCAGACCGCATCGCGCGTGCGGATGCTCGCGGAGGAGCGCGGGATGCAGGCCGCTGGGCGCGATTCATCGGGCGCCGCGCGGACCGCGCTGGGGTTCCTCTACCAGCTCGTCGGCGCGCGCAAGTTCTTCGGCCACATGAAGGAGCTCGGCGACGGCATGCTGTTCGACTCACGCGTGTTGTTCGCGCATCTCGGGTGGCGGCCGAGCGCGGCGGACCGGTTCTCGTCCGATCTCTTCCAGCCCGACGCGATCGAGCACGCCGGCGTTCGCGAGTTCACGACCGCGGCGCGCGACGCAGGTTTGCCGCTGCTGCTCGGTGGCCAGACGCTTGTCTCGGGTGTGCTGTGGACGATGGTCGACGCCGCGTGGTCGGGGCATCCCCTTGACCCCTGAGCGCTTCGCCGCCTTCGGCTGCTCGCCTGAATGAGACTCTTCGACCACCACATTCACTCCAAACGATCCGACGGCACCGTGTCGCTCGAGGAACGCGCGAAGAGCGTCGTCATCAGGTCACATGGGATCTCGGATCACTACCCCTGGCCGACCGGCATGCAGAACGACGGCGACGTCCTTCGGTACCTCGACGACGCCGCCCGGCTCGGCCTGCGCGTGGGGATCGAGTACGACCTCGGCGTCGCGCCCCTGCTCCCGCGGTCGACGCGCGATGCCCTCGACTACGTCATCGGATCGGTGCACGAGCTGACGCTCGATGGCACCCGTCTCGGCTATGACCAGGCCGGCGCGTTCCTGAAGGGCCGCACCGGCCCGCAGTATTCGGAGATCGCACGCTTCGCAGATCCCGCGCTGCAGCGGCGGGTGCTCGAAGCGCATCTCGCGCTCGTCCGCGAGGGCATCCTCGAGACCGGCATCGACATCGTCGGCCACCCGACCATGTCGCCACTCGCGGCCCTGGGCGACCCGGAAGGCTCCTATCCCGTCGAGTGGCAGGAGCGGTTCATCGCGCTCTGCATCGAGCACGGCGTCGCCATCGAGATCAACGAGGCCTATCGCGTCCCGCATCGTGCGTTCCTCGAACGCGCGCACGCGAGAGGAGCGCGGTTCTCGGTCGGGTCGGACAGCCACTTCGCGCTCCTTCCGCTCGACCGGACCGAGGCAATGATCCGGGACGCCGGCGTCCTGTCGGGGCCCTTCCTCGACGGGCGCCGCGCTCAGGCGGGCGTGTCCACCGCCACCAGCTCGTAAAGGAGGACCCCGACCGCGGCGGCGAGCAGGAGGTGCACGCCATTCCCGCCCACATCGACGGCGAGGGCGACGAACCACGCCGCGACCAGGATGGCGACGACGATCCACCGGATCCGGCGGCCCATCGCGATGCTCATTCGGCCAGAACGGTAGCGGGTACACTGAGGTCTCCTCGAGACTCGCCAGGAGGGGAGCCGTGTTCCGGGGTCTTTCCGTCTACACGGGCAACGCCCATCGCCGGTTCGCCGAGGACATCTGCCGCCACCTGGAGATCCCCCTTGGCCAGGCCGAGGTCTTCAAGTTCAAGAACGACGAGATCTTCGTGAAGATCAATGAGAACGCCCGCGAGCACGACGTGTTCATTGTCCAGTCGCTCGTCGGTCCGTCGGTGAGCGACGCGATCATGGAGCTGCTGATCATGATCGACGCGTTCAAGCGCGCGTCGGCGGGCCGGATCACGGCGGTCATGCCGCAGTTCGCCTACGGCCGGAGCGACAAGAAGGACCAGCCGCGCGTGCCGATCACCGCGCGGCTGCTCGCGGATCTCATCAGTGTCGCCGGCGCGGACCGCTTCCTCACCATGGACATGCACCAGATGCAGATCCAGGGGTTCTTCAGCATCCCCGGCGACGAGCTCTCGGCCCGCGGGCAGATCGTCGAGTACCTGCGGCCGATCGTCGCGCAGAAGCCCGACGACACCGCCATGGTCGTGCCGGACCTCGGCTACGCGAACGCGGCCCGCCGCATCGCCGAGACGCTCGGCATCCCGCTCGTCTTCATGCAGAAGACCCACCGCGACAACAGCGGGAACAGCGAGATCGTCGGCGTCATCGGCGACATCGACCGCAAGCGCGCGATCGTCATCGATGACGAGATCGACAAAGGCACGACCATGATCAACACCGTGAAGATCCTCCAGCAGCACGGCGTGAGCGAGATCTTCGCCGCCTGCACCCACCCGACGTTCTCCGACGATGCCGCTGAGAAGCTGTGCGCCACCGGCATCAAGGAGCTCATCGTGACCGACAGCGTCCCCCTGAAGCCGTCAGCGCGCAATCTCCCGCAGCTCCGCGTGCTCTCCGTCTCGCCCCTCTTCGCGGAGGCGATCCGTCGCATCCACGAGGGCGAGTCGGTCGGCGCGCTGTTCAACCCGCCGGGGATGCAGCTGCCGCTGCAGGTCACCTAGCGGTCCCGAGTTGAGCGCGCTCTCCAAGCTGTTCAGCCTCGTCGACAGCAACGAGGCGGAGGTCCGGCGGCTCCGCAAGGTCGTCGACGCGGTGAACGCCTTCAAGGCGGACATGGCGACGCTCTCCGACGACGAGCTGCGCGGTCGCACGGCGCTGCTCCGCGACCAGCTCGCCGCAGGCAAGACCCTTGAGGACCTCCTCCCCGCGGCCTTCGCGGCCGTGCGCGAGGCCGGCACGAGGACGCTGAAGCAGACCCACTTCGACGTCCAGCTCCTCGGTGGCATCGCCCTCCATCGCGGCCACATCGCCGAAATGAAGACCGGCGAGGGCAAGACCCTCGTCGCGTCGCTCGCGCTGTACCTCAACGCTCTGGAGGGCAAGGGCGCACACCTGGTCACGACGAACGACTACCTCGCGAAGACCGGTGCCGGCTGGATGGCCCCGATCTACCACGCCCTCGGCATGACGGTGAGCTACATCGCGCACGACAAGAGCGCGATCTACGACCCGAGCATCACTCTCGAGGAGCTCGACTGGCGGCACCAGCACTGGCGCGACGTCTCGCGGCGCGACGCGTACCTGGCCGATATCACCTACGGGCAGAACAGCGAGTTCGGCTTCGACTACCTGCGTGACAACATGGTCGACGACCTCGCCCAGCGCGTGCAGCGCGAGTTGCACTACGCGATCGTCGACGAGGCCGACTCGATCCTCATCGACGAGGCGCGGACACCGCTCATCATCAGCTCGGCGGCGGAGGATTCCTCCGAGATGTACGCGTCCTTCGCGCGCGTCGCCGCCCGGCTCCAGCCCGAGACGGACTACATCGTCGAGGAGAAGCACAAAGCGGTCTCGCTGACCGCCGAGGGGATCGCGAATGCCGAGCGGCTCCTGGGCGTCCCCAACCTCTACGAGGGCGACGCCACCGCGGTGCATTACCTCGACAACGCGGTGAAGGCGCGGGCGCTGTACCGCCGCGACAAGGAGTACATCGTCGACCCGCAGGGCGAGGTCGTCATCATCGACGAGTTCACCGGGAGGCAGATGCCGGGCCGGCGCTGGAGCGACGGGCTGCACCAGGCGGTCGAGGCCAAGGAGGGCGCGAAGGTCCAGCGCGAGACGCGGACGCACGCGACGATCACGATCCAGAACTATTTCCGGATGTACGACAAGCTCGCGGGCATGACGGGGACCGCGGCCACCGAGGCCGAGGAGCTCTTCAAGGTCTACAAGCTCGAGGTCACGGTCATCCCGACGCACCGTCCGATGGTCCGCGAGGACCTGAAGGACCTCATCTACCGGACGCAGCCCGGCAAGTGG
>JALYLX010000057.1 GCA_030773995.1 Chloroflexota bacterium
CCAGCTCGAGGTCATCGCCGGCTACCTGCCCGCGCAGCTCGACGAGGCGGCGGTCGAGGCCGCCGTCCGTGCGGCCGTCACGGAAACCGGCGCGACCGGACCGAAGGACATGGGCAAGGTCATCGGCGCCGTTCGCGCGGCGCTCGGCGATCGCGTCGAGGGACGTGTCGTGTCGGCGGTCGCGCAGCGCGTGTTGAAGGAGCGGGCGGGCGCATAGTGGCGCAGGCGCAGCAGATCACGATCCTGATCCCCGATCCCGACGAGATGATGTTCGTGGCCGGCCAGAACGAGGCGAACATCGACCGGATCGAGCGCGAGTTCGGCGTGAAGATCGTCGCGCGCGGTGCGGAGCTGCGCATCAGCGGCGAGCCGTCGTCGGTCGCGCGCGTCGGAGACCTCGTCGGCGCGATGCGGACGCTGTCCGGCCGGGACGACAACCTTCGCAAGCCCGCGCTCGAGCGTCTCATCGGCGATGCGAAGGAAGCGCCGGTGGCGACGCCGCAGCAGTTGCGGGAGCACCTCGCGACCACTGTGACCGGGAAGCGCATTGCACCGCAATCGGAGAACCAGCGCAGCTATGTCGACGCGATCCGCGCGTATGACCTCGTGTTCGCGACAGGCGTCGCGGGAACCGGGAAGAGCTATTTGGCCGTTGCGATGGGTGTGAACGCGTTGCGCGAGCGGAAGGTCACGCGGCTGATCCTCACGCGGCCCGCGGTCGAAGCGGGCGAACGGCTTGGCTTCCTGCCCGGTGACCTGCAGGAGAAGATCGATCCATACCTGCGGCCGCTGTACGACGCGCTCTACGAGCTCATGCCCGCCGAGCGCTTCGCCCGCGCGCAGGAGCGCGGCGAGATCGAGGTGGCGCCGCTCGCGTACATGCGGGGCCGCGCGCAACCAGTGCACAGCAGCGTCTTGACGCCCTCCGGCTTCCGAGCGATAGGGAGTCTCGCGGTCGGAGACTTCGTCATCGGTTCGGACGGAAGCCCGACCGCTGTCCTTGGCATGTACCCACAAGGTCGCAAGCCGGTCTATCGGGTCGCCACCCAGGACGGAGCCTCAACCCTCTGCTGTGCCGAGCACCTCTGGGCCGTGTCGACCCGAGAGGACCGCGCGCGCGGGAAGCCGATGCGCGTCCTCCAGACGCGCGACATGATCGGCCGACTGCGCTCCGCGCATGACCACCGCTACGAGCTACCGCTGGTCTCCCGACCAGTCGAGTTCGAGGCTCGCGCGGTCCCGATGGATCCGTACGCGCTCGGCCTTCTGCTGGGGGATGGGTGCATCACGATCACGACCACTCCTTCGTTCAGTACGGCGGACACGGAGCTCGCGTTCGCTCTCGAGGCCGCGCTTCCCGGGATCGACGTAGCGCGGAAGTCCGAATTCGACTACGTGCTGCGCCGGCGCGGCGGCGGCCGTGGCGGAGTGATCGTCCCCAATCCCGCGACCGCGGCCCTGCGCGAGTTGGGGGTCGCCGGGTCCCACTCGAGCACGAAGTTCGTGCCGGCCGCGTACCTGTTCAATTCGCCAGCGACGCGGCTTGCAGTCCTGCAGGGGCTGCTCGACACCGATGGCGGGCCGGTGACGCAGCGCGGACGCAGCTGCAGGATCCAGTACACGACCACCTCGGCACAGCTGAAGGACGACGTCCTGTTCCTCGTGCGGTCGCTGGGTGGCGTGGCCTACTGGAGAAAGCGACTCGCTGCCGGTCGCGTTCCGGGCCGGGCCAGAGGGCGAGACGTCGGATATCGATCCGATGCATACGTCCTCGAGATCCGCCTTCCCGAGGGCATGGCCCCGTTCCGATTGACTCGGAAGCTCGAGCTGTACAACGTGACCGGGGGCGGCCGTCCGATGCGGTTCATCGAGCGGATCGAGGCGGCAGGTGAACAGGAGACCGTATGCATCCGCGTCGCAGCTGCGGACTCGTTGTACGTCACAGAGGACCTCCTGCTGACACATAACACCCTGAACGAGGCGTTCATCATCCTGGACGAGGCTCAGAACACCACGCCACCGCAGATGAAGATGTTCCTGACACGGCTCGGCTACGGATCCCAGGCCGTCGTCACCGGCGACATCACGCAGGTCGATCTCGTCGAAGGCCAGAAGTCCGGGATGACCGTCGCGCGCGAGATCTTGCGGGGCGTAGAGGGCATCTCATTCGTCGATTTCGACGAGCGTGACGTCGTGCGGCACGAGCTCGTGGCGCGGATCGTCCGCGCGTACGATCGGCACGAGAGGTCGCCCGAATGATCCGGTTCGCGCCTCGCACCCGACCCATCAGAGAGGTCCGCGCCCTCATGCGGACGGACCCACGAGTGCGCATCGCCGCGTTCGTCATCGCGACGGGCTTGCTGAGCGCGGTCGCCCTCCTCTTCTCTCCGCCGGCGTTCGTCTCGTACGGCAAGGCCGGCGTCGTCGCGGATCGGGAGGTCCGGGCGCCGCACTCGACGGCGTTCTCCTCCGAGGTGCTGACGCAGATCGAGCGCGACAAGGCGGCTGCGGCCGTCCAGCGGGTCTACATCATCGATCCGGCCGTCACCGTGACCTGGAGCGCGCACCTCCAGGCCGCGCTCACCGGCATAGGCCGCATTCGCGGCGACGCGACGCAGCCCCGGGACCAACGGATCGCCGCGCTCACGAAGTTGAGCGAGGTAACGTTGACCGTCGCGCTCGCGACGGACGCGCTCGACATGACGTCGGCGGAGTTCGACCAGCTGAACAAGGAGCTCGATCCCGCACTGAAGACCCTCTACGGGCAGGGCGGCGGCATCCGGCCGGAGCAGCTCGACGCCGCCCGTGCCGACACGACGAAGGCGCTTCCGACGGCCTGGACCGACCGGCAAAAGCGCATCGGGATCGAGCTGCTCAAGCAGAGCCTGCAGGCGAACCTCAGCTTCGACCAGAACGCCACCGTCGCCGCGCAGCAGGCCGCGCGCAACAACGTCGAGCCGGTGCAGGTGCAGGTCACCGCGGGCGAGGTCGTGGTCCGTGAGGGGCAGGTGGTCAGCGAGGCGGATCTCGAGAAGCTGCGCAGCCTCGGGCTCGTGAATCCCGGAATCGACTGGAAGAGCGCCATCGGGCTGCTCAGCTGGGCGGTCATCATCGCGGGTGTCCTCGCGCTCTTCGTCGAACGCTATGCGGAGGAAGCGTGGACCGACGACCGAAAGGTCATGTTGGTGGGGCTCTCGCTGGTCCTCCTGACGGCCGCGGGCCGGGCGCTCATCCCAGGGCACACCGTCGCGGTGTACTTCGTGCCGTTCGCCGCGGTCGCGATGATGCTGACGATCCTCGTCGGCGGGCGCACCGCGCTCGCGACGCAGATCGCGGGCGCGCTGCACGTCGGGATCATGTCCGGCCAGGTCGAGCTCGTCGCATACGTACTCGTGCCGGCACTGCTCGGCATGGCCGCGGTGCGTCGCGCGACGACAGCGCGCGAATTCGTGGCCGCAGCGCTCTACGTGACGCTGGGCGACCTCGGCGTTATCGGGACGTTCCTCCTCGTCGGCCGCTCGGCCGACACGCTGGGCGCGCTGCAGCTCGCCGCGGCCGCGCTGATCAGCGGCGTCGCGTCCGGCGTGCTCGCGTTCGGCGCGATCGTCATGCTCGGCCACCTCTTCCGGATCACGACCGTCTTCGAGCTGCGCGAGCTCGCCGACCCGAACCATCCGTTGTTGCGCCAGCTGCTGCTGCGGACGCCGGGCACGTATCACCACTCGCTCCTCGTCGCGAACCTTGCCGAGCGCGCCGCCGAGGTGATCGGCGCGGATCCACTGGTCGCGAGAGTGGGCGCGTACTTCCACGACATCGGGAAGATGCGGAACCCGCTCGCCTTCATCGAGAACCAGACGGGGACCAATCCGCACGACGAGCTCGACCCGGCGGTGTCCGCGAGCATCGTCTCTGCGCACGTGCGTGACGGTCTCGCGCTCGCCGACCGCTACCGCCTGCCGCCGCAGATCCGGGAGATCATCCCGGGTCATCACGGGACGAGCCTCATCCGCTACTTCCACACGCTCGCGCAGCAGCGCGGCATGGCGATCGACGAGGCCGCGTTCCGGCATCCCGGACCGAAGCCACGGAGCAAGGAGGCCGGCATCGTCATGCTCGCCGACGGCACCGAGGCAGCGGTCCGGTCACTCGAAGAGAAGACGCCCGAGCGCATCGCGGACATGGTGGAGCGCATCGTCTCCGAAAAGGTCGCGGATGGTCAGCTCGACGATTGCGACCTGACGCTCCGGGATGTACAGCGGGTGAAGGGAGCGTTCCGCGAGCTCCTCGCGGGCGTGTACCACGAGCGGATCCCGTACCCCGAGGATCGCATCGCGCGCCTGCCTCCGGCGGCGACGCCGCCGACCAGCGCCTCCGGCACCTGAGACTCTCGTTCCGCGGCGACCCGCCGTGCGACCTCGTTCCTATCCGTCGCGCGATCCGGGCTGCGGTGAAGGCGTACGGGTTGCCGCCCGATGCGCGGATCACCGTCGCGTTCATCGATGACGAGGAGATGCGTGCGCTGAACAAGCGCCATCGGAAGAGCGACAAGACCACCGACGTCCTGTCGTTCGGCCAGCCCGTCGCACGTGCGAAAGGTGAAGCGGCGGTGAGCCGGCTCACTCGCGACGCCGATGGCGAGCTCGAGGTCGGGGACATCGTCATCAGCGTCGCGCAGGCTGCGCGGCAGGCGAAGCGACGGAAACACCGGCTCGGGCGGGAGATCGCCTTCCTCGCCGCGCACGGGGCGCTCCATCTCCTCGGGTTCGAGGACGAGACACCCGCCGGATACCGGGAAATGGTGCGGTTGGGCACTGCCGCCACCGACGAGGGCAGGGCAGCAGCGCGCGGGTGAAACACCCGTGCCCGAACGGCGTTACAGGCTGTTGATGCGTGGACTCGCGATAACGGTCGCATTCTGCGTGCTGTTCGGGGTGGTGGCCGCCCCCGGCGCGGCCTCGACGGCCGATCTCGTGATCCAGGTGGATGGGCTGGTGAAGGCGTTCCCCGGCGACACCGGCGTCTACATCGCCGACCCGCTCGCGCCCCAGCCTCTGTACACGCACGACGCCGATGTCGTTTTCATCACCGCATCGCTCTACAAGCTCGGCATCCTCGCGCACGTCGAGAGCCTCGTCGACGCTCACAAACTCGCGTACACGGACACCATCGAGATCCAGCCCGAGGACATCACGGAGGACGGCTCGTACGAGGTCGCCGGCACCGTGATGACGGTCGATGAGGCGCTCGAGGCGATGATCACGCTCTCCGACAATGGCACGGCGCTGGCGCTGTGGCATTCGCTCGGGCCCCGACAACATCAACGCGACGCTGCAGAAGCTCGGCCTGTCCGACTTCCACGTCGCGAACGACGATAACGACGACAACACCGCGAGCGCCCGCGTCATCGGCCAGTACTTCACGCTTCTCGCGCAGCGCAAGCTGGTGTCGGCTGCGGCGTCCGATCGGATGCTCGCACGGCTCGAGCGGCAGCAGATCAACGATCGCCTGCCGTCGGAGCTTCCGTCCGGGACCGTCGTCGCGCACAAGACCGGCAATCTCGGATTCGCCACGCATGACGCCGGGATCATCTACACCCCGGCCGGGCCGCGGGTCGTCGTCGGGATGACCGCGAACACCGACGAGGAGGAAGCGGTCCACTTCCTCGGTGGCCTGGGCGCGCTCGTGTATTCGGCCGTTCTCGAGCCTCCCGCGAACGCGCGATACCGCTTGCCCGTCGCGGTCGCGGCGTACGACGCCGAGTCGGCACAGAGCCAATCCATCCAGGTGACGAACTCGGGCGCCAGGGCCTGGAGCGGGGCCGGGGCCGTACGGCTCATCTGGGAGATCCGCGACGCGACGAAGAAGCTGGTGTCGTCTTCGCCTGCGCCGATCGCGCTCCCGCCGCTCGCGCCGGCCGCCTCGACGACGCTGAGTCTGGCGTTCACCGCGCCCGCGGCGGTCGGCGACTACACGCTGACCGTCGGGCTCGCCGACGCGAACGGCACCGCCCTCGCCCAGGCGGGCGCCGCGACCGGGTCATTCACGTTCCACGTCCACGTCCCGTACCTCGTGACCTCGGTGACACGCGTGCCGCAGCTCGTGCATCGCAGCGAGGCCTCGCTGCTGATCGTCCAGTACTCCAACCTGCCCACGGCGGGCTCCGGCCCGCACGCGTACACGCTCTTCTGGCGGGCCATCGACCCGGCCACGAGCAAGAGCGTCGCGTCAGGGAGCTCGCCGCTCGGGACGAGCGCCGGCCCGGGCGGGGGCACGTTCTTCTCCCTGTTCAACGCGCCCGCCGTGCGCGGCACGTACAAGATCGCGATCGAGCTGCGTGAGGCGGGGAAGACGGTGAGCGACACCCAGACGATCACCGTCGAGATCGCGGGACCGCGTACCTACCCCGACGACCGGGACAGCGCGGCCCAGCCCCCACCGCGTCCCGCGCCGAGCGGCGTGCCGGCGAGCCCCCGGCCGTCGCCGAGCGGTACCCCGCGTGGCCGCACGCCCACGCCCGCGCCGACGCCGTGATCAGCGCCAGCGGCTGAGGATGTTCTCTCGCTGGAACGCCACGCGCGCGAGGGCGAAGACCAGGGCATCGCACACGAGCAGGAAGGTCGCGGTGCCGAGGAACGACTCGTTGTTCAACACGACCCGCCCGGTCACCTGCAGGATCCCGATGCCCACGACCGGGACCACGACAAGGCCGCCGATCTGCTGCGCCACGCGCACGTCATTGACCCGGGTCGAGATCAGGATGCCGAGGTTCACCGAGAGCAACGTGAGCAGCGGCACCATGACGATGATCGCGAGGATCCACCGCGGCGAGGTGACCGCGCGCACGGCCGCGGGACTCCCGAGGATGCTCACCGCGCTCAGGTAGATCGCGTACGCGATCCAGGTGACGGCGATCGCCGGGATCGCCGACGCGAGGCTCTTCGCGAGCAGGAGCTCGCCGACCCGCACCGGGGCGGCGAGGAGTGGTTCGAGCGTCCGCGCGGCCTTCTCCCCGATGACCGAGTAGATGGCGATGGTGAGCGGCACGACCGTCGGGATCAGCATGAACAGGATGAGGAAGTACGTCGCGATCAGGCCCTGGACGGCCTCCTTCGGATCCAATCCGATGACCGCGGGGGACGCGGCGTAGAGCGCGGCGACGTCCTTTTCACTCGGTGGGACGAGCGCGGCGGTCGCGACGGCGGCGATGCCTACCGCGAGGATGATGATCGGCGGAAGGACCGTCATGCCGACGAGGAGCCGGTTGCCCAGGGCCTCGCGCCACTCGCGCACGCACACCGCGCGCACGACCGTGCCCCGGTCCGCGGTCGTAGCGAGCGTGCTCACGTACCGTCCACGATCTTGAGATAGACGTCCTCGAGCGACGCCTTGCGATCGGTCACGTACGCGATCTGGGCGCCCGCGCCGACGAGCGCGCGCACGACGCGAGGGTTCACGAGGAGCGGGTCGCCGCTGGAGACGATGATCGAGCCGTTCTCGAACGTCGCGTCCGTCACGCCCTCGATCGCCTGGATCCGCGCGAGGTCCTCGGGCCGGGGTGACGGAAGGATCCGGAACTCCGTGGCGTGTCCGTACAGCTCCGCCCGAAAGCGTGCGGGCGTGTCGATCCGAATGACGGACCGGCGGAAGAACGCGATGCGGTCGCAGAGCCGGTCAGCCTCATCGAGGTTGTGCGTGCAGAGGAACACCGTGCGGCCCTCGCCGCGGATCTGCGCGATGAACTCCCGCACGGTCCGCGCCGCGTCGGGGTCGAGACCGGTCGTCGGCTCGTCGAGGAAGATGATCCGCGGCTCGTGGATCGCGGCCCGCGCGATCGCCATTTTCTGTTTCATGCCGCGCGAGAACGTGGCGACCGCCTCCCTCCGCCGCTCCCAGAGGCCCATGAGCCGCAGGTAGCGCTCGGTCTGGTCCCGCGCGACCGCCCGAGGAAGACCGAAGAGCGCGGCGAAGAACAGGAGGTTGTCCTCGGCCGATTGACGCTCGTACAGGCCGGGCTGCTCGGTGAGGATCCCCACCGAGGCGCGGATCTGTTCGTCTTCGGCACCGAGGCGAAAGCCGGCGACCTCCGCCCGTCCGCTGGTCGGTGCGATGAGCGCACAGAGCAGCCGGAGCGTGGTCGTCTTACCGGCACCATTCGGGCCGAGGAATCCGAAGACCTCACCTTCGTGTACCTCGAGGTCGAGGTCCTGCACGGCGGTGAGCCGCTCAAACCGCTTTGTCAGACGCTCGGTGCGAAGGACCACGCCCATCTGCCGAGTGTATTTCGCACACGTCCATACAATTCATGGATGACGGCAGCATCCGACACCGATACACAACGGAAACTCTCTGAGCTGTCGTTCCTCCGAGAGATCGCGCAGCTCGCGTCGTCCACGCGCGATTGGGACGAGATGCTGCGCATCGTGATCGACCGCACGACCGTCGCGTTGCGCGCCGAGGTCGCGTCGCTGTACCTCATCGAGAAGCGCGAGGCGCTCCTGCGTCTCGCCGCGACCAACGGCCTCGATCGGCGCTGGATCGGCAAGGCCACGCTGCGCCTCGGCGAGGGCATCACCGGCTGGGTCGCGAACGCCCGGGTGCCCTTGGCCGTGCGTGACGTTCGCAACGAGCCTCGGTTCAAGTGGGTCCGTGCCGTCGACCAGGAGCGATTCACCTCGATGCTGAGCGTTCCACTGGTCATCCGCGACGAGGTGATCGGTGTGATGAACGTGCAGACGGTGGAGCTTCGGGAGTTCGAGCGTGGCGAGATCGACTTCCTCCAGACGATCGCGAATCAGGTGGCCGGGATCATCGAGAAGAGCCGGCTGCAGCGCGACGCGGAGCGCAAGCTCCGCGAGGTCTCCGCCCTGTTCGAGGTCTCGAACGTGCTCACCTCGACGTTGGAGCTCGACGAGGTGCTCGGGCTCGTCGTCGACCGGCTCGTGCGGGTGTATCCGGGCGCGTCCGGCGGGATCCTCCTGCGCGACGAGGGCGGCGAGGCGGTGCTGCGTGCGAGCTCGGGGTCACTGCCACGATCCGCGCTCGCTGCGGCCCGCACCGCGCTCGCCGAGACCCGCCCGGTGGTCTCGCCCGACGGGCTCGCGCTCCCGCTCATCGCCGGCGACCGGCTGGTCGGCGCGGTCGTGCTTCACGTTCCCGGGCAAGCGGAGTTCGCCGAGACCGAGGCCGCCTTCGTCGGCGCGCTCGCGAACCAGGCCGCGCTCGCGATCGACAAGGCCTCGCTCTACGCCCTCGAGCGCCGGACCGTAGAGAGCCTCCGCGAGCTCGACCGCGCGCGGTCAGACTTCGTCGCGGTCGTGACCCACGACCTGCGCACGCCGTTGTCCGTCGTGCGCGGCTATCTGGATCTCTTTGCCGAGCAGAGCAAGAACGGCCACCGCCTGCCGCTCGCGGAAGCGTCGGCCCAGGTCGAGCGGCTCGATCAGCTCGTCGACCGGATCCTCGCCTCGGTGAAGGACGACCGCCCGGAGATCAACGTCCGCCGGACCCGCTTCGATCTGCGCGCGGGCCTCGTGAGCGCGGTCCGCGAAATGGGCCCGATGGCCCGGAAGCACAGCCTCCGCGGCCCGCGCGCCGGCGCGCCCCTCTGGGCCCGTGGGGACAAGCGCCGGACCGCCGAGGTCGTCGCCGGGCTGGTGCACAACGCGACGAAGTACGCCCCGGCCGGTACCGCGATCGCCGTGTCGGTGCTGAAGGACAAGGATCGCGCGGTCGTCCGGGTCGCCGACGAAGGTCCGGGCGTGCCGGACGCGGATCGTCGCCGGATCTTCGAGCCGTTCGTGCGCCTCGGGTCCGACGAGATCTCGGGCGCGGGCATCGGGCTGTTCTCGTGCCGCCGCGTCGCCGAGGCCCAGGGTGGCTCGCTCTGGTACGAGGACCGCGCCAACGGCGCCACCGGCAGCGTCTTCGCGTTCAGCGTGCCGCTCGCCCGCGGTGACGAACGGTGACCAGCGTCCTCATCGTCGACGACGATCGCGCCCTCGTCGGGATGGTCGCCTCGCTCCTCGGGGCGGAAGGGTACGACCTCCTCACTGCCTACGACGGCGAGACCGCGCTTCGGCGTCACGCCGAGGAGCTGCCCGATCTCGTCATCCTCGATCGCCGGTTGCCGAAGCTGAGCGGCGATGAGATCTGCCGGCGGATCCGCGCCCTGTCGTCGACGCCGATCCTGATGCTCACCGGCGAAAAGGGCGAGGACGAGCGCGTGAAGCTCCTCGACCTGGGCGCCGACGATTACCTCGAGAAGCCGTTCGGCCGCAAGGAGCTCCTCGCCCGCGTGCGCGCGCTCCTTCGCCGGGCGCCACGCACCGCTGGGCCGGCGACGGCGATGGACATCGGCGGGCTGGTCATCGATGCGCGAGCCCACAGCGCGCGGATGGGCGTCGAGGAGCTGCCGCTCACACCGACGGAGTTCCGGCTGCTCGCCGCGCTCGCCGCGCGTCCCGGCGAGCTCGTCGACCGGAAGGCCCTCCTTCGCGCCGGCTGGCCCGACGAGCGCGATCCCGATCCCGAGTGGCTGAAGGCCCACCTCGCGCGGCTGCGGGCGAAGCTCGAGGCCGCCGGCGCGCCGGTCCCCGCGAACGTGAGGGGTGTCGGCTACAAGCTCGGTTAGGAGCGCGTCACCGCGATCGCGTGCGCGTCGAGGAACGCGAAGAGCGCGTCCGCTGACACGTGTTCGCCCGCCGGCACGAGCCCCCGCGGGCCGCGCTCGCCCGACGCGAGTCGGCGGACCGCGATCGTCGCGGGCCCGAGCGCGAGCAGGTAGCTCTGCCGCGGCGCGCGCAGGACCCAGCGCGCCGTGCCGGCGGATCCGCTGACGCGGACCGCGAAGATGCCCTCACGGGTGCCGGCGAGGCGCGCGAGCCGCACCCCGACCGGGACCAGCGCGGCCATCGCTCTTCGCGCGCGAGCCGACCGGGCCGCGAGGGAGAGCAGCGGCCCGGCCCCGCGGGTGTGTGGATCGACCCAGAACGCTGCGTCCGCGACCGTCGGCCAGATCGCCGGAAGCTGCACGGAGAGCCCGCTCTCGACGCGCATGCCTCGCGCGGGGGCGAACTCGCATGCGTACATCGCGGACGGTCGGACCGATGCAAGGAACGATCGCGCGGTCGCGACGGTCGCGGTCTCGCGCGAGGCGGGTGCGAGCCACGCATCGACGCGCGTGACATCGCCGACCGCGCTGGCGCGGACGCACGTCGCGACGACCGCGGAGATCGCGCTGCAGCCGGTGAGGACCGCGATCCCCCGGGCCGCGATCTCGTCCCGGCGCGCGCCGACCGATCCCGCGTACGCGGCGCTGTCGGAGAGGTCGACGAGGTCGGCCCGGTGCTCGAGGGCGATATCGAGGAGGGCGTGCGAGCGCGCCTGGAACGGACCGACGGTGTCCAGGATCACGTCGTTCGCATGAATGAGCGAGCGGAGCGATCGCCGGTCCTCCACGTCGGCGTCGACGTGAGAGATGGGCACCGCGGCGACGCTGTCGGCCCGCAGCAGCCGGACCGCGTGCGACCCGAAGAAGCCGCCCGCGCCGAGGACCAGGACGCGCCTCAGCTGATCCTCCGGCCGAAGACCACGAGCCAGGGCACCAATAGGGCGAAGAGCGCGGCCGTCAGGAGTCGCGCCGCGGTGTCACTGCCGACCGCGACCGCGACGGACAGGCCCAGCCCCAGCAGCCACACCGTCCAGGACCATTGCCACAGCCAGCTCGGCAGGCCACGCGTGCGCGTCGTAAGGATCAGCCCGGCGACGCTGTACAGGCCGTTCGCGCCGATGCCGGTGAGCCGGAACGCCGCCGGTGCGACGTCAATGAAGCGTTCCGGCGACCACGACAGGAGCACCGAGTCGGCCACGAGGTCGCAGCCGAGGCCCACGCAGGCGACGGCCAGCGCGAGCCAGGTCGCGAATGCGCGCGGGAGCCGGGCGGCCCACCACGCGAAGAACGCGATGAGCGAGATGCCGGCGCCGATCCAGAGCAGCCAGCCCCCCCGCCACACCTCGATATGCGCACGCACGTACGCGGCGTTCGCCTCGATCGGCGCGTTCGTCGCACCCGGCGCAAGCGCCGTCGCGAGCGCGATCGTCGCCGCCGCGTTCACCGCTGCGCAGGCGTACGGCGCCAACGCGCGGGCCCGAGCCGCGATCGGCGTGCCCTCGGAGAGGATGAGCACGAATGGCACCCACCAGACGAGATCGTTGAACGCGATGAGCCCGAACGTGCGCACCGGCAGCTCGTCGCTCGACACCGCGAGCAGCCACCCGATCGGACCGAGGATCTTTCCGGCAAGGCCGATCGCGACGATCGGCCGCCGAAGCGCCGGTCGCCACGCTGCGTATGCGTACAGCACTCCGTAGAGGCCGACGACCATCCCGAGCGTCGCCCAGATCGACGGGTAGCGCGGCGCAGCGAGGTCGAACAGCTGGAAGAACGCTCGTGGCAGGAGCGCCGCCCAGAGGCCGAACGCGATGTTGTATCCGGCGGCGAGGAGCAGGATCGCGCGGTGAAGCTCGAGGCGCGGCACCGCTACTGCTTCTTCTCGAACACCTGCACGCGGTAGCCGTCGGGATCGAGGAACGAGATGAAGCGGCCGGCGGGGGCGTCCTGGGGATCGCCTGGTCGCGCCCCGAGCATCGCGAGCCGGGCGTGGCTCGCCGCCAGATCGTCGACGCGGAGGTTCACCATCACCGAGCCTGGCACCTGCGGCTGCGCGTCGTCGTGCGCGAGGTGAAAACCGAAGCGCAGGCCGTCGGGAAGTGTGCACTCTGCCCAGTCATCGCCGTACCGGGTGAACGACAGGCCGAACGCGCTCTCGTAGAAGGTGATGGCCCGCGCCATGTCGGCGACGTACCGGTAGATGATCTCGATCCCGCGGACGGACGGCACAGGCGAAGTGTGACGACGCGCGTCACCCAATGGCAACCCAGCCGCACCTGACGCGACACCTGGCCACTACGTAGCGTTCATCCATGGACGAACGAGACGCCTGCGCGCTCGTGGCTATCGCGCGCAAGGACGGCCACGCCACGCGCGAGGTGGTCGCGGAGACGATCCGCGGCCTCGAGTGCCTCGCCCACCGCAGTGGGTCGATCGACGGCGAGGGTGACGGCTCGGGCATCCTGACGGACATCCCGCGCGAGCTCTGGGCCGACGCGCTCGCGGCCGCACGGCTCGATCCGTCGCAGGTATTCGATCGGCGCTTCGCGGTCGCGCATCTGTTCGTGCCGCCGCGCGACGACGAGCTCGTGGAGGCGGAGGTCCGCCGGATCCTCGCGCGACATCGCATTCGCATCGTCCTCGAGCGGCACGGCACGACGCGCCGTGCGGCGCTTGGACCGCGGGCGCAGGCCGGCGAGCCGCGGTTCTGGCAGCTCGCGCTCCAGGTGCTCGGCCCCGCGGGCCGCGCCGGCCGCCGCCTGTATCGCGTCGGCGTCGAGGTGGAGCGCGCGACGACCGCAACGATCGTGAGCCTGTCGCGCAGCACGGTCGTCTACAAGCTGCGGGGACACCCGCAGCAGCTCGCCGCGTACTTCACCGATCTTGCCGATCCGCGATTCCGCACCTCGATGGCATTCGGGCACAACCGCTACGCGACGAACACGACGACGAGCTTCGAGCGCGTCCAGCCGTTCGCCGCGTTCGCGCACAACGGCGAGATCAACACGATCACGCGGCTCCGCGACGAGGCCGCGTCGCTCGGCATCGCGCTTTCGCGCGATGGCAGCGACTCGCAGGATGTGGACGCGACGATCCGCGGGCTCGTGTTCGGTCGCGGCCTCGAGCCGGTCGAGGCGGTCGAGCTGCTCTTCCCACCCATCGTGAACGAGGTCCGGCGCATGGATCCGCACGCTCAGGACGCGTTCACCCGCGCGCGCGCCGCGTTCGGCCCGTTCGCCCAAGGGCCTGCGGCGTTCCTGGCGCGTCTCGGCGACCTTTGCCTCGTCGGCGTCGACGCGATGGGGCTTCGGCCGCTCTGGCACGTCGAGACGGACGAGGCTCACGTGTTCACCAGCGAGCGCGGCTTCATCCCGCTCGAGCGCTACAGCACGGATCCGCGCCCGCTCGCGCCGGGCGAGCACGCCGGCCTCGAGCGCACCGCGGGAGGCTGGCGGTACCTCGACGAGCGGGCGCTACGCGCGCGCTTCGTGGCCGCGCGGGCGAAGCGCGGATGCGCCCCGCTCGACGATCGCCGCCGGCTCGAGACCGGTGGACCTGCTGTGGCTCCGGATGGCGCGACAAGGCCGCCCTCCGGCCGCCAGTCCCGACGGGTGGAGCTCAGCGTCATGCCGGACGAGGTCGAGGACCTCGCGACCCGGCGCGAGCAGGAGCTCGCAGCGCTCGGCTACGAGCCCGAAGACCTGAAGCAGGCGACGTTCATGGAGGAGACGGGCAACGAGCTGATCGGCTCGCTCGGCTACGACGGCCCGCTCGCTGCGCTCGCGACGAAGCGCGCGAACCTCGCGGACTTCCTCCAGGAGACGGTCGCGGTCGTCACCAATCCGGCGATCGACCGCGAGCGCGAGATCGAGCACTTCTCGACCCGCGTCGTCGTCGGTCCGCGGCCCTCGATCGACGGCGCGGGCCGGCCGCGGCCGTGGATCGAGCTGCGCGTGCCGCTCCTGCTCGGGGGACATTCGGCCGAGAGCGCGATCGCGCTCGACGACCTT
This sequence comes from Chloroflexota bacterium, assembly GCA_030773995.1. Lineage (GTDB taxonomy): Bacteria > Chloroflexota > Limnocylindria > P2-11E > P2-11E > UBA4735. The sequence continues at coordinate 14,680 of JALYLX010000057.1, forward strand.
CGCCCGCTCGCGCGCCGCGCCGGTACGTGGCTCATCGACGATCTCGTCGCGGAGCTCGGCGCGCAGGGCCGCCGCGCGGCCGTCGTGCTCGAGGCCGATCGCGACTGGGAAGAGGATCCGCGCGACGCGCTGACCCGTCTCGCGACCGCTGCGACGCGCGCCGTGCGCGCCGGCACGCGCGTCGTGCACGTGCGCGACCGCGCCGTCCGCGCCGAAGGCCGGGCGTGGATCGATCCGCTCCTGGTCGTCGCCGCAGCGCATCGCGCGCTCATCGGGCAGCCGGCGCTCAACGGGTCGCTGCGACGCGAGTGCGCCCTGCTCCTGTCCGCGGGCAGCCTCCGTAACCTCCACGACGTCGTCGTCGCGCTCGGGCTCGGCGCGGACGCGGTCAACCCCTACCTGCTCTTCGAACATGCGCTTGCGACCGGCGATCCCGATGCGCTACCCAACCTCCTCGAGGCGCTGCGCAAGGGCATCGAGAAGGTCTGCTCGACCCTCGGCGTCCACGAGGTCCGCGGGTACGGCCGGGCATTCTCCGCGGTCGGCCTCGCGCCGGACGTCGCCGCGTTCCTCGGCGTGCGGACGTTCGGGGCGAGTCGAGCCGGTGGCACCGGCTGGGACGCGTTCGCCCGCGACGGCTTCGAGCGCGCGACGATGCTGCGCGATCGGACGCCCGCCAGGCTCGAGCCTGCCTTCCGCATCTACCCGCGCCTCTGGAAGGCCGCGCTCGGCGTCGCCTCCGGCGAGAGCGCGTACGCCGTGTACGCGGAGAAGCTTGCCGCCATCGAGACGGAGCACCCGGTTTCGCTGCGTCACGCGCTCGACGTGCGGCCCGCGGGTCCACCGGCCGACGAAGCATCGACGACCGCGGGCGAGCACAGCGCGCCGTTCTACATCTCATCGATGTCCTTCGGCTCACAAGGAGAGACCGCGTACCGCGCGTACGCCGAGGCGGCGAAACGTCTCGACATCCTCTGTATCAACGGCGAGGGCGGCGAGCTGCCGGACCTGCTCGGGAAGTATCCGAAGTGGCGCGGGCAGCAGATCGCGTCCGGCCGCTTCGGGGTCTCGGCGCTCCTTGCGAACTCGTCGCGCTACCTCGAGATCAAGATCGGCCAGGGAGCGAAGCCCGGCGAGGGTGGCCATCTGCCGGCGCGCAAGGTGTCCGTGAAGGTCGCGCTCGCGCGCAACGCGAAGCCCGGTGTCGACCTCATCTCGCCGTCGAACAACCACGACATCTACTCGATCGAGGACCTCGCCCAGGTCGTCCGGGAGCTGAAGACCGTCAATCCCGAGGCGAAGGTCTCGGTGAAGGTGCCCGCGGTCCCGGATATCGGGATCATCGCGACGGGGATCGCGAAGTCCGGTGCCGACATCGTCACGGTCTCCGGCTACGACGGCGGCACCGGCGCCGCCCGCCAGCACGCGCTCCGGCGCGCCGGCCTTCCGGTCGAGATCGGGGTCGTCGAGGCGCATCGCGCGCTGGTCCGCAGCGGCCTGCGCGACCACGTCGAGCTCTGGTGCGACGGCGGGATGAAGAGCGCGCTCGACGTGGTGAAGATGCTGTGCCTCGGCGCCGATCGGGTGGGCTTCGGGACGCTCGCGATGGTCGCGATCGGCTGCACCATCTGCCGCGGCTGCCAGCTCGATACCTGCCACGTCGGCATCGCGACGCAGATCGAGTCCGCCGCGGAGGCATCCGACCGCGGGCTCAAGCGGTTCGAGCCGCAAGAGTTCGACCGCGCGGTCGCCCAGCTCGAGCGGTTCTTCGGGGCGATGCGGACCGAGCTCGCGCGGCTCGTCGCGTCGCTCGGGCTGTCGAGCGTGCGCGACCTCGTGGGCCGCACGGACCTGCTCGAACAGGTGCGCGCGCACGATCGCCTGGATCTCGCGGCCCTGCTCGAGCCGGCCGGCGAGATGGTGAGCGCGGGCGTGCTCGTCCCAGCCGGTGCGATGGTCGCGGTCGCCGATGAGCCGCTGTCGAGCGCGCATCGCTTCTTCGGGACGGCCGGCTCTGGCTCCCTCGCTCGCGCGCGTATCGGCGGCGCCGCACCGGTCCCGCGACCGACGCCCATCCGCACCGGCTCCGTCGCCGGGAACGGCTTCGGCGCGTACCTCGCCGACGGCGTGCACCTCGACCTCGGCGGCGGCGCGCAGGACGGCGCCGCCAAGACCGCGCTCGGCGGCACCATCACGATCCTCAAGGCACCGAACGCCGCGGGCACCTTCGTCGATGGCGCAGTGGGGAAGTGCTTCGCCTACGGCGCGCAGCGCGGGCGCTTCTTCGTGCAGGGCGCCGCCGACGCGCGCGCCTGCATCCGCCTGTCCGGCGCGGACGTCGTGCTCGGCGGGGACCTCGGTGGCTTCGCGTTCGAGTACATGACCGCGGGGACCGCGGTGGTCCTGGGCGATCCCGGACGGTGGATCTGCTCGGGCATGTCCGGGGGCATCGTGTTCGTCCGCGTTGATGAGGCGCGCGGCATCGACCCCGAGGGCATCCGCTCGCGCCTCGCGAAAGGCGCGAAGGTCCACGTTGGGGAGCCGCGAGAGACCGAGCTGCCGGCCCTGCGTGACCTGCTCGCCGGCTACCGCCGGGCGCTCATCGGATCGGGGCAGGACGACCAGGGGCGCACGGTGCGCACGCTCGCGGACGACGCGACCGTCGCGTTCCTCGCGATCCGTCCGGGCGGCGAGGTGGTCGACCAGACAGTTTCGACGGAGTAGCGGCCAGCCCGTGTGCCGGGCACCGATCCGCGACCGACCCTCTGCCGGCACGGCACTGTCTCGAGCAGGTCAGGCGCATAGCGTCCGCCCATGAAGATCGACACCGGCGACACCGCCTGGCTGCTCATTTCCACCGCGCTCGTCATGCTCATGACCCCGGCGCTTGGCTTCTTCTACGGCGGCCTGGTCGGCAGGAAGAACGTCCTTTCCACCCTCACGCACTCGTTCTTCATCCTCTGCCTGATCTCCGTGCAGTGGGTCCTCTGGGGCTACTCGCTCGCCTTCTCTCCTGACACCGGCGCCGGCCTCATCGGCGGCCTGGGCTGGGTCGCGCTGAAGGGCGTTGGCTTCGACCCGAACCCTGACTATGCCGCGACCGTCCCGCACCAGGCGTTCATGGCGTTCCAGATGATGTTCGCCGTGATCACGCCGGCGCTCATCACCGGCTCGTTCGCGGAGCGCGTCAGCTTCAAGGCGTACGTCCTCTTCTCGCTGCTCTGGGCGACGCTCGTCTACGACCCGATCGCGCACTGGGTCTGGGGCACCGGCGGGTGGCTGCACACGCTCGGCGCGCTCGACTTCGCCGGCGGAACCGTCGTGCACATCTCGAGTGGCGTGTCGGCCCTGGTCGCGGCGATCCTCATCGGCCGCCGCTTGAAGACGAGCGAGCCGCACGACGCCACCATGACGATCCTTGGCGCGTCGCTCCTCTGGTTCGGCTGGTTCGGCTTCAACGCCGGCAGCGCGCTCGCCTCGGGCGGGCTCGCGACGAGTGCCTTCGTCGTGACGAACACCGCGACGGCCATGGCCGGCCTCACCTGGATCACGGTCTCCTGGCTGCACCGCGGCCGCCCGAGCGTCCTCGGGATGGCGGCGGGCGCGGTCGCCGGCCTCGTCGCGATCACTCCGGCGTCCGGCTTCGTCGACGTATCGGGCTCGATCATCATCGGCCTCGGCGCGGGCGTCTTCTGCTACCTCGCGATGCAGCTCCGGCCGCGGCTGAAAATCGACGACGCGCTCGACGTGTGGGCGGTCCATGGCATCGGGGGCACCTGGGGCGCGATCGCGACCGGCATCTTCGCGACCGTGGCGGTCAACGCTGCCGGGCAGAACGGCCTGCTCTTCGGCAACCCGGAACAGCTGCTCAAGCAGGCCATCGCGGTCGGCGCGACGTGGCTCTACGCCGCGGTCGTGACCCTGGTGATCGTCAAAGTCATCGACGCGACCATCGGGATGCGCGTCCGCGAGCAAGACGAGTCCGTCGGGCTCGATGCGTCACAGCATGGCGAGATCGCGTACCAGCTCGATTAAGTACCAGCTCGATTAACAGGGAGGAACGCAAGACATGGAAGCGCTCGACTTCGCGGCCTTCGGATCCTTCGTGGTCCTCGCAGTGGCGTGGGTGATCCTGCCGCTCAGGGCGCCGGTCGCGACGTCGGTCGCGCCCGCCGTCGCGCTGGATGCCGCCGCCTAGCACGGTTCGGACACGGAATCGGCACTGAGAACGCACCGACTCCGGCCCGAATCCTGCGGATAGTTACCGCCAAGGCATCGCGACGGAGGTCTTGACCTGATGACGGTGCACGCGATCCAGCCCGGCGAGCACTCGGTGGCGCGTCCGCTGCCGGAGCCGCCGCGCACCCATCGGGTCTCCAAGCTCGCCCAATCGACGGATGCCCTGACCCGCGCCCTCGAGGAGTGGCTCGCCGAGATCAGGCTCCGCTACACCATCGGCGGCGAGTAGCTCCGCCACTCAACGGCAACGCGAGCGGACCCTCCGCAGAACCGGCCCAGCGCACCCCGAGAACTGACGTGTGCCGGCGTCGCTCGATACGGTCAGCTGCATGTGGAGCCCGCTCCGTCACTGGAGCCCGATACGCCAATGCTCCGTGCGCTCGCGGCGTGCGTCGCGATCGCGCACCAGGCGCTTCGCCAGGCCGCCTCGGTCGAATCCGATCGACGCGCCTGGGCCGGTGGATCGTTCGCCGTCAGGGTGTGCAGCATCCGCCCGCGCCGCGACGCAGCATCGCGTGCCTTCGGTGAACGCGCGGCCTAGCTGAACACGCCCGCAAACGCGTCCGCGAGGACCGCGGGGACCTGCGACCCGGGATCCTTATGTGCGTCGTAGCCACAGATCTCGACACCGCGCACGTCGGCGACCTGGGCGACGGACCGGAGGACCTCGCTCAGCGCCTTGAGGGTCGGTCCGCCGTCGACGGGCAGCGCGACCGCCGGAAGCTCGCGCGGATCGACGATGTCGAGGTCGACATGCAGCCAGACCGGCTTCCGCCGGACGGCTGCGAGGAGCGACGGCGCGTCGACCTCGTCGCGGTCGAACGCGATGCGATGGACCTTCGAGTGCAACAGGTTGCTCACTTCACCCGGATCGAGCTCGCGGGCCCCGACGAGGTATGCGCGCTCCTCGGCGAGCTTCTTCACGCCGGGCCACAGGAGCGGCGCGATCTGCTTGCCGCAGACGTGGGCGAGGCACATGCCACCGACGAAGTGCGACGGAGTCGTCGCGAGCGTGTTGAAGTCCCCGTGCGCGTCGACGTACACGAGGCGCAGCTCGGGCTCGACCTGCAGCGCGCCGGACAGCGCCCCCGCGACGAGCGTGCACTCGCCGCCGAGGATCGCGACCCGGGCGCCGGTCGTGAGCGACGTGCAGACGGCGTCGGAGAGGAGGATGCAGGCCTCGCGAGCCGCGGTGAGCCAGCGGTCACGCGGGTAGAACGGCACCCGGACGCGCTTCTCCGGCCGGAGACGCTTGACGAATGCGGGCCCCAGGGCGGCCGGTGCTTCGGCCACTCCCATGAAGCGCTGCTCGGTGACGATCCCCGCCTCGAGCAGATGGACCGGCCGGTGGGCCATCAGTGGGCGAAGTGTACCGACGGCCGCTTCCGCGGCCGCCTCCCTACTTGATGTACCCGGTCTGGTTGAGGGCGAGGCAGATGACCGCGATCGCGGCCAGTGGGATCTTCGACCACCGGCCCGAGACGAGCATCAGGATCCCGCAGACGAGCGCGATGAGGGCGAGGATCAGGCCGAGACTCAGAGTCATGGGGCGTTCCTCCGTGTGCTAGCTTGCCGAACAGCCTTGCAAGAGACGGGCCCAGCTAATCGGCGAGCGCCACCAGGGCCCGATCGATGGCCTCGAGGCCGCCCCGCAGGGTGTGGGTCGGCATGCCGAAGCCGATGCGCAGGTGCCGCTCGGCGTTGAAGTGGGCGCCCGGCACGACCATCGTGCTCCATTCCTTGATGAGCCGGTCCACGAATTCGACCGAGTCGATCGGGAAGCTGTAGCCGAAGAAGCAGATCCCTCCGGCGGCGGGCGCGACCCAGTGGAGCTCCTGCGCGTGCGCGGCGGCCCACGACTCCAAGATCGGCCAGCGCTCGGTGAGCAGGTAGCGCGCGCGCTTCAGGAGCTGCTCGCGGCGCGCGAGCGCGATCTCGGCGAGGAGCTCGGAGAGCGTCGCCGGCGCGATGGTCGTGTAGTCCTTCATCGCCCAGGTGGCGGCGATGCGCTCGGGCGGCGCCACGATCCAGCCGATACGCAGGCCGGGCAGCCCGTACGCCTTCGAGAGGCCGCCGGTCACGATGATCCGGTCGTGGTGGCCGTAGAAGGTCCCGGTCTCGGGCGCGACGCGCTCGGCGCCGCGATAGACCTCGTCGGCGAGCAGCCACGTGCCGTGCCCCTCGACGATCGTCGCGATGTCGAGCATCTCGGCGCCGCTCAGGATCTGGCCGGTCGGGTTGTTCGGATTGCAGACGCACACGACCTTCGTCCGGGGCGTGACCGCGGCGCGCAGCGCCTCGAGGTCGATGCGCCAGCCCCACTCCTCGCGCAGCCAGACCTCCTTCACCTTCGCGCCGAGGCCGCGCGCGATGCCGTGGAGCTGCATGTAGTTCGGCATGACGATCACGACCTCGTCGCCGGGCTCGACGAGCGTCGCGAGGGCGAGGAAGTTCGCCTCGCTCGTGCCGGTCGTGATGAGGACGTTGTCGCGCGTCGAACTGGGGTGAAATGCCGCGACCTGCCCGCGGGTCGCGTCGCGGCCCATCCCGTTCGCATAGCCGAGACGCTCTTTCGCGAGCGCACCAAGGTCGCGTGCCGCGTCCGCGAGGGTGAGCGCCTCGAGCCCGGACTCGGACAGGTCGTACTTCACCCGGTGCTCCCAGGTCGACTGCATCCGCTCCATCGAGAACTCGGGGAAGTGCATCGCGAGGAACGGTAACGGCACGTAGACTGGTTGCAGTAGAAGACGCGAGCACAAGGACCCAGGCCATTTCGGCCTGCGGCCCTATTTCGGCGTTTAGGAGGAACGTGCGCAGATTCTTCGGCGGCGGGGGCGGCCCGCGGGTCGACAAGCTCGTGGTCGGGCTCGGAAATCCGGGCGACGGGTACGCGAACACGCGCCACAACGTCGGTTTCGCCGTCGCGAACCGGCTCGGCAAGCGTGCCCGCGCGGAGTTCGGTATCAAGGCCGCCGACTCGCGCATCGCCGAGGGCAGCGTCGGTGGAATCAAGATCGCGATCGCCCGCCCGCAGACGTTCATGAACGACAGCGGCCGCGCCGTGAAGAAGCTCCTCGACCGCTACCGCCTCGACCCGGCCGACATGCTCGTGGTCTTCGACGAGGCGGATCTGCCGCTCGGCACGCTGCGCGTCCGACAGTCCGGCGGACCGGGCACGCACAACGGGATGCGCTCGATCGTCAACGCCGTCGGCGAGGGCTTCCCCCGCATCCGGGTGGGCGTCGCCCCAGCCGAGCTACGAGAAGTCCCTGACCTGGCCGAGTACGTTCTGTCCCCCTTCGAGGAGTTTGAAAAGGCTCTTGCCGAGAAGGCCATGGATCGCGCCGCCGAGGCCGCGGAGGTCGCGCTCCGGGACCTGCAGCGGGCAATGAATCAGTTCAATGGCTGACGCCGTCCGCGCCGCCGCGCCGGCCGCTCGGCTCGCCGGCCTCCTCGCACGCGCCGAGGAGAGCCTGGCGTTCCACGCGCTCGCCGATCGCGTCGCCTCGGGCGGCACGGTCG
>JALYLX010000058.1 GCA_030773995.1 Chloroflexota bacterium
CGAGCTTGGCCCTGGCTATCGGGTGCGCGCGGGGATGCGGTACTCGGCGCCGAGCATCGCAGATCGGGTGCGCGAGCTGGGAGCGGTGGAACGCATCGTCGGCGTCGTGCTGTCGCCACAGTGGTCCCCGCTCCTGATGCGTGGCTACGTCGACGCGGTCGAGGGCGCGGCGGACGTCCCCACCGTCGTCGCCGGAGCGTGGCACCGCGATGCGGCCTTCGTCGGCGCCCTCGCCGCGCGGCTCCGCGCGGCGCGACGGTCATTCCCGGGCGCGCCGGTGCTGCTCACCGCGCACAGCCTTCCGCGGCGGATCTTCGACGCCGAGCCTCACTACATCGATCAGCTCCGGGAGACGGGCGCGCTCGTGGCCGCGGCCGCCGGCCTGCGGGCGGACGACTGGTGGTGGGCCTATCAGAGCGCGGGGCACACCCAGGAAGAGTGGCTGCGTCCGGACCTGAAGGAGCTTTTCGGGGCGCTCGCAGTCAGCGGCCATCGCGATGTCCTCGTCGCCCCGGTCCAATTCCTCGCCGATCACCTCGAGGTCCTCTACGACCTCGACGTGGCCGCAGCCGCGGAGGCCGAGGACGTGGGGCTGCGCTATCACCGGGTGCCGATGCTGAACTGCGATCCCGCGTTCATCGCGGCGCTCGCGGGCATCGTCCGGCGCGCGATCAGCGAGGCGCCGTCGCCGGTCTAGCCGCCGAGCGTGGTGAGCGGGTCGAGGGCTTCGCCGTTCTTGTAGACGGCCCAGTGCAGGTGGTAGCCCGTCGTGAGGCCGGTGAGTCCGACCGCGCCGAGGCGATCGCCGGCCTGGACGATGTCGCCCGCTTTCACCGTCGGCGCGAGCGGGCCATTTTCGAGGTGCGCGTACAGGGACACCAGGCCGTTGTCGTGAGCGAGGACGACGACCTCGGCACCATCGCCCATCCGTCCGGCGAAGACGACACGGCCGCGCGCCGGCGCGACGATCGGCGTGCCCGCGAGGGCGATGATGTCGACCCCTTCGTGGAAGTGCATGTAGAGGACGCCTTTGTAGAGACGCGTCGGCTCGAGACCGAGCCAGGTCGGGCCGAATGGCTGGCTGATCTCCCCGGCCAGCGGCAGCCGCCAGGTCGACGCCGGCGGCCCCGGAGCGGCGCCGTTCGCGATGAGCTGCGCTTCCGTCGCCGACGTCGAGGCGATCTGCGCTCGGAGCGCGGCGAGAGCCGGCTCATCACTCACGTTGGTCTCCGTCCGCACGAGCCCACCGCGGATCCGCGGGTCTGCCACCGTCGCGAGCGCGACCCTGGCGGCGTCGTCCTGCCCGCGTGCGATCAGAAGCCGGGCATAGAGCGTGACCTGGTCGTTCGAGACCGCCGACGCCGCCGCAATGAGGGCATCGTAGGAAGCGAACGTGGGCGGGATCGCGCGTGCAAGCGGGACTGCACGCGCGGGCGTCGAGGTGCCGTCGTCAGCGTTCGCCTGCGCGCCGACGGCGAGCAGGCAGAGCCCCGCTGCGACACAGATGGAGAGAGCCCGTAGCCGGGCGTGTTGGATGGTCATCCCTTCCCACCGCGAACTCTCTAGGTGTCCGCTCGGTCAGCGGCAAGTTGGCGACCAGCCGGTCAAGACGACAAGGACTCGCTTTGCCATCAGGCGACCATGCGAGCGAATCTCGGCGCAAAAGCGCTGATCTGATGTCTCTGCGCCGAGCGGCTAATGCAGGTGACGGATGTCCGCGCACCGTACGGGGCAGCCGGTCGGCGAAGAGCCGACACGCCCTTGATCCCGAGTTCCGAGCTCGGCCGCTTGGCTATCCTGCGCCCGTGGCCGACGACGTCCGCATCCGTCCGATGACCGAGCTCGACATCGAGGGGATCACCCGCATCGACGAGCGGATCACGAAGAAATACCGGCCTGATGTCTGGGAGCAGCGCGTCGGCTACTACATCCGCCGCGACGCCGAGTCCTCGCAGGTCGCCGAGGTAGCGGGCTCCGTCGCCGGCTTCATGATGGGCGAGGTCCGCGGCGGCGAATTCGGCCTCGAGGAGCCGACCGGCTGGATCGAGTTCTTCGGCGTCGACCCCGACGTGCGCGGCCGCGACCTCGGCCGCAAGCTCATCGACGCGCTGCTCGCGCACTTCCGCGACCAGGGCGCGCACATCGCTCGCACGATGGTCGCGGCCACCGACACGGACATCGCCGGCTTCCTCACGGCGATGCACTTTGTCCCCGCGGCGTTGACGGCGCTCGAGAAGCGGCTGTAGCTGTGCCGCGCTCAGCGCGGCGCACCACCGCGAAAGCGATCAAACCGAAGCGCCCCGACGGCCGGACCCTCCGCGCACGGCCGCGCGTTCCCGGAACGCCACCGCGCTCGGGCCTGCGCCGTCAGGCGATCCTCGACGCGGGCGCGCTCCTCATGCAGCAGCGCGGCTTCGCCGGCACGACGGTGGAGGACGTGACCGGGCAGCTCGACCTCACGAAGGCCGCCTTCTACTACTACGTCGAGAACAAGGAGGAGCTCCTCTTCCAGATCTCGACCCAGACCCTCGCCCTCGCGGACGCGAGCGTCTCCGCGATCGAGCGGTCACGTACGGCGCCGGACCGGAAGCTCGCCGAGATGATCGACTCGTTCGTGCGGTTGGTCGCCGAGCGGCCGGCCTTCTTCAGCGTCTATTTCCAGGAGAAGGGCCACCTCGGCGCCGACCATCTGAAGGCCGTGACGCGCAAGGAGCGCAAGATCGTGGGCGCACTTGAGCGCGTGCTGCGCGAGGGAATGGCCGCCGGCGCGTTCCGCACGGCCGACCCCGCGGTCGCGGCATTCGGGATCCTCGGGATGTGCTTCTGGGTCTACAAGTGGTTCCGGCCGGAGGGGCGCTCGACCGTCGACGAGGTCTCGGCCTCGTTCCAGGCCCTGGCGCTGCGGGGCGTCCAGCCGGGCACGCGGCCGGGGACTAAACTGACTAACTAGTTAGTGCGGGACCGGGAGGTGCCAGATGGCTGACCAGCAGCACCAGCTACCGCGCCAGTACCACGAAGCGGTCACGCACTGGCAGCGCCATAACTTCCCCGACTATCCGCGCCTCGCAGAGCAGTGGGACACGTACTTCCCGAAGGACGACGCGTTCTGCCTCTGCGCGCGTATCCAGCAGAACATGCCCGACCAGATCGAGGTCGGCGACCGTACGGGTCAGCCGAAGGCGATCGTCCCCAAGGAGCTCGACCCGAAGGCCGCCGAGGATCTCCTCGCGATCATCCGCGCGCAGGCCTCGACCGAGTTCGGTTCGATCCAGCAGCACCAGGCGACGCTCGCCCGCGCGAGTGATCCGCAGGACCAGGCCTGGGTGCTCCGCGTCATGGCCGAGGAGCTGCGCCACGGCTATCAGATGATCCACCTGCTGACGTCTGCCGACTGGTCGCCGGCCACCGACACGAAACCGCAGGACATGGTCGAAGAGATCCTCTCGATGAAGACCGGATCGCACGTGCTTGCGGCGTTCAACCTCGAGTACGACAGCTTCGTCGACAACGTCGTGTTCGCCGCGTTCATCGACCGGGTGGGGAAGTACCAGCTCACGATGCAGAAGGTGAACGCCTACAAGCCGATGGCCGCCTCGATGCCGCCGATGCTCAAGGAAGAGGCGTTCCACCTCGCCGCCGGCGTCATCCCGATGCGCCGCTGGGCCGAGGCGGCCGCGAAGCCCGAGGCGCTCATCACGATCCCTGCCCTGCAGAGGGCTGTGAACAAGTGGTACGGCCGGGGTCTCGAGATGTTCGGCGACGAGCGCGGCGGGAAGACCGCGGTGAAGCTCGGCCTCAAGGACAAGACGAACCGCGTCGCCCAGGACGAGTACATCGCCGAGGTCGACCGGATGCTGGACGACATCAATCAGCGCCACGTCCGCGCGCGGTTCCCGCAGCTCTCACGCGAGGACGCGGACGCGCTCTACGGCCGGGTCAAGGCCGAGCGCGGCACCATCGACGGTCTCTCGTGGGACGAGGACCTGTTGAAGCTCCCGCACCCCGGCTTCTTCCGCCGCCGCGGCGAGCACGCGTTCCAGCTGATCGGCGTGAACGGGGAGACGTTCGACGACGTCGAGCGCTACATCGAGCACGTCCGCGATCACCTGCCCGAGGCGTACCTGGCGTCGGTCGATGTGAAGCACTGGGCCGACCTGCAGCGCGGTGTCGCGAACGGCACCGTCCCGCTCGAGAACGCGCTCAAGTCGATGCCGCGTCTGGCGCGCGTGGGCGGCGCCTGCCCCTGCGCGAACTCGGTCCGGTGGGTCGTCGACGTCGAGGTACCGCCGAACGGCGGGCAGGAGACCCGGCTCAACCCCTAGACGCGAGCTGGACTTTCCGCCAGGCTGGTCTACCGTCCTACTACGGCCGTGTAGGAGGACTGCGATGATCCGCACCCGTCCGGACGCGCGCATCGCCCGTCGGCGGCTCCTGCGCTACGGGTTCTTCGGCGTGCTGTCGCTCGCCGGCGCCGAGGTCCTCGCATCCGCCGTGCCGTTCATGCAGGTCCGGAAGATCGTGGGGCTCGGTGTCTCCGTGAACGTTGGCCCGAGGTCAGAGGTGCTCACCGCCTTCAGGGCGACGAACGACGCGCCGATCCTGTTCCGCCAAGGTCACTTCTTCCTCATCCACCCGCCGGGTGGCGTCGTCGCCGTGTACCGGAAGTGCACTCATCTCGGCTGCGCCGTGCCGTGGTCGGCTGCGGAGGACCTGTTCCACTGCCCATGCCACCAATCCAAATACGACAAGCACACCGCTGTCGTGCTCGACGGACCGGCGCCCAAGCCGCTCCAGCTCTTCCACATCAGCGAGACGGACGCCGGCCTGGTGGTCGACACGAATCCGCTCAACGTCATCGACCGGCGGGACAATCGCTGGGATCCGGCGGTCATCGAGATCACGGACACCGCGGACTAGAGTCTCGGCGTGATCGCGTCGTCGCGCGGCGCGGCGTACCGGCGGTTCTACCTGTATGCGGCGCTGTCCGTATCGGTCATCGCGCTCGCGGTCGCGGCGATGCTCCTCCTGCGCCAGGGCCTGCAGCTCGTCGGCTTCGGCGTCCGCCCGATCCCGGCGGACGTGTCACGGGCCGTGGCCCTGAGCGTCGCGCTCATCGCGTTCTCCATCCCCGTCGGCGGCGCGCACCTCTGGCTCATCCTCCGGTCGCTCGCGGATCCTGCCGAGCGCGAGAACGGCGTCCGTCATCAATTCCTCAACCTGTGGGTCGCCTTCGCGCTGCTGGCGGAGCTCATCGCCGGCATCACCCTGATGAACACCGCCACGTCCGACACGCAGCCCGATGTGACCGGGCAGGCCGCTGCGATGACCGTCGTGGCGGTGATCGGTGCCGTCGCCGCCTGGTGGATCCGCCGGACGCCGCCGGCCTCGTCGCAGCATCGCGTCCGCGCGGGCGTCGCGGTGATGCTCATCTCGATGGCGGTCGCGGCGTTCTCGCTCGGCAGCGCGGCGGGCGCGGCCGGTGGCCTCTTCGCATTCCCGTACGCCTCGCCGCAGTTCTACCCTCGTGGCTACGACCCGACGTCCTTCCTGCAGCAGATGCTCCGGTCGGCGTATCCGACGGCGGGCCTCGCGCTCGCGATCTGGTCGGTCGGCTTCGCCTGGCAGCGGCCGTTCGAGAAGACACGCGATCGCCTCGGCTACGCGCTCGCCGGCTACGGCATCGGGACGCTCGTGCTGCTCGTCGGCGCGGCCTACGGCATCGCCGGCGCCATCCGATTCGCGCGCGATCCGGCCCAGGCCGAGGCGTTCACCGGTGCGTGGTCCGAGATCGCCGCGGGCGTCCTCCTGGTCACGGTGCACGCGACGCTGCTGCTGCGCGACCGCGGGCGCAACGGCCATCCGGCTGTCACGACCACGCGGCTGCTGCTCGCGTTCCCGGCGCTCGTCGGGCTCGGCTGCGTCGTCGGCGGGCTCGGTCTGGGCTGGCACGCCATCGTCGAGCGTGAGGTCGTCCCGGCGCAGCACTTCGCCGACGACCTCACCCTTGCCGCGGCGCTCATGGGCGTGGGCCTCATTGCGTACGTGCCATCGTGGCTCGCGTTCGACGCGCGTACCGCCGCGGACTCGGCGGTGCGCCGCTTCTACCTCTTCACCGTGGTCTGCCTCGCGCTGATCGGCGGGCTCGTCAGCGGCGTCCTCGTCCTGTACAACGCGATCACGTCGATCGCGGGCGTCGGCGGCGAGGATGCCGGCCGTATTGCGCTCACCTGGATCGCTCCGGCGCTCAGCCTGGCCGCGATCTTCGCGGTCCATCTCACCCTGCTGCTACGGGACCAGCGCCTCACCCGGGCGGGCGAGCCGGCGCCGGCGGATGGGCTCCTCGCACTCCTCGAGGACGTCCGCTCGGGGCGGGTGAGCGTGGAGCGCGCGGCTGCGACGATCCGCGGTTCGAGCCCCTAGCGACCCTCGCGGAGCGCGATCGCGGTCAGGCCGAGCGCCGCCGCTGTCGACAGCTGCGCCACCTCACCTGCGCGCAGCTTCGCGATCGCGTCGCTGAACGGCATCGTGAGCAGCTCCTGCTCCTCGTGGTCGCCGCTGTTCGCTTCCCGGACCTTGCGCGCTCCCTTCGCGATGAACGCGTGCATCGCGCCGTAGCCGTAGTTGCCGTCGACGACGAAGCGTCCGAGGGGGATCCATTCCGTCGCCTCGTGCCCAGTCTCCTCCAGCAGCTCGCGCTTCGCGCCGGCCAGCGGCTCCTCACCGTCCTCCAGGTAGCCGGCGGGCAGCGACAGCGAGATCGCGCCGACGCCGAGCTTGAACGAGCGGACGAGGATCGTGCGGTCGCCGTCGAGGAGCGGCACGACGATCGCGAACGGACGCGTGTTGATCCAGTTGAAGCCGTTGAGCACCGTGCCGTCGGGGAGCTCGACGTCCAGTTCACCAACGGTGAGCCACGGGAGACGCTCGAGGAGGACGCGCTTCGCGAGGATCCGCCACGGCTTCACGGGACCCGGTACTGCTCCAGCTTCTTGCGGTCGACGGACAGGCCGAGTCCGGGTCCGGTCGGCAATTGGATTACGCCATCCCTCGGCTCTGGCAACGACCCTTCGAAAACGCGGCTTAAGGGGTTATCGATCCACATCCATTCGCAGGCGAGGAGCTGCGGGACAGCAGCCGCCAGGTGCAGCGACGCGAGCTGGGCGAGGCCGCAGGAGAATCCGGTGTGCGGCGCGTACTTCACGTTGTGCGCGTGCACGAGCGCACCGAGCCGCTTCGCCGCGGTGAACCCGCCGATGCGCGCGATGTCCGGCTGGACGATGTCGATCGCGCGCCGCTGAAGCAGCTCGCGGAACCCGAAGATACCGAATTCGGATTCACCGGCCGCAAGCGGGATCGGCTGTGACCCGCGGATGAGCTCGTAGCCGTCGATGTCATCCGGGTACACCGGCTCCTCGAGGAACCAGAGGTCGTACTTCGCGAGCTCGTGGCAAACCTTGATCGCGGTCGCGGCGTCGTACGCGCTGTTCACGTCCGCGCCGATGTCGACCCTGGGACCCACTGCCTCGCGGATGGCTCGAGTGACCGCGATGTCGCCGCGATACCCGTCCCGCGCCGCGTTCCGGCCGAGCTGGATCTTGATCGCGGTGTGGCCGCCGTCGACCTTCTCCTTCGCCTGCTTCGCCATCACCGCCGGATCGGCGGTGTAGACCTTCGAGCCGTAGACCGGCACCGAGGCCCGTCCCGCGCCGCCGAGCGCCTTGTACAGCGGGATGCCCTGGGCCTGGGCGAGGATGTCCCAGAGGGCCTGATCGATCCCGCTCATCCCCTCCTGCACGAAGCCGCGGTAGTGCCCCCACGGCCGGAGGAGCGTGAACATCTCGTCCCACAGGCCTTCCACGTCGTGCGGGTCACGACCCTTCACCACCGGCCAGAGGAGGTCGCGGACGACGGTGTCCAGCACCTTGGGCGCGCGGCGGGCGATGCACTCGCCCCAGCCCGTGATCCCGTCGTCGGTGGTCACCGCGACGACCATGGCCTTGAACGTCGAGTACGTGCCGGCGCCGAACTCGATCGCCGGGCCCTCGGCCTCGAGAACCCATGTCTCGAGGCGGTCGATCTTCACCGCGCAACCATACGGAACGCGCCGCCTGGCTCGCTCGGCCGCTTGGCCCGGCTTGACAGCCTCATCCGGCCGAAAGTACTGTGTTAGCAGTCGCGCCAGGGGAGTGCTAAGTCCATCCGCGAAGCCACGACCCGGCATTCGCCTGGCCAAAAAACACACACCACAGGGTACGGAGGAGCCAACATGCCAGCAGTCGCAGAGAAGACCTCGCTCAAGCTCAAGCTCAAGCCCCTTGGCTCCCGCGTCGTCGTCAAAGCCCTCGAGCGCGAGGAAATGACGAAGAGCGGGATCGTCCTGCCGGACACCGCGAAGGAGAAGCCCCAGGAGGGCAAGGTCCTCTCCGTCGGTCCCGGCGATCGCCACCCTGACACCGGCGAGCGCATCCCGGTCGAGCTCAAGGAAGGCGACCGGGTCCTGTTCCAGAAGTACGCCGGAACCGAGTTCAAGCTCGACGACGAGGAGCTCCTGATCCTCAGCGAGAAGGACGTTCTCGCGATCATCGAGTCGTAGGCGAGAGGAAGAAGGAACTATGGCAAAGCAACTCGAATTCACGCAAGACGCGCGAGCCTCGCTCAAGGCGGGCGTCGACAAGATGGCGAACGCCGTGAAGACCACCCTCGGCCCGAAGGGCCGCAACGTCGCAGTCGACAAGAAGTTCGGCGCGCCGACCGTGACCCACGATGGCGTCACCGTCGCGCGCGAGATCGAGCTCGAGAACCCGTTCGAGAACATGGGCGCGCAGCTTCTCAAGGAAGCGGCGACCAAGACGAATGACATCGCCGGTGACGGCACGACGACCTCGGTCGTTATCGCGCAGGCGATCGTGACCGAGGGTCTCAAGAACATCGCCGCCGGAGCGAACCCGATGCTCCTGAAGCGCGGCCTCGAGAAGGGCGTCGACGCGGTCGTCGCCGAGCTCAAGTCCCAGGCCGTCGAGGTCAAGGGCAAGGAGGAGATCGCCAACATCGCGGGCATCTCCGCCGCCGACTCCGAGATCGGCGCACTCATCGCCGAGGTCCACGACAAGGTGGGCCGCGACGGCGTGATCACCGTCGAGGAGTCCAAGGGCCTCGAGTTCGAGAAGGAATACGTCGAGGGCATGCAGATCGACCGCGGGTACATCTCGGCGTACTTCGTGACGAACGCCGATCGCATGGAAGCGATCATCGAGGACGCGTACATCCTCATCACCGACAAGAAGATCTCCGCGATCACGGACATCCTGCCGGTGCTCGAGAAGCTCGTGCAAGTCAGCAAGAACCTCGTCATCGTTGCCGAGGACATCGACGGCGAGGCCCTCGCCACGCTCGTCGTGAACAAGCTGCGCGGCACCATCAACGTCCTGGGCGTGAAGGCCCCGGGCTTCGGTGACCGTCGCAAGGCGATGCTCGAGGACATCGCGATCCTCACCGGCGGCAAGGTCATCAGCGAAGAGGTCGGTCGGAAGCTCGACTCGACCACGGTCGCCGACCTCGGTCGTGCCCGCCGCGTCACCTCCAACAAGGACGAGACCACGTTCGTCGAGGGCCATGGCGCGCAGGAAGCGATCCTCGCCCGCGTCAAGCAGATCAAGGCCCTCATCGAGGAGACGACGAGCGACTTCGACAAGGAGAAGCTCAACGAGCGTCTCGCGAAGCTCGCCGGCGGCGTCGCCATCATTCGGGTGGGCGCTGCCACCGAGATCGAGCTCAAGGAGAAGAAGCACCGCGTCGAGGACGCCCTCTCCGCGGCCCGTGCGGCCGTCGAGGAAGGCATCCTTCCGGGCGGTGAGGTCGCGCTCCTGAACGCGGTCAAGGCGCTGGACACGGTGAAGGCCGAGGGCGACGAGCTCACCGGCGTGAACATCCTCCGCCGCGCCCTCGAGGAGCCCTTCCGCCAGCTCGTGGCGAACGCCGGCCAGGACGGCGGCGTCATGCTCGAAGGCGTCCGTCGCAAGCAGGCCGAATCGAAGTCCGGCACCTGGGGCTACGACGTCATCAAGAACGAGATCGTCGATCTCGTGAAGACCGGCATCATCGACCCCGCGAAGGTCACCCGCTCCGCTCTGGAGAACGGCGCCTCCGTCGCGGCGATGATCCTCACCACCGAGGCGCTCATCACGGACCTTCCCGAGAAGGACAAGACTCCGTCGATGCCTCCGGGCGGCGGGATGGACTACTAGCCAGACCGGCACCCTTCGCGATCAGAGAGGCCCGGACCGGCGACGGTTCGGGCCTCTTCCTATCCCGGGTCATCCGTTCCCGGTCCGGCCACCGTATTGACCGCTGACCCCGAGATGGGGCAAGCCGGCCAGGAGCCGGACGGAGGGAACGGCATGAATCCAAAGCAATTCCTGCAGATCGGGGGAGGGATCCTGCTCTTGCTCGGCATCGTCGGCTTCGCCGGGGTGTTCAGCGACACGAAGAGCTTCTTCTATCTCGACAACGGCGAGAACGTGATCCACATGATCCTCGGCGTCGTGGCGATCGGCGCGTCGTTCGTGCTGAAGGACGCGATGCTCCAGAAGTGGCTCGTTGCCGCGGTGGGCGTCTTCGCGCTCTTCGCGACGGTCTACGGATTCGCGGTCGCCGGCAACGCGTCGCCGAACGTCGGGTTCTCGAACCTCGAAAGCCCGGCGGACGACATCCTGCACCTCGTCGTAGGTATCTGGGCGCTCGCGGCCGCGTTCCGTCCGATGAGCGCGTCAGCGATGACTGGCATGAAGGCCTAGCTTTTCGCGCGGTACTTGGAGGCCCGGCCGCGAGGCCGGGCCTTCGTCATTGTCCCGGCGGCGCGATGCGCGACTGCATGACGAGGGGACCGGAGCGCTTGCCCTCGCTCTGCATCTCGATGGTCACGGCGCATTGGGCGAACCTGTCAACGGGCACGGTGAGGTCGACGCTCTGGATCGCATGGCCGTCCGGCCGGAAGTTCGCCCCGCGGACCCAGTGGCCGTCAGCGTCGACGAGCCACACGGCGTAGACGGCGCCGCCGCTGAGCGGACGTAGATCGTGGAAGACGACGAAGGGACTGATGTCCGGCTTGCCGGGGGCGTACAGCGTGCCGCCGGATCCCTGCCATTGATCGAGCCCGACCATGTACCAGTTCGTGCCGCCGTGCGAGAGCTTCTCCGCAAGGAGCCCGTATTCCGTGCGTTCCGTCTCGACGCTGCGCAGCTCGCGTAGCGAATTGAGGTCGAGCGCGAGGAACAGCAGCGCAGCGGCGGCGAGCGCGCCGATGCCGAGCCAGCCGCGCAGGGGACGAATGGTCCGCGCCGTCTGGCGTGCCACCACCGCCGGCCGTCCCGCCGCGGCGTCAGCCGCGGCCGCGGCAAGGATGCGCTCCCTCAGGCCGGCCGGCGGCTCGCGCAACGCCACCATGTCCGGAAGGGCGTTCACGACCGTCGCGATCTCGGCGAGCTCGCCGCGGCACGCCGGGCACGCGGCCAGGTGCGCGGTGACCGCGTCGGCCTCGCCGGGCCGCAGGGCGCCGAGCGCGTAGAGCTCGAGGTCGTCGGTCACGTGCTCGGTCATGCCCGGATGCCTTCGAGCGCCCGCCGCATCTTCTGCAGGCCGATGCGCATCCGGCCCTTCACCGTTCCGAGCGGGACGCCCATGAGCTCCGCGAGCTCGACGTGGGTGTACCCGCCGAAGTAGGCAAGCTCGATCGTCCGGCGCTGCGCGTCCGGCAGGGTTTGCAGCGCGAGACGGACGGTCTGCTGCTCCACGTTGCGCTCGGCCATCGCGGCGGTGTCCTCATCGGCCGGGCGCTGCTCCGCCACCTCGAGCGGCGCAGGGCGGAACGTCGTCTTCCGCCGAAGCACGTCGACGGCGCGGTGGTGGACGATCGAGAGCAGCCAGCCCCTGGGGTTCCCCCGCTCGCGGCGATAGCTCGCCGCGCCGCGCCAGGCGGAGATGAACGCGTCCTGGACGACGTCCTCGGCGGCTTCGCTCTCGCCGAGGATCCGGTAGGCGAGGGCGTACGCCAACCGTCCGTATCGGTCGTAGAGGGCACCGAGGGCGGAGAGGTCGCGCTCCGCGAGCGCGGCCATGAGGGCGTCGTCGCCCGAAAGCGGGTCAGCCATTCAAAAACTGTACGCAGGGCGGACGACCCTGGATGCCGTGGACAAGAAGCGACCCGAGCGACCTGCCTCCGTGCCCTGCCGCAGCTTCAAAGTTCTGCAGCCTGGCCGTGGAGCCGATCCTCGATATCCTCTCGGACCGCCTTTGATGCTATCTCCGGTTGCGCTCCTGAGGCCCAGTTCCGTTGATGGAATCTCGGGACTGTTCCTCTTGACAGACCCCTCGGGTCGCGTTGAAACATAGCCGTCGAGTCACCAACCCAACAACGGCTTTATCCACGAACTCCCGGCCGCGTGACCTGATCTTGTCCACGACCGCCAGGACTTTTTCCACCGTCCGTCCACGCGAGGGTTGCGTTCCGTCATGCGCCGACACCGGTACCTACCATCGAATGGTGAGTCCTGACCCGATCCTCGACGTCCTCAATCCGGAGCAGCGCGCCGCGGTGACGCATCCGGGCGGCCCGCTGCTGATCCTCGCCGGCGCCGGATCGGGGAAGACCCGTGTGCTGACCCACCGCATCGCCTATCTCGTCCGAGACCTTCACGTCCCCCCGCGCAGGATCCTCGCCGTGACGTTCACGAACAAGGCCGCGAAGGAGATGCGAAGCCGTCTGGCGAAGCTTCTCGGCGACGCGGCGCTCGCCGATCTCACGGCCGGTACGTTCCACGCGTTCTGCGCCCGGCTGCTGCGGCGCGACGGCCCAGAGGTCGGCCTCGATCGCGGCTTCGCGATCTACGACCAGGCCGACCAGCGGGCGCTCCTCCGTCAGGCGATCGGCGACGCCGGCGTGTCGGAACGGCTGTTCTCCCCCGGGGCCGTCGGTGCCGTCATCTCCGGAGCCAAGAACGAGCTCCGTGGGCCGGCGGACCTGGCGAACGAGGCCCGCGGACAGCTCGACCGGGTCGCGGCCACCGTCTGGCGCCGGTACGAGGCCCTCCTGAAGGAGAACAACGCGGTCGACTTCGACGATCTCCTCGTGCTCCCGTGCCGGCTCTTCGAGACGAGCGACCGCGCGCTCGAGAAGTGGCAGGACCGCTACGACCACATCCTCGTCGACGAGTACCAGGACACGAACCGTGCGCAGTACGTCCTCCTGCGCTACCTGGCCGGATCCGCCCAGAACCTGTGCGTCGTCGGTGATGACGACCAGTCCGTCTTCTCTTGGCGTGGCGCCGACGTGCGCAACATCCTCGATTTCGAGCGCGACTACCCGAACGCCACGGTCGTGAAGCTCGAGCAGAACTACCGGAGCACGCAGCGGATCCTCGATTCCGCCCACAGCGTCGTGCGGCACAACGCCGCCCGGAAGGAGAAGAAGCTGTGGACCGACCGGAAGGGCGGCGAGCCCGTGATCGTCGTCCAGGCGCACGACGAGCATCACGAGGCCGAGACGATCGCCCGCGAGGTCGAGCGTTTGCGGCGCTCCGGCGAGGTGACGTCGGCGCGCGACGTCGCGGTCCTGTACCGGACGAACGCGCAGTCGCGGGCGATCGAGGACGTGTTCCGCGGTTTCGGCCTGGCCTACCAGGTCGTCGGCGGCGTCTCCTTCTACGCCCGGCGCGAGGTGAAGGACGTCCTCGCGTACCTGCGGCTCCTGCGCAATCAGGTGGACAGCGTCGCGATTGCCCGCGTGCTGAACACGCCGCCCCGCGGGATCGGGGCGAAGGGCCAGACCGGTCTCGCAGCCTTCGCGAAGGAGCGCGGCATCCCGGTCGCGGAGGCGCTCCTGCACGCGGAGGAGGCGGCGGAGATCCCCAAGCGGCAGGCCGCGGCGATGGTCGCGTTCGGCCGGCTCCTCGGCCGCATCCGCGACGAGCTCTTGCTGAAAGACCTTCCGGAGATCGTTGACGAGGTCGTTCGCGCGACGGGCTACGGCGCGTACCTGAAGGACGGCACCGAGGAGGGCGAGGAGCGCTACGCGAACGTGCTCGAGCTGCGCACGATCGCCGAGGACTACGTGAACCTGCCGCGTGACGAGCAGCTGCCGTCATTCATGGAGGAGGTCGCGCTCGTGTCCGACGTCGACGAGTTCGCGGAGGCCAAGCCCGCTGCGACGCTCATCACGATGCACGCCGTGAAGGGCCTCGAGTTCCCGATCGTCTTCGTCACCGGCATGGAGGAAGGCGTGTTCCCCCATAGCCGCTCGCTCGAGGACGAGCGCCAGCTCGAGGAGGAGCGCCGCCTCTGCTACGTCGCCATCACCCGCGCGATGCACCGCTGCTACCTCACGTTCGCACGGCGGCGGCAGCTCTTCGGCCGCACGAACGAGAACCCGCCGTCGCGCTTCCTCCGCGAGCTTCCCGATGACATCGAGCTGCGTGGCGAGATCGAGACGGAGGAGCGCGACCGCTGGGAGGAGCTCGACTGGGAGCGTGGCCGCGAGCGCTACGAGGAGCGGCGCGCGCAGCGCCACGCGGCCGCCCTCGCCGATCTCCCGCCG
>JALYLX010000059.1 GCA_030773995.1 Chloroflexota bacterium
GCGACGTCCCGCGCGCGATCCGACAGCCGAACGGTGGCGATCGCGATGCCGGCGTGGAGCGCGAGTCGCTCGACGAGTCGCTGATCGGCCACGGTGAACGGGCCACGCGTCGTGCCGGCCAGGTACAGCTCACCGAGGATCTCGCCACGGTGGCGGATCGGCACACCGAGGAACGCGCGGAACACTGGATGGTGCGCGGGGTGGGAGAACCGCGGATCCACGCGGATATCGCGGACGCGCACGGTGCGGCCGTCGCGAATGATCATCCCGAGCACGCCGTGCAACCTGGGAAGCTCGCCGATCCGTCGCGCTCGATCGGGCGGTATGCCGATGTGCACGAACGTCTCGAACCCGGAGTCGGATGCACGGACGCCCACTGCGCCGTACCGCGCTCCGATGATTGCCGCGGCTGTTCGGAGGATCTTGCGCAGGACCGTGTCGAGGTCAAGGTCGCCGGCGATCTCGAGCGCGGCGCGGTTCAGCGCCTCGAGCCTCCGGACGCGCTCGTCCCGTTCTCGCGGCACCGCCGCATGATGAGGCACCCGGCCTACTGGTCGACGATCAGCCGCGCGACGACTTGCGGTCCTTCACGAATGCGCGGGATTCGGCGCGGCGACTCGCTTCGTCGGGCGCCCGCACGATCGACGATGGATGCGCGGTCGCGATGCGGTGCGCCACGGCACCGACGCGGCGGTGAGTCCGCGAAGGACAAAATCGAGGAATCAGGATCGACCGGGACCGTTCGACCGTCCGGCGTCCTTTGGGTTGCCGACAGCCTGGCCCACGTCTTCGCCGACCCCGCACGTCGCCGCTGGGCGTTGAAGTATGACCCGCCTCGAGGCGCGCGCGGCCCGAATACACTCCGCCGGCCGCCGGTCGACAGCCTGGCGAGTTCGACGCAACGTGTGAGGGCCCGATGGACACTCTGACCGTCGTGATCATCGTTCTCGTGATTCTGTTCGTGCTCGGATACTTCGGGCGAGGCCGGTTCCGATCCTGACGAAGGTCGCCTCGAACGTCCGCGCAGCAAGCTCGTACGTTGGCTCAAACCGAATGGGAGATCGACATGCCAGCCAAAAAGACCACGAAGGCGACCGGGCCACGCGAGCAGATCGCGCCGCATGGCGACAAGCGCTATGTGCGGCGCGACAAGGACGGTCAGTTCACCGGGAACCAGGTCGATGTCGGACGCTCGCGGGCGGCTGAGGCGCGTCAAGCTGCCGGAGGCGAGAAAGCCAAGACCAACGTGAAACCGGGCTATGGCGATCGCGGAGATGTGAAGCGCAAAGCGAAGTAGCGCTCGCAACCGCCTTCCGATCGGCAAGCGCGACCTCGACCAGGAGTTGCCCGAGTTCGGCAACGCGCTGACGGCCGGGCTGCTCGCCGAAAAAGATCACCTTCGCGGTCCGTTTCCCCTCCCCGAACACTCCCTGCGTGGCGTGGGCCCACAGGTCGCACGCCCGCAGCGTGGGCGGCCCGGCGGAGCTGCGCGAGCGAGGGACGCGGCGGAAGCTGCGGATAGCCGTCCTCGTCCACTGATATCAGCGAACGCGCGGGCGCGAGACCGGGACCGCCGCCTTCGACGGCGGCAGCGACACGAGCAGGTCGAGCGACGCGCGGCTGACCGCGTCGACAGCGGCCTCGAACGCATCCGCGTTCTTCGTCGTCGGCTCGCTGACGCCGCTCACCTTGCGGACGAATTGGCGGGCCGCGGCGCGGATCTCCTCCTCGCCGGCGACGCCCTCGATGGTGCGCAGTCGCTTGATGCTTCGGCACATCTGTTACGTCATCCTTCCTCGAGCGACCGATCGACCGGTGAGGCGATCGTTCGTTCGGACCGACACACTACTGTCCTTATTGGAGGTCAAGATCCCAACGAAAGCGAAGACCGCCCCACGGCGCGCAACACGCCCGGCAGCGATATCGGCAAAAGCCAGGACCGGCAAGCGCGTCACGGTCAGGAACGTGAACCACCCCGGGCGGACGACACAGGTGGACGCCGCGATGTACCAGGGCATGCGAGGAGCCCTGCTCAAGGTACTGCCGGCACGGGAGCCGGGCATGACCCTGCTCGAAATGCGCCGGCGCATCGGGGCGCACCTGCCCAAGGACCTGTTCCCTCGAGGCGCCGGGTGAGCTGGTGGGCGAAGACGGTCCAACTCGATCTCGAGGCGAACGGGGTCGTGGCCCGAGAGCGCTCGACGCCGCTGCGCCTGCACCGAACAACGCGCGCGTAGCGCTCCATCTCATCTCATGCCAGTGGCAGGCGGATGCCGCCCTCCGGCAGCGTGTCCGTCGGCTCGACGAGCCGGATGTGCGGACCGTTCCCGAGCGCGAAGCGGAGCTCGTGCCCGTCGCTGAATCGGATCCACGCATCCCCGTGACCGTGCGCGAGACGCCCGAGCCACGACCGCACGCCCTGCGGCTCCGGACCGTACGACCGCACGTCGGCCTCGCGCACCGGAACGGCCTCGTCGTCGTCGCCCAGCGTCAGCTCGGCTCCAACCGGCGTCGCTCGGATCTTCTTCAGCTCGTCGCGGCGGAAGCCGAGGACTTCGTCGTCCATCAGGCGGATCACCCATCGTCCGTCGGCCGACGCGAACACCGCGCCAAGCCATGCCCGGAACCCACCGATCTCGGGCCCGAACGCGGCGACCTCGTCGAGCGGGAACTCGACCGGATCGCCTTGCTCGAACGTGAGCCGTGCGCGGGTCATGCCGTCGATACTCCCGTGAGATCGCTCACGGACGATCGCGGTGTCCGACGTGCATCGCCGGGACGGGCGCCGGTCGGGGCACGTTCGTGACGTTCTGGCACTTCCGGCAGAACCACGACTTGCGCACCTCATCCGGGTGCCAGCCCGACTCGACCATCGTCCCGCAGACGTGGCACGGCAGGCCGGCCCGCTCATCCACCCACATCCGCTCTCGGGCATTGAGGCTGAAGTGCGTGCGCCGCTCGCCGCCCGCGCGGTTGAGACGAATCAGCCTGCGCGCGTGTTCGACGATCTCGCGCAGCGTCGCGTCGTCGAGGTCGCCCACCTGCGCCCACGGCGACGTGCCTCCGAGGAACAGCGCCTCGACCTTGAAGACGTTCCCGATGCCGGAGATCGCGCGCTGGTCCAGGAGGGCCGTCGCGACGTCCCGGTCCTCATTCGACCGGATACGGCGGATCGCCTCGTCCATGTCGAAGTCGTCGCGGATGATGTCCGGCCCGAGCTGACTCACCACGCGGTGCAGGCCGAGCTCCTTTTCGGCGAGCAGCTCGACGATGGGCGGATGGAAGCACGGCGCGACCACGTCCTCGGTGCGGATGACCACGCGCGCCTCCGACTCCGGCTGCCACCACCGCTCGCCCGGCCGGTACACATGCCACGACCCGCTCATCTTCATGTGGGTGTGGAGCACGACGCGTTGCGGCGTGTCAAAGGTGATGAAGAGATGCTTGCCGTTCGACTCGACGGCATCCACCCGGCTCCCGACGATCGCCTCACCGCGCGCGGCCGCGCTCACCTTCGGCGCGGTGATCTCGAATCCCGTGACCACCTGACCCGCGATCGCGCGCCGCAGCACGACCGCGGTGCGGAAGATGGTGTCTCCCTCAGGCACTGCGCAACAGGTACCCGCGGGGCGTGCGCACGAACCCCGCCGCGCGGAGCGGCTCGGCCAGGGCCGACTCGTCGACGGGCGCGCCGTCGATCTCCTCGATGAACAGCGGGTCGCGCCGCTCGGGCACGGCCTCCGCCGCGAGCGAGCGAGCGACGACGGCCCGCGTGCGCGCGACGTCGGACTCCTCGCCGTCGATGAAGGTGAGCACGCTGTGCTCGTCTTTTGCGACATACGCGGCAAGCGCACCGTCGACGAGGATCACGAGCGAGCCGGCCACCCGCATCGGCTTGCGGCCCGTCTCGCGCTCGGGCCAGCTCAACGCGGCGCCGTACGGGTTCGCGGGATCGGTGGCAGCGAGCGTGACCGCCCTGTGCTCCTCGCCGGGCTCGCGCAGCGTGCGCAGGCGATCGACCGCACCGGGCAGCGCGAACTGCGCGGCGCCACGGCCCGCGACGAAGTAGCCGCGCCGGACGCGGCCGGCCTCCTCCATCCCGCGCAGCACGCCGTACACGGCCGCGAACCCACCCTCGGCGCCCTCATGCTGCACGAGCTCGCGCGTGATGACGCCGTGGCGCTCGAGCAGCTGCTGCACCCGCGCCGCGAGGCGCTCCGTCGGCGTCGTGACCGCGGTGCTGGCATACGACGAGACGAGCGACCAGCGCCCGGCGAGCTCTGGCGCCAGCCCGCGCTGCGACGGTCCGCGCCGGCGCGCGTGACGCACGGCCGACGGCCGCAGGAACGCACGGAGCGGATACAGGCTGTCGTTCGTCACTTCGCCGGACCACACGAGGTCCCAGACCGCGTCCTTCACGTCGGGCGCGAAGCCACCGCCGAGCGCGGCGAGCAGCTGCGGGAAAAAAAGGGCGCCGCGCGCACCGAGCGCGTCGCGGATCCGCTGATGGGTCGCGCCGTCGTTCTTCGTGGACCCGGACACGATCGGCGCGTGCTCGGAGAGGTACAGCGCGACCTTGCCGTCACGCGGGCCGATCGCCCCGCCACCGGCCCAGATCACGGCGCCCGACGCGAGCAGCGCGTCGAGATCGCTCTCGTCGTAGCCGGCGACACGCGACGGGAGGATCCGCGATTCAAGATCGGATGCGGGGACCAGAGCGCCCTCGAGCTGCGCGATCGCGTCGAGCAACCCGGCCTCGCCCGGCCGCGGCGAGTCCACGCCGTGCCACGCCAGCGCGAAGCGCGCGAGCGCGACCTGCTCGACCGGCTCGACCTCCTTGCGGAGACGCGCGAGCGACCGCTGGCGCAGCGTCCGGAGCACGCCGCTGTCGATCCATTCGAACCCGCTGGCACCGGGGCGGAACTCGCCCTCAAGGACGGTCCCCGTGTCAGCGAGCTCGCCGAGAGCGCCGGCCACGAGGGCCGGGCCGATGCCAAGACGGCGAGCGAGCTCGACGGCGGTGAACGGTCCATGGGTGCGCGCAAAGCGGCGCGCGAGCGCGACGAGCGGACGAAGCTCGCTCCCGAGGAACGCATCGGGGAGCCCGGGTGACACGACAACGCCGAGCGCGTCGCGGTACTTCCCGGCATCCTCTGCCGCGATCCAGCGCGTCTCGCCCGCGACCCGCACGGCGACGGCGCGACGGTCGCGCTGCAGCTCGAACAGCCACTCGTCCACTCCAACGCCTGGGGCCGAGCGTGCGGCAAGCTCGTTGCGTGTCAGGTCGCCCAGGCGGAGCAGCAGGTCGTGGGCGGCGTCCACGTGTCGCGCGACGCGATCGGGCTCGAGGTGCTGGAGCTGGAGCTCGAGCTCGGCGAGCGCGTTCGCGTCGAGGAGCTCGCGCAGCTCGACCTCGCCGAGGAGCTGGCGCAGCTGCGCCGGGTCCACGGTCAAGGCCTGCGCGCGGCGCTCCGCCAGGGGCGCATCGCCCTCGTAGATGAAGTTGCCGACGTACTCGAACAGCAGCGCCGAGGCGAACGGCGACGGCGACCGCGAATCGACGGTCACGACGCGGATATCGCGGCTGCGGATCGCGCGCAGCACCTCGAGTAGCGCGGGCATGTCGAAGACGTCCTGGAGGCACTCGCGGTAGGCCTCGAGGATGATCGGGAACGACGGGAAGCGCGACGCGATCTGCAGCAGCTCCCCCGCGCGCCGGCGCTGGTGCCACAGCGGTGAGCGGCGTCCGGGAAAGCGCCGCGGCAGCAGGAGCGCGCGCGCAGCGGCCTCACGGAAGCGGGCCGCGAACAGCGGCGTCTGCGAGAGGTGCTCGACGACGAGCGCCTCCGCTCGGTCGGGATCCGGCAGGACGAGCTGCGGGTCGGGCGCGCGCTCAGCTTCGGGGAAGCGCGCGACGATGCCATCGTCGGTCCAGAGCACGTCGATCTCGAGGTCGGACCGCTCGCGGACCATGGCGCCGATCGCCATGGCCCACGGCGCGTGCACCTTGCCGCCGAACGGCGTGAGGATGCACACCCGCCAGTCGCCGACCTCGTCGAGATAGCGCTCGACGATGATCGTCCTGTCGTCGGGTACCGCGCCCGCGGCCGCGACCTGATCGCGCAGGTACTCGAGGAGGTTCCGCGCAGCACGTTCGTCCAGGTCGTGTCGCTCGCGCAGGCGCGCGACCGCCATGTCGGGGTCGCTCGCGCGAAGCTCGCGCGTCAGCACGCCGATCGCGCGCCCGAACTCGAGCGGGCGGGTCGCGGTCTCGCCCTTCCAGAACGGCATCTTTCCCGGCACGCCGGGCGCGGGCGACACGAGCACGCGGTCGTGCGTGATCTCCTCGACCCGCCAGGTCGACGCGCCGAGCAGGAAGGTTTCGCCGACGCGGGTCTCGAACACCATCTCTTCGTCGAGCTCGCCGACGCGTCCCTTGCCCGGCTCGGCGCCGACGAGGAACACGCCGTACAGGCCGCGGTCGGGGATGGTGCCGCCGCTCGTGAGCGCGACGCGAGCGGCGCCCTCGCGCGCGCGGATCGTGCCCGCGATGCGGTCCCACACGATGCGCGGGCGCAGCTCGAGGAACTCGTCCGACGGATAGCGACCCGACAGCATGTCGAGGACGTTCTCGAGCTGCGCGCGCGGGAGCTCCGCGAACGGGGCGGCGCCGTGGATCAGCCGCTCGAGCTCGTCGACGCCGATCGGATCGCGTCCGACGATCGCGACGATGTGCTGGGCCAGGACATCGAGCGGGTTGCGGATGTACCGCGACGCCTCGACCGCGCCGGCGTGCATCCGCTCGGTGAGCGCGGCGGACGCGAGGAGGTCGCCGCGGTACTTCGGCAGGATGATGCCGGTCGACGGCTCGTCCACGCGGTGACCGGCGCGTCCGATGCGCTGCATACCGCTGGCGACCGAGGGCGGCGACTCGACCTGCACGACGAGATCGATCGCGCCCATGTCGATGCCGAGCTCGAGGGTGCTCGTCGCGACGAGGGCCCGCAGCCGCCCGGCCTTCAGATCGTCCTCGATGCGCAGTCGCTGCTCGCGCGCGATGGAGCCGTGGTGCGCGTGCGCCAGCTCTTCGCCGGCGAGCTCGTTCAGCGCGTTCGCGATGCGCTCGGCGAGGCGGCGGCTGTTGACGAAGATGAGCGTCGACCGGTGCGCGCGCACGAGCTCGAGGAGCCGCGGGTGGATCGCCGGCCAGATGCTCGTGCGGCCGTCGGCGCGAGCGGCGGGTCCACTGCGGAACTCGAGCGGTTCGCCCAGGCGCGCCATGTCCTCGACGGGCACCTCGACGGTGAGCTCGAGCGGCTTGCGATGGCCGGCATCGACCACGCGCACCGGACGTGCGCCGTCGGCGTCGAAGCCCCCGAGGAAGCGGGCGACCTCGTCCAGCGGGCGCTGCGTCGCGGAGAGGCCGACGCGCTGCAGGCGGCGGCCGGCGAGGCGCTCGAGCCGTTCGAGGGTCAGCGCGAGGTGTGCGCCGCGCTTCGTGGAGACGATGGCGTGGATCTCGTCGACGATGACGGTCTCGACGTCCCGCAGGGCCTCACCGGCGGAGGACGAGAGGACCAGGTAGAGCGACTCCGGGGTGGTGATGAAGATGTCGGCCGGCGCCTTCGCGAAGCGCGCGCGCTCCTTCGCCGGCGTGTCGCCCGTGCGGATCGCGACGCTCGGCTCGCGGATGCCCAGGCCGAGGCGTTCGGCGGTGTGACCGATGCCGGCGATCGGCGAGCGCAGGTTGCGCTCGACGTCGACCGCGAGCGCCTTGAGCGGCGAGACGTACACCACGCGGCAGCCCCGCGCGGGCGTCTGGATCAGCGCATCGATCGACGAGAGGAACGCCGCCAGCGTCTTGCCCGATCCGGTGGGCGCCATGAGGAGCGTGTTGTCACCGTTCTTGATGACCGGCCAGGCCTGGGCCTGTGCGGGGGTCGGCGCCGGGAACGCGGTGCGGAACCACTCGCGCACCGCCGGATGGAACGCGTCCAGGGCCTCGCTCCCCATGGGAAGAGGTTACGCGCGCGGAACGTCCGAGTACCGTTCCGGCGATGGAGATCGGCCTCGGGATCGACGCTCGGTTAGTGCTTTCCGCAACGGAGCACGCCAACATCGCGGCCGAGGCCGCCGTCCTCGGCTACACGAGCCTCTGGACGCCGAACCGGGACGACGATCCGTTCGCGCTCTGCGCCGCGTGGCACCGGGCGAGCGGCCTCGAGACCGGCATCTCCGTCCTCCCCTACCAGCTCTACCCGGCCGACCGGCTCATCGCCGGGACCCGGATGGCCCTCGCGGGGACCGCGGGACGGTTCATCCTCGGCGTCGGCGCGGGCAGCGTGCGGGACGCGCCGGTCCGAAAGCTGCGCGATCTTGCGTCCGCCCTCCGCCCATCGCTGGGCGATGGACGGATCTATCTGGCCGCGCTCGGGCCGCAGATGTTGCGCCTCGCCGGCGAGCGGTACGACGGCGCGGCGCTGAACTGGTGCTCGACCGAGCAGACGCTCTGGAGCCGCGAGCGCGTCGCGGCGGGTGCGCTCGGGGCAGGCCGCGACCCGCGCGTCATCGTGATCCATCAGTACATCCGCGTGTGCGTCGATCCCGACGTGACCGCGGCCCGCCGGGCGCTCGCGAAGATGGTCCTCGGCTATGCGCTCAACCAGCCGGGCGGGGACAAGACGACGGGCTACCGCGGCCACTTCGCGCGGATGGGCTTCGACGAGACGCTGTCAGAGCTCGAGGCGTTGCGCGCGCGCGGCGCTGACGATGACGCTCTGGTCGACCGACTGCCGGACGAGCTGCTCGCGCGGGTGGGCTGGTGGGGGCCGCCCGAGGGAGCCGCCGCGGGATTCGAAGCCTTGACCGCAGGGCTCGACACTGCGGTCGTACGCGTCGTCGCTGCGAAGAAGAACGATGCGGCGTGTGTTCGCGTGGCCATGCGGAGCTGCGTGAGGGCTATTTGACCCCGAGCAGATCCACCACGAACACGAGCGTCTCACCCGGCTTGATGTCGCGGCCCGCGCCGCGGTCGCCGTACCCGAGCGCCGCCGGGATCGTCAGCCGCCGGCGGCCGCCGACCTTCATGCCGGCGACACCCTGATCCCAACCCTTGATCACCCGGCCCGCGCCGAGCTGGAACGAGAACGTGCTCCCGCGGTCCCACGACGCGTCGAACTGCTTCTGGGTGGACCAGCCGACGCCGACGTAGGGCACGTCGACGGTCTTGCCTGCCGTGGCTTCCGCACCGGTGCCGACCGTGACGTCCTCGATCTTCAACTCGTCCGGCGGCGAGCCCGCGGGGATCGTCACATCCGGCTTGGCGGCCATGCCCGAATGCTACCGTTCGCGCCGGTGCAGTACTTCCACGAGGAGCAGCGATTCAGGGACTCGTGGCTCTGGCTCATCGTGCTCATCCCGTTCGCGATCGCCCTGAGCGTCGTGCTCGCGACGCCGCGCGCGCCGGCCGGCGCCGTGATCCTCGCCGTGGCCGTCGGCGCCGCGGTCGCGCTGCTCCTCGGCCTCGCGCGGCTCGAGACGACGGTGACGAGCGACGCGGTCGTCGTCGCCTTCCACGGCGTCTGGCCGACCCGGCGCATCAAGCTCGACGACATCGCGGAGTACGCACCGATGCGCTACGGGATGTGGGATTCCGGCGGCTGGGGTGTCCACTTCGGCCTCGCCGGGCTGACGTACAACGTGACCGGCAACGAGGGGATCCACTTCCGGCTGAAGCGCGGCGGGCGAGTGCTCGTCGGGACGCAGCGCCCGGGCGAGCTCGCCGAGGCGATCGGGAAGGCGATGGCGGCGCGCGGCGCGGGCTAATCGCGAGGCGCCAGCCACTCGCGGAAGGCATCGAACCCGTACGCACGGCCGAGGAAGTCCTTCACCAGCTCCCCGGCCGGCTTCGTGCCGCCGGGCGCCAGGACGAGGTCGCGGTAGCGCTTCGCCTGGGCGAGGTCCATGAGCCCGTTGGTGAATGCGCTGTGCATGTCCTTCGCGATGACGAGCGACCACATGTACGTGTAGTAGAGGGCGGTGTACCCCTCGAGGTGGCCGAACGAGGCCTGCATCGCCGTGCCCTGGGGCATGACGATCGGCGAGAACTCCTTCGAGGCGTCGAACACGACCTGCGTGGTGTCGAGCCCGTCGGGCGAACGGTCATGCAACCGGAGTGAGATGGCCGAGAGCATGAGCTGCCGCTGCACGAACGTGCCGCGGCCGAAGTCGCGGGCGTCGCGAAGCTTCTGGACGAGCGCCTCGGGGATGACCGCTCCGGTCTCGACGTGCTTCGCGAAGCGGCGGAGGACGTCGTAGTCGTAGATCCACTCCTCGAGGAACTGCGAGGGCGCCTCGATGAAGTCCCACTCCGACGGCCGCCGGACGCGGGCCCACTCGATGTCCCCGCTCACGATGCCGTGCACGAGGTGGCCGAACTCGTGGAAGTAGGTCACGACCTCCGAGTGCTGCATGAGGGCCGGACCCTGCAGCGCATTCGGATCGGGGAAGTTGCAGACGAGGACGCCGTGCGGCTTCGCGCGGCCCTTGAAGCCCGGCACGAGCGTGAAGCAGGCGGCGTGCTTGAACTTGCCCTCGCGGGGGTGCATGTCGAGCGAGATGTGCCCCATCTCCCGCCCGTCGACGCTCACCGCGAACGTCTCGACCGACGGGTGCCACAGGGTCTGGTGGACCGGGGTGAAGGCGAGGCCGAAGAGCTCGCTATTGAGGTCGAGGATCGCCTGCCGCACCGCGCGGTATTCGAAGTACGGACGGAGCTCGCGACCGTCGTAGCTGTACTTGCGGGCCTTGACCCGCTCCATCAGGTACTGCGTGTCCCACGTGCCGATGAGCTCGGTGCCCTTCTCTGCGACGAGGTCCGTGTACTCGGCGGCCGCGCTCTCGCGGCACGCGGCGATCGCCCGATCGATGAATTCCCGGATCGCCCCGGCAGATCCGGTCATCTTGTCCTCTGAGATGTACTCGGCCCAGCTCTCGTAGCCGAGCAGCCTGGCGAGCTCCGCGCGGTTGGCGAGCATCTGCTCGAGGAGCGTGATGTTCTGCGGCACGGCGCGCAGCCCGTTCACGATCGTGAGCTCCTTCCGGGCTACCTCATCGTTCGCGTACGTCATGAACGGGATGAGATCGGGGTAGTTCGTGGTGACGTGGACCTTCCCGCTCGCGTCAGCCGGATGCGCGGTGATGTAGTCGGGCGGGAGTCCCTCGAGCTGGCCCGGATCGAGCGCGACCTCCTGGACGTCGTCGCGGATGTTCTTCGCGAACTCCTGCTCGACCTTGACCAATTCCGCCCGCACCGTCCTGACCTGCTCCTGATCGGCCGGGCCGAGCGCGACGCCGGCGCGGCGCATGTCACGGCGCGCGAGCTCGACGACGCGGCGTGCCGTCGGCTCGAGCGCGGCCGCATCCAGTGCGCCGAGGGCGTCGTAGAGCGGCCGGTCCTGACCGAGCCGCGTCGTGAACGCGGAGAGCTCCTGTATGACGGTGTCGCCGGCGGAGCGCACCTCGGGATCGGGATGGACCTCGGACATGAGACCGCATTCGCTCGCGGCGGTCGAGACCTCGATGCCGATCTCGTTGAACGGCCGGAGGACGTTCGACTCAGTGAACGGCTGCCCGGACTCGCGGATGTGAGCCAGCTGCGCTTCCGCGCGCGCGAGCCGCGCTCGATTCCGCTCCAGCAGATCGGACGCGACCGCGTTCGTCGTCGTGGTCATGGGCAGCTCCGAGTTTAGGTCGCCGGACGGGGACGTCCGCGCTGCCTACCGGTCGGAGAGGCGGTAGCCGGCCGGATCCACGTGCGCGGCGACCAGCGTCACGCGCGTCGAGCGCGCGGCGTCGCGCAACGCGCCGCGACACTCGTCGACGGTCCGGACCTCGACGCCGTCCGCGCCGAACGCGGTCGCGAGCGCGCGGTAGTCGAGCGCCGCGAAGGTGGTGCCGGTGACGGCGAACCCCTTGCGCTCCTGGGCGGCCTTGATCTGCTGCAGCGCCTCGTCGGCGAGCACCACGACCGTGAACGCGAGGCCGAGGCGCGCGGCGGTCTCCAGCTCCGCGACGCTCATCGCGAAGCCGCCGTCGCCGAGGACGCAGGCCACCGCGCGCTCCGGATGCGCGAGCTTGAGGCCGATGGCGGCTGGCAGGCCGTAGCCCATCGATGAGAGGCCGTTCGACACGAAGAACGTGCGCGGCGCGTACGCCGGCCAGCACTGGATCGAAACGGACTTGTTGTAGCCGACGTCGCAGGCGACAAGCGCGTCCTCCGGAAGCGCCTCGCGCAGCGCAGCGAGCACGTCCTGCGAGGTGAGGCCAGGGCGCGACGGCCGCACGAAGCGCCTGAACTCCTCGCGGAACCGAGCCGTGTCAGGGTCGTCCGTCGAGCGCGCCGAGGCGCAGAGCGCGTCGAGCACGGCCGGCAGCGGGCCGACGATCTCGACCGCACTCCGGTAGTAGCGGTCGTCGTTCGGCAACGGCGAGATGTGGATCACCGGAGCGGGCGCGGTCCAGTCCCGATCGAGCTCCACAGGGTCGACGCCGACCATGAGGATGAGGTCGCGTCCGGCGACCCACTCGTAGAGCTTCGCGCTGCCGAGCCCTTCGATCGTTCCGACGCAGAGCGGGTGGTCGTCGCGCAACAGCCCCTTCGCCTTGGGCGAGAGGATCGCCGGGATCCCCCAGGCCTCGATCATCCGGCGGAGCGGGATGCTCACGGCGTCTTCGAGCGCGTCGAGCCCGGCGAGGAGCACCGGCCGCGCGCTCCCTCGCAGGAGCGCGGCAGCGGCCTCCAGCGACCGCGGATCCGGAGCGCCCCCGACACCCGCCTCCCGGACATCCGGCGCGGCGGCCGCAGCGTCCTGGGACGGGACGTCGCTCGGCACCTCGAGGAAGACGGGGCCACGACGGGGACGCGACGCGACGCGCAGCGCGCGCTCGGTCACGGTCGCCGCGTTGGCCGGGTTCACTCGCGCCTGCCATTTCGTGATCGGCGCGAACAGCGCGCGCAGGTCGAGCTTCTGATGGGTCACGATCTCGTACCGGTCGACCGGCAGCTGGCCGGCCAGCGCGATGACCGGCGCGCGGTCCAGGTACGCGTGCGCCACGCCGGTGACGAGGTTCGTCGCGCCCGGTCCGAGGGTCGCGAGGCACGCCCCGGCCAGGCCGGTGCTGCTGGCCATCGCCTCGGCCATGAACGCCGCACTCGTTTCGTGCTTCGCGAGGACGAACTCGAGGCCCGCCTGGCGGAAGCCCTCGATGAGGTCGACGACCTCTCCACCAGGGTGACCGAAGACGTGGTGGACGCCCGCGGCGCGGAGGCGATCGCCGATGACCCGTCCGACGCTTGACATCGACGTAACTATGCAGGGAATGGAAGGCCCGCCCCCGCAGCACACCCCGAAGAGCATCGACGACTACCTCGAGCATCTCAGCAAGGGGGTGTTCCAGGCCGGTCTCAGCTGGCGCGTCGTCGACGCGAAGTGGGCGACGATCAAGAAGGCGTTCCACGGCTTCAAGGTCGAGCGTGTCGCCCGGATGACCGATCAGGAGATCGACGCGCTGGCCAAGGACGAGCGGGTGATCCGGAGCCGTCCCAAGATCGCGGCCATCGTGCACAACGCGGGGGTCATCCTCGAGCTCGAGCGCGAGGGCGGGTTCCGCAAGCACCTGCGGTCGTTCGACGACTACGAGACGCTCGCGAAGGACCTCAAGAAGCGGTTCACGTTCGTCGGCGACAGCGGCGTCTACCACTTCCTCTGGACCGTGAAACACCCGGTCCCGGACTGGCGGCAGTGGTCCACGGCCCACGGCATAGATTGGGGCTCGAAAACGGCCGCAGCGGAGCGGCCGCGGAGGAAGGCGCCGACCAGACGGTGATGTTGCTGATGCAACTATCAGTGTGGTATCCTTAGCGTCGATCCCAGCCTTGCCGCACCGCCATTCGACAGGCCAGCCGCTCCTTCTAGAGCTCGCCGCTGCCGACGGACCGGTCCACCGGCCACCAATTGGAGGAACCGCCCATGAAGACGTCAGGACTTCCCTGCCGCGCCACGCCGGACTGCGACGTGGTCTTCACGCCCGCCGACGACAAGACCCTCAAGCTACTGCTCGCGGCCGCCGCGGAGCGCGACGCGCACGAGCTCGCGGTCCACGGGTACACCCACCGGGTCATCGACGTGGCCAAGCCGGACTTCGCGGCAGGCCCGCGTGGCCGCCGCCCCCGCAAGGAAGCTGCAGCCTAAGCCGCCCACCATGACCACGATCGAATCGATCGAGCCGGCGACCCAGGCGGTCCGCGCGCGCTTCGACTCGCATTCCACCGCGGACGTCGCGACGGCGATCGCCGATGCCGACGCCGCGTTCCGCACCTGGCGCGAGGTCCCGATCGCCGAACGCGCGATCCCGATGCGTGCCCTCGCCCGAGTCCTCCGCGAACGGAAGGACCACTACGCGCGGCTCATCACCACCGAGATGGGCAAGCCGATCACCGAGGCGCAGGCTGAGATCGAGAAGTGCGCGTGGACCTGCGACTTCTACGCCGAGCACGCGGCCGCGTTCCTCGCTGACGAGCCGGTGGAGACCAACGCCCAGGCGAGCTTCGTCGCCTTCGAGCCGCTCGGGGTCGTGCTTGCCGTGATGCCCTGGAACTATCCCTTCTGGCAGGTGATCCGCTTCCTCGCGCCGGCGCTCATGGCCGGCAACGCCGCGCTCCTCAAGCACGCCTCGAATGTCCCGCAGTGCGCGCTCGCCCTCGAGGAGGCCGTCCGCGACGCCGGCTTCCCCGTCGGTCTGCTGCGCACGCTCCTCCTGTCCGGTGCGGACGTGGAACCGGTGATCGCCGACGACCGCGTGCGCGCGGTCACCCTGACCGGCAGCACCGTGACGGGCGCGCGGATCGCGGAGCTAGCCGGCCGCGCGGTCAAGAAGGCCGTGCTCGAGCTGGGCGGCTCCGACCCGTTCATCGTCCTGCAAGACGCGGACCTCGGGGCGGCGGCCGAGACCGCGGCGAAGGCGCGGTTCCAGAACGCCGGACAGTCCTGCATCGCCGCCAAGCGCTTCCTCGTCGAGGAAGGCGTCGCCGCGGACTTCGAGCGCCGATTTGCGGACGCCATCCGCGCGCTGCGGGTCGGTGATCCGCTCGACCCCGCGACGCAGGTCGGACCGCTCGCGCGCGAGGATCTGCGCGACACGCTCGAGCGGCAGGTCGCCGAATCGGTGCGGATGGGCGCGCGGGTCATCGTCGGCGGCAAGCGGCGGGACGGCGCAGGCTGGTTCTACGAGCCCACCCTCCTTGCCGATGTCACGGAGGACATGCCGGTCCTGAAAGAGGAGACGTTCGGGCCTGTTGCCGCGCTCCTCAGCGTGCGCGACGCCGACGAGGCGGTACGAGTCGCGAACAGCTCGATGTACGGGCTCGGCGCCGCGCTGTGGACGAGCGACGACGCCGCGGCGCGCGGGATCGCGCGACGGATCGAGTCGGGCTCCGTCTTCATCAACGGCATGGTCGCGTCGGACCCGCGGCTGCCGTTCGGGGGCATCAAGAAGAGCGGGTTCGGCCGCGAGCTGTCGACCTACGGGATCCGGGAGTTCGTCAACATCCAGACGATCTGGATCGGCCCGGCGAAGCAGCCGCCGACGACCGCGAACGCCGAATAGCGAGCCCGGCATAGGCTCGCGGCGGTGAACGTCGCCGAGCTCGTCGTCGCGTGTCTCGAGAACGAAGGCGTGCGGCACGTGTTCGCGCTCCCCGGCGAGGAGACCCTCGCGCTCGGCCTTGCGCTCGAGGACAGCCCGAAGATCACCCAGGTCATCGTCCGGCACGAGCAGGGCGCGGCGTTCATGGCCGACGTCGCGGGCCGGCTGACCTCGTACCCGGGCGTGTGTCTCGCAACGCTCGGACCCGGAGCGACGAACCTGCTCACCGGCGTCGCGGACGCGACGCTCGACGGCGCGCCGCTCGTCGCGCTCACCGGACAGGCCGGGCTCGAGCGGATCCACAAGCACTCGCATCAGTACGTCGACGTGCTCCGCATGTACGCGCCCGTCGTGAAATGGGGCGCGCGCGTCGAGCTCCCGGACAGCGTGCCCGAGGTGATCCGCACCGCGTTTCGCGTGGCGCGCCTGGAACGTCCAGGCGCGACGCACGTGGAGCTGCCCGAGGACGTCGCCGAGCAGGACGCGGATGGACGGCCGATGCCGGTGCGCCGGACCCGGTACGCCGCAGCGCAGGACGACGCGATCCGTGCGGCGGCCGACGCGATCAACGGCGCGACGCGGCCGATCCTGCTCGTAGGCAACGGTGTCATCCGGCGCGACGTCGCGGGCCACGGCGCCGTCGCGGCGCTGCGCGCGTTCGTGGCAAAGACGCGGATCCCCGCGACGCACACGTTCATGGCGAAGGGCGCGATCGACTATCGCGACCCGGCGGTGCTGCCCGCGGTCGGGCTGCAACGTCCTGGCGCGGATCTGGCGGCCCTGCCCGAGCTCGCCAAAGCGGACGTCGTCGTGTGCGTCGGCTACGACCTCGTCGAGTGGGCGCCCGCGCTCTGGAATCCGAAGGGTGACAAGCGGGTCGTCCATATCGACAGCCGGCCAGCCGAGATCGACGCGGCCTACGTCGTCGCGACCGAGGTCGTGGGCGAGATCGCCGATTCGCTCGAGGCGCTCACCCCGCTCGTGACGGCGCGGCCCGCCCCGACCCACACGCGGCCGGAGCTGCGGGCCGGCGGCGACGGAGCATTCCCGCTGTGGCCGCGTCGGGTGGTCGCCGATCTCCGTGCCGCGCTCGGTGACGAGGATGTCGTCATCTGCGACGTCGGTGCGCACAAGGTGTGGCTGTCGCGGTTGTACCCGGCGTACGCGCCGAACACCGTGATCGTAGCCAACGGCTTCGCGCCGATGGGCATCGCCCTTCCCGGCGCGATCGCGGCGAAGCTCGTGCTACCCGATCGAAAGATCGTGGCCTTCTCGGGCGACGGCGGCTTCCTCATGAACGTCCAGGAGCTCGAGACGGCGAAGCGGCTCGGGGTGTCGATCGTGTGCGTCGTGCTCGTCGACGGCCGGTATGGCGTCATCGAGGCGAACCAGCAGCGCCGGTTCAAGCGTACCGGCGGGATCGAGTTCGGCAATCCCGACCTGGTGCAGCTGGCCCGTGCGTTCGGCATCCGCGGCGAGGAGGTCGCAAGCGCCGACGATCTCCTTCCGGCCCTGCAGCGCGCACTCGAAACCGACGGGCCATCGATCGTGGCGGTGCCCGTCGATCCGCGGCAGAACGTGAAGCTCGGCGACGTCCTCTAGCCGATCGAGGCTAGCGCGGCGCGGCGTGGCGTTCGAGGCGACCGAAGACGTCGAGCACCCACAGCGTCCCGCCATCCAGCGCGACGGCGTAGCTCGAGATCGGCAGCGTCGCGGCGATCGCTCCGGTCGCGCGATCCACGAAGTCGAGCGATACGCCAGGGACCCACACGCCGCGGTCTGTCGCCACGATGGAGGCGACGCCCTCGCGACCCTGTGGGGCACCGGCCTGCACGACCAACGTCACGGCGTTCGTACGCGCGTCGATGCGGAACAGGCCGCCATCGGCACGCGCTGAGCCGCCGCGGACCCAGACGTCATCGCCCGCGATCTCGATCGCCAGCGCCCACGCGCTCACGGTGACGGTGGCCACGACGGCGTTCCGGTTCGCGTCGATCCGCGCGACCGTGCCGGCCGCGCTGCACACGACCCAGACCGCGTCGCCGCTCGTCGCGATCTCCGTCGGTCCCGATGGCACCGGGATGCGCGCGACGACCCGCCGAGTGGCGGGGTCGACGCGCACCAGCGCGTCGGCCGCGTAGTCACTCACCCACACCGCGCCGTCGGTCGCGATCACCGCCCACGCATTGAAGCCGAGCGCGACCGTGTCGGTGACCGCGTTGCGTGCCGGATCCACGCGCACGATCGCGTTCGCGTCGTTCGCCACCGCCCAGATCGCGCCCGCACCGGCGGCGACTGCGCTCGGTGCGTCGCAGGCCCGCAGGCCGAACGAACCGGTTGCGTACGCGTGCTCGGACGACGGCGCGCAGCCGGCTGCGAGCAATCGCTGCGGATCGGCGACCGTGATCCTCGCGACCATCGCGCCGGTCTTCGCGTCGACCCGTTGGACGGTGCCCTCCGCGGCGCTGGCGATCCAGACCGAGCCGAACGCCGGCACCGGGCGGATGGCCCGCTGGCCGAGAACGATCGGCGCGAGCGACGGATCGGCGACCGGTGCCGGCGCGGTGCAGGTCGCGGTCAGCGCGATGACCGCCGCCACAACGGCAGAACGCACGACCGAACGCTAGCGTGCCGTGAAATGCTCCCGCCTGCGCACTGAGCCACCGTCCAGCACGTCAGCGTCAGCGTTAGAAGGAGGAGTTTCGTGTCGGAGCCGGTCGTCTTCGTCAGTCACTTTGGCCTCAAGGACGGAAAGCTCGAGGGATTCAAGCAGTACTTCCGAGAAGGCGCGGGCCCGCTCAAGGCGGAGAAGCCCCGTACCGCTGCGTTCCTCGCCTACCTCGACAATGACAGCGGGCACCTCGCCATCGTCCACGTCTTCCCCGACGCCGCGGCCATGGACCTTCACGTCGAAGGGGCGGGCCAACGGGCGCAGGCGGCGTACGAGTTCATCACGCCCGCCGGGTTCGAGATCTACGGGACGTCGAGCCCGAGTGCCCTCGAGATGATGCGGAGCGGCGCTGAATCAGCGCGAGTTGGCCTGACGATCAAGTCGGAACATCTCGGCGGCTTCATCCGCCTCACGTCCTCTTCCTAAAGCGCTTCGCGCTCGTGATCCGCGTCATCCGGTGTGCCGCTGATCCGCGAGGATCTCATCGATCGCGTATCGGGCGATGCCGCAGAGTGCCGGGTTGGTGTGCCGGTAGTACGGGAGGATGATCAGCGCGACGGACAACGCCCAGCCGCGACCTCGCGCCCAGGTCGCGTCATCGACCGGCAGCGCTGCGCGGAACACATCTCGGGTCTCGGCGGTGAGGAGCATCCACGCGACCATCAGGTCGCAGGCGGGATCGCCCACGACAAGGCACCCGAAGTCGATGACGGCGCTGAGCCGGCCGTGTTGAGCCAGCAGGTTCCCGGCATTCAGGTCTCCGTGGAGCCAGACGGACAGGCCGGGCCACGCCGGCGCCTGGAGCGCTACTTCCCAGACCGCGGTCACCGCGTCGGCATCGAACGTCTCGCGCAGGGAGGCGATCGCGGCGCGAGTCGGAGCGTCCCGCATCGCGAGTGGCACGCCCCGGGAAGAATTGCTCGCCGGCGGCGGCCCACCGGTGGGATCGATCCGCTGGAGCGCGGCGACGAAGTGCGCCAGATCGGTCGCCGCTTGGCGTAGATCGGCGATGCGGTCGACGGTCGCGTTCTCGCCATCGAGCCACCGGTACACGGACCAGGGCCAAGGGTAGCCCTCGGCCGGGATCCCCTTCGCGAGCGGGACCGGAATGGCGAGCGGCAGGTGCGGGGCGAGTCGCGGCAGCCACTCGTGTTCCTTCTCCACCTGGGCGCTGGCCCAGCCGATGCGCGGCAGCCGCACGACCATGTTGTCGCCGAGCCGATAGATGGCGTTGTCGGTCCCCGCGGATTCGACTGGCTCGACCGGAAGGTCCGCCCACCTCGGAAATTGCGCGGCGAGCAGCCGGCGCACGAGGGACCCGTCGATCGCCACTTCGTCGGCGTGCATGCCCCGGCGACGATGCCACGCGCATCAACGGAGCGGAAGACGGGAGCTATCGGCGCCATCCGCGCCGTGCGCGTACGCGAGGGTGGCGTGGAGTTGCTCCGCACAGCCGCCTGAAGGTAGCCATGCCGTCCAGTTGCACGGGACAGCCGGCCCAGACGTGCTGCGCCGCGCGGCGTGAACCTAGCTACGAGAGCGAGACTCGGGACATCGAGCAGTCTGTCCCGTGCCGGTCGAGATCGGCGAGCGCGCGAAGTCACCGCGACGCGGGTGCTCGATACCGTCCCAGATGGGGATGCCGTATGGCTCCGCTAGTGTGGCGCCTCATCAAGACACCACTCCGCGGGAGGACGATCGTGTCCGTCACCGACTGGCTGCTCGACTCGGACCCGGCGATTCGCTGGCAGGCGATGCGCGACCTGACCGATGCGCCGGCCGACCAGGTCGCCGCGGAGCGTGCCCGCGTTGCCACCGAAGGCTGGGGCGCGCGGCTGCTGGCTCTCCGGCGGGAGGATGGGCTGTGGGACAGTGGCACGCCGGAGCCG
Source organism: Chloroflexota bacterium (assembly GCA_030773995.1). Classification (GTDB taxonomy): domain Bacteria; phylum Chloroflexota; class Limnocylindria; order P2-11E; family P2-11E; genus UBA4735. The sequence continues at coordinate 20,266 of JALYLX010000059.1, forward strand.
GAGTGGGTCTCGCTCCTCGCCCTGTTGCTGCTCCGCGACATGGGCCTCGACGCTTCGAGCGAGGAGGCGCGGAAAGCGATAGGCCTCGTCCGCAACAACGCGACGTGGCACTCCCGGGGACCATGGCACGGCACACCGGTGTTCGCCGGCGAGGTCGAGCCGTGCATCAACGGACGCGTAGTGACGGTCGGCTCGTACTTCGGCCAGGACGTGACAGGCATCGTCGAGCGGCTGCTCGGCGAGCAGATGGCCGATGGCGGGTGGAATTGCGAGCAGGAGAATGGCTCGACCCGCGGATCGTTCCACACGACGATCAACGTCCTCGAGGGCCTTCTAGAGCACGAGCGAGCAGCCGGCGGCTCGGCCGAGGTGACCGCGGCGCTTGAGCGAGGGCAGGAGTACCTGCTCGAACGCCGGATGCTGCGCCGGCTGTCGAGCGGCGAGCTGATCGATACGGCCTTCACACTGTTCTCGTTCCCGACCGGCTACCACTACGACGCGTTGCGCGGGCTCGACTACCTGCGCGCAGCGGGCGTGACGCCCGATGCGCGCGTGGCGGAGGCCATCGACCTGGTCCGCTCCAAGCGTGACGCCGAAGGCCGATTCCCGCTCGAGAACCCACACGAGAGCGAACTGGTCAACGCCCGCGTCCGCGATCTCGAGCTCGACATGGACGAGCGCGACGGCCGGCCCAGCCGCTGGAACACCCTGCGCGCGCTGCGGGTGCTTCGCTGGGCGGGCCATCGTGACGGTTCGTGACGTATGGAACGTGGCACGCAGTGCGCGCTCCGGCCGACTCCGAGGACTCATAGCCTCGGACGTGTCCGAGAAGGTCGCGCGACAGAGCGGACTCGAATCCGCGACAAGTACCGCAGCGTGACCATGCCCGCGACGGGCCGAATTCAGATCAGAGCCGCATAGCACCGCGCGACAACAGCGCGTCGGCGTACGCGAGCGAGACAGCCGTCACTAGACGGAGAAGGAAACCCAACCGTGCCGAGCACCGCCGAGATGGGTGGTGAGCTGTCGCAGCTACTCGATGTTGTGGAGGAAGCTAAGCACGCGTTGCTTGAGCAGCTTCGCGGCCCCTTCGTCGTAGTCGGGCAGGCTGTTGTCGGCGAACAGGTGTCGATCGCCGGGGTACAGGAACAACTCCGCGCCCTTGATCGTCTCAACAAGCTTGCGCGCGGCGGGGAGGTCTTCCGCGCTCCACTCGTCGTCCTCCATCATGTGGATCTGGAGCGGAACTCCCGGCGGCCACGAGCCGCCGAACTCGGAGGCCGGGAAAGCGGCGTGAAACAACAGCGCGCCCTTGGCGCCAGGGCGCGTCTGGGCAAGCTCCTGCGCGGGCATCGCGCCGAGAGAGAATCCCGCATAGACAAGCTCGTTCGGTAAGCCATCGGCGGCGACTCGACCGCGCTCTCCAATCGTCGCGAAGCCAACCTGCTTCGCGTAGCCGACGCCCGCGTCGAGGTCGGTGAAGGTCTTGCCGTCGTAGAGGTCGGGGGCATGAACGACGTGTCCGGCAGCTCGCAGCTCGTCGGCGAACGCGAGGAATCCGGGTGTCTGTCCCTGTGCGTGGTGAAATAGCAGTATCTCGGCCATAACGGCACTTATAACATCCGCGAGCTTGAACCAACGAGGGGCCGTGCGCGCCACGACGCCGATGGCTGCGGAGCCTCCTCAACGATGAAGAGCGAGCACCCTCAGCGCACCCTACGTTGTCGCGGCCATTCCGAAGCCGTGAGGCTGGCGCCCGCGCCGCAGGGGCCTACTGAGCGGAAGAGGGGGTCAAGCACGCGGAAGTGGTAACAGCTCGGCTCGTTCAGGACGAGCGCGGGTGGCTCCGGCTCGCGAGTTAGAAGGAGCGAGGACCGACCGGCTGGACCGGAGTCCGGAACGGTGCAGTGAACTTGCGGGAGGGCGTATCGACGCTATCGAAGACCTGCTGGAAATCGTCGCCACCTTCAGCGCGTAGTGAGCGAGCTGCGCGCGCCGCAGCGTCGGAAAGTAATCGACAAAACGAAATTCAGCGCGAATGCGTCTTCGCCAGGGTCTTGCGGTGCAGACGCGCGAGGGGCACGCTAGGGACATCTGATCCGGCACACGTTGACCGCCGGCGGGATGAAAGCGAAAGAGGAAGACCGATGCCGTTCTACCTGACCCGGTTCAGCTACACGCCAGCAACGTGGGCGAAGCTCGTCAAGAACCCCGAGGACCGCCGAGCGGCAGCCAAGCAGTACATCGAAGCGGTCGGCGGAAAGATGCACGGTTTCTGGTATGCCTTCGGCGATCACGATGCATACAACTTGTGGGAGGCTCCGGATAACGTCTCGATGGCAGCCACGGCGATCGCAATCAGCGCAGGCGGAGCACTGAGCTCCCTGCAGACGACTGTCTTGCTGACGGTTGAAGAGACGCTCGCAGCCATGCGAAAGGCCTCGTCGATCACATATCGGCCACCGGGAGATAAAGGTTAGGAGCTCCCCGAGAGCACGCGGCAGGCACGTCGTAGAAGCCTGATCTCTACGAGTGCGCGCTCTGTGAACTACGGCGCCTCTACCCCGCAGCCACGCTCAACCGTGGGAACAGTGGCCGATTGTTACCGCGGCCAGTGTCGCGGAGAGGATCGCGGAAACGCGGGGGTCAAGCACGCGGTAGTGGTAACAACCCGACTCGTTCGTGACGAACGCGGGTGGCTCCAGCTGGCGGGTTAGAGAGGAGCGAAGATCGCCGGCCTGACCGGAATCGAACCCCCTACGCACAGACCGCACACTCGCCCTCGTGAACGGACGACTCCTCCCAGCAGCGTGACACAGCCCCGCCCGGCATGTGGCGCCGGCGGACTCAGCGAAGGACGTGGCGAAGGTGTCGTGACCTCCGACGCGATCTCAGGTCAGCTGTTCACGGCCTGTCGGTACACCGGGTACACGAGAAGATAGAACTTGGCGAGCTCGCGGACCAAGACCAGCGGCGAGACCCGTTGTTTGGTGGGGTCCATGTGCTGGAAGACGCCGAGCTCCGTGTAGTGCGCGCCCGAGCGCCCGGCCAGAGCGGACCACATCTGCCTCGATTCATCGAGCGGGATGACAGCATCATCGCGATCGTGGGCGAGAACGATGAGCGGTGCGCGAATGTCCTTGAGGTACCCGATCGGCGAGAGAGCATCCAGGCGCTGTCGCAGCGTCGCCGGCAATCGCTCCAGCGCCGCTTGGGCGCCGTCCGCGTCAAGGGCGGCGAGGAGGGGATAGATCGCGCGGCCGTCCTCGGACAAAGCCGCGATGTCGACCGTACCGGTCGGTTCGGCGAAGGCGGCCCGCAGGCGCTCGGCCTCGGATGTCTCCAGCATCCCCGTCATTGAGTGGACGTAGACCTTGCGCGTGAGCGGATCGACCTGCCACGGCTCGCGTGATCCTCCCGTGGCACGCGTCGCACTGGCGATGTCCTGCGCGAACGTCCACATCGATGAGTACGCCGCCCAAGCGGCGACGAAGGCGACGCGGTCCCGAACGAGCGGGCTCGCCGCAGCCATCAGCGCGAAGGAACCACCAACGCACGTGCCGAGCAGGCCGCTTCGGCTGGGATCGACGTACGGTCGTTCGATCAGCCACTGGTAGGCGAGGGCAATATCCTCGACGCCCTCGGGCTCGAGGCGGAAGTTCCGCATGGCAGGCGACCAGTACAGGAGCGCTGCGAAGCCGGAACGAGCCAGGGCCCTTCCAAGGATCGGTACCTGCGGATGATCGACCTCGAACGGGACGACCCCGAGGCACACCACGATTCCAGGATGCGGGCCCGGGCCTGGCGGCCGGTAGAGATCGCCCTGCACCTCGCCAACTTGTGTGGGGTACCGCACCTTCTCGATCACTGGCGTCACCGTGACCCAATCGACGGGACGCGACGGAAGCATCGGAAGCACCTTGAGAAAGAAGGTCGCGGTCCTCGCCGCTGCCCGAATCGGCGCAAACCGATTCAGCAGCCCACCAGTCCCGCCCGCCCGGCTCGAGGTTGCACTAGGGCGGACCTTTCGCGTCGTGCTCGCACCCCGAGCACGTTACGCCAACCGAGCCTCGCAGACGGCCCGCTGTTTTGAGGCGGTCGCCTCGGCGACTGACACTCGCCGGGTAAGTAACCGGAGCTCGCGTAGATCTCGACACGCCTAGCTCGGACCGGCTGAATTTCTTAGCGGCCCGGAGCACTCACGGCCGGCTGTAACCCTCTACCGCGCAGCCACGCTCAAATGTGATAACAGTGGCCGATTGTTAACACGTTCACGGTCGCGGAGAGAGTCGCGGCAACGCGGGGGTCAAGGACGCGGAAGTGATAACAGCTCGGCTCGTTCAGGACGAGTGTGGGTGGCTCCGGCTCGCGGGTTAAAGAGGAGCGAGGATCGCGAGAAACGGATCTCGCGGCACGACGGATCGTTCGGGGAGCCCTAGCAGGCGCGCTTCCGGCGAGCGCGATGCTGGCAAACGGTGGGTACGGAGCGGAACACGGGACTCGAATCCGCCGTCCGCAAACGCACCCGTCCGCAACCCTCCGCGTCCGGGACGGTGGGCTGGACCTCCTGCGGCAGGGCGCGTAGCAGAAGCGAGCCGCGACTCGTTCACGCCTCCACGACGGCGGACGGCTGCCACGGTCAGCTACACGCTCGACTTCATGCAGGACGGCCCGAGCATGGCGTGGCCGATGGCCAGCAGAGCTCACCGCCTACGATTCCCGCGATGTCCGACCGCGCAAGACGAGGCGAGGCGCCCGGCGATCTCATCTCGAGTTCAATGTCGGAACGGTCGAAACGTCTAGAGAGGAATCGAGATGACTAACCGATCCGTCGCCCTGTCGCCGCGCAAGGCTGCACTGGTCGCAGGGTTCGGATACCTGGGAATACTCGTAGTCGACACGATCGCACTATCCCTGGTCGACGGTCTGATTGTGCGAGGGGATGCAGCAGCTACGGCCAGCAAGATTACGGCTTCCGAATCGCTGTTCCGCCTGGGTATCGCGAGTTGGATTGTCGTCCTTGCGCTGGATGCCGTAGTTGCGTGGGCTCTCTACATCTTTCTCGAACCGGTAGACAGGCATCTCTCGATGCTTGCGGCTTGGTTCAGGTTGGTGTTTGTCGCCATTGCCGGAAGCGCCTTGGTCGGCCTCCTCTCGGCGTCACGGCTTCTTAGTACTGCGGGTAACTCGACAGCATTCGAGCCAGATCAGTTCGCCGCTCTGGCGATGCTGTCCCTCTCTCCGTATGAATATGCCTTCAACGTCGGCTATGTCTTCTTCGGCTTGCACATACTTTGCCTTGGCTACTTGATTCTCAAGTCAGATTATGTGCCTCGACTGCTGGGCGTCCTGTTGGTGGTTGCATCGGCGGGGTATTTCATCGACAGTTTCGCAAGCGTCGTTTCCTCCAACTACGCCGACAACCAGGCGTTGTTCATAGTGTTTGTCGCCGTGCCCGCCCTCGTCGCGGAGTACTCCCTTGCCTTCTGGCTCTTGATCAAGGGTGGAAAGGGCGAACGGCGGGAGAAGCCTGCGCCTGAGGCTGCGTGATGTCCTCGCCGCCAGGAGTGATATCGATGCCGACAACCTCGAGGGCCGCTGCCGTGCCGGGGGAGCACGCCCCATGGCCGTAGAACGCGAGCGAGCTCCAAGGCTCCCTCCACGCTGGTTCATCCGCGCCGCCTGGGCGGAGAAACTGAAGCTGTCGGTTAGGTGCTCGGACCCGATCCAGCCGAGGCTGTGACCTCTATCCCGGAGCAAGGCTCAAATGTGGTAGCAGAGGCCGATTGTTACTGCGGCAATGGTCGCGGAAATGATTGCGAGCCCGCCGGGGGTCAAACGCGCGAGGGGACGAGATGTCCCGGGGCTTCGGGACACACGACCCGTGACGCGCCGCTCCGCAGGGCGACTCTCGAAGGGCTAGGGCCGCGGCTGGAGGACGACGACCGCGGTCCCGGACGGGCGGCGGGTCGCGTAGCCATCGACGTCGTCTCCCATCTCGCGCCATCGGGCCCAGAGGCGCTCGTGCTCGTCTCCCTCGGCTGCGCGCCCACGGATCGCGCGCGAGCCACGTGGTAGCTCCACCTTAGCGTCGGGGTGCGCCTGCAGGTTGAGCCACCAGGCGGGTTCGGCCTCTGCCCAGCCGTTCATCGCCATGGTCACGAGGTTTGGGCCGTCCTCGTAGTAGCCGAGGATCACGCTGCGCTCCTTGCCGGAACGGCGGCCCACCGTTGTGAGGCGCATCGTCCCCCATCGGTTCGGCTTCGGGGGCCAGAGGCCCATACGGCCTCTACTGAGCCGATGGATCGCGCGGTGAATTACCCAAGCCGAGACGACGACCCAGCGGGGCGGGAGTCGCGGAGATCGCTTCGGCGCATCGGGCATCGCTCGCATGATGGCACGCCCAGCCACGAGCGGGCGTCCAAACAATGGCCGCCGAAGAGAAGGGATGCATCCTCGCCGCGATCTTCAACACGGTGGTGCGGACGCGGAGGGGTCGCACGGGTGGTGTTATCGGCTGCTAACGGAGCGGAAGACGGGACTCGAACCCGCGACCCTCACCTTGGATTGGCAAGCGTATCAACACCAAAGGTCCGATCGCTATCGCCCGCCGGTATGATCACGAAGTCAGCTGCGCGTCGGATCCCGCGCACCTGTCCGTTCCCGCTCGGGACAACGCGTAGCGCGGCCATCGTGTCGCACGCGGCAACCGCCGACATCGGAACGAGGTAGCACGTCGCGGTCGCACGGCAGTACACACCGAACGCATCCACTTCGCCGCGGTATGTGCGTGCTCGAGGTTGGCTTGCATTGATGCTGTACAGCCGGAAGACGACACGGCCACCACGGAGCACGCCGGTCTTGCATTGGATCCGCGTGAGTATGCCATCGTCGTCGATCGCCAGGTCGTAGCGGCAGCTGGCCGAGATCGGCTTCAGCAGTCGTTTCCCCGCACGCATGAGTGCCATCGTGACCTCAAGCTCCGTGAGTTCGCCCATGCCGGTGGTGTCCTTCACTCGAATCCCGCGTACGACGCGGCCTTGCGTCGTGACGTTGCCGAAGCTGCGCGGGCGTTGCTATCCTTGGAAGCACGCGGAAGTGGCTCAGTTGGTAGAGCACAACCTTGCCAAGGTTGGGGTCGCGGGTTCGAGTCCCGTCTTCCGCTCAGCCTCCGGTACCACGGCGGGTTTCCCACTCTCACTTACCTCGCTTCGGCGCGTCCCTCATAGTAGCGTTATGCTACTAATCGGAAGGCCGCGATGCAACGGCTGACGGTGCCGGAAGCCGCGCGGCGGCTCCGACGGAACCCGGAATTGGTCAGACGGTGGCTGCGCGAGGGTCGGCTGCGCGGAGAGCAGTTCGGCCGCGAATGGCTGATCGCCCCGTCAGAGCTGGAACGATTCGCTGCGAAGCAGCCGCGGCGGCGGCGCAGCTAGGTCGCTCACTCCCCGCGGATCAACAGGATCGACGCAGTGAACCCGTGCAGAAAGTTCTTCCCCGCGACTGGCCCGATCTCCCCCGCCGCGAAGAAGCCGGCGACCGGGACGTCACCGAACGCGCGGCGGACCGCACTCACGTCGTGATCCGGCTGTCCGAAGAGCGCCGACCCACGGCCGTTGCAGGAGAACAGGAGCGCACCCGCGACGTCCGCAGGCCGCGCGGTGCGCTCGCGTTCGAGCACAACGCGCAGATCCTCTCGTGCTGACTCCGCGTCACGGACCTGGAACTGCACCGTGCGGCCGACCTCGACCTGATCGCTGATCTCGATCGCGCCAGATTCGCGGTCAACCCCAACGACGTTGCGGACGAGGAAGTCGCCACGTCCGAGCTCGGGCTTCGTCTCGGTGATCGCGCTGCCGACGTGGAGGCCGCGGCGAATGAGGAGTTGATCGCGCTCCGTCGACTCGGCGTAGAGCTCCTCGATGCGGGTCATCGCCGGAGCGCCACCGATCTCGAACAGCACGTTCCGCTCGGCACGTGTCACCGCGTACGTCTGCCCCACCGGTCGGCAGCCCTGCGACACGACCGTGGTCATCCCCCGACCCGTGAGGATGGCGCCGACCGCGCCGTCGTGCAGGATCTCGTCGTTGAAGAACAGTGAGTTGCGGCCGGCCTCCAGCCCTCCGGAGGCCATCCCGCCGACGATCGGGATGCCGGCATTCGTGTCGTTCAGGTGATCGAGCAGCACGTCGGCGGGGAACGAGAAGGGGTCGGCGAGCATCAGGATGACCGGATCCTCGTCAGCGGAGGGCAGGTCCTCGAGACCCTCGACGATCGCGTGATCGTCTTCCCGCTGGAACGTGAGCCGGAACGGCTTCACGCCGATGCCGGGCAGCGACGCCGCCCAAGCCGCCACCGCCGGCGCATCCTCGATCTCGCGCCGCGCGCCGATGACGCCGCCCGCCGAGCAGCCCAGGACGGTCGCGCCCTCGACCCGGTCGCTCGTGGTGTCGAGGATCGCGCGCTGAACGTCCTCGTGCTGCGGCGAGACGAACAGGAAGACCAGGTCCGCGGGTTCGCCACCCAGCGGCGCGAACGCCGCGTCGAGTGCGGCACGCGCGGCCTCACGGCCATCTTCGTGGGTGGAAAGTCCGGCACCGACGCGCGGTCGCGTGCCTGTCGCGGTGAATCTGCCGGCGCCAACGCTGGCCATGAATTGAGCGTACTGCGCGGGATGCGCTGGGGGTGCTAGTTGGGCCGGAGGGGTAGGCGGACGGAGCGACCGCGACCGGCGATCGCACGGGCGATGGCCCGATCGTCGATGAACGGGGCGCCCGCGGCTGCACGCCACACGTGCCCGAGGGTCTCGCCACGCGGGCAGAGCATGAGCGCGCCGCTCTGGACGGACACGATCGGAGTGCCTGGCTCCTGCTGGTGGGTCTCCCGCACGCACACGAAATCTACGAGACGATCGTTGTTCATGGAGCGCAGTTCACCAGTGTGCGGCCGATCGCGCCTGCGCCGATCGGGGGAACAGCGCTCGAGCGGACGCATGTCCACCCGTTCGGGGGACGGAGCACGGCCAGCGCGGACCCGGTCATCAACGTTAGGGCGGGTTTCGGTCTGGGCCGAGGGCCGGATTTGACCCGGCACACACGGTTCTTCAGCCGTGCAGGTAAGGGCCGTCTTAGTTTGCGGCGCGCGCGACCACGACGTCGGTGAGCGATGAGATCGCGCGCGAGTGGAGCCGCTCCCCCACCCAGCCGGTGTCCCGTAGGGCTTGCATGAAATAGGAGCGGTCGAATCCGAGCTCCAGCCACCCGAGCTGTCGCATGGCCCAGAGCGACTGGCCATCGAGCCTGAGTCCCCAGGGATAGGGAAGATCCACGATCGGCTCGGCGACGAACAGGATCACGCCGCCCTCGGCCAGGAGGTCGTGCAGCTGCCTCAGCAGACGTCGATGATCCTGGCAGTGGTGGAACGACTCGAAGAACAGGATCACGTCGAAACGCTGCGTGGACGTGAACTCCAGCATGTCGGCCCTCTCGAGCGTCAACCGGTCGGGGTGGAGAGCGCAGCGTTGCGCGATGAGCTCGATGAAGGCGGGATCGATCTCGGCCGCGGTGACGTCGTACCCCGTCTGGAGGAGCGCCTGGGTCGTGTTGCCCCACCCTGGGCCGAACTCGAGGATGCGCGCCGGCGGTGGCATCGGGACCGCCTTCAGGAGGAACCCGAGCAGGATCAGCTGATCGCCGACCACCTCGGGAGTCCGGGTGCGATATGGGAACGGAGACCGCACGCCTTCGGCGAGATCGAAGATCGAACGTTCGCTCGCCGGGGTGTAGGGCTTCCCCGTGAGTCGCGTGTAGAGGGCGAGCTCGTGGTCGCGGTAGGCGCTTGAAGCCGGATCGCGCGGTCGCGGCTCGTTGACGACGAGCTCGATCCCATCCAGCACGCGACGCCCCTCATCCTCCGATACCTGGAAGGCCTCGTAGGCCTCGCGCAACGCGACGTCGAGAGCAGCGAGGTCGCGGATCCGGCGTACCTTCCCTCCCCGACGCAGGTCGCGCACGAAGACGCGGGCCGCACGCGGCATCCGCTCGAGCGCATACGCCTTGAGCTCGCGTCGCAGGTTGGCCGCGAGATGCGTCGACTTCCGAATGTCGGCGGGCATGCATCCATCATGAACGAGCGACGAACATGGTTCACGACCCTCGCTGGTCGGCGCGGACGTACGCCTCTCTCGTAGTCGCTGGAACTGACTCTGTGCCGAGGGCCGGAGTTGAACCGGCGACACATGGTTCTTCAGGTCATGTTCCTAGCGATCCGCGAATTCGCGCCTGAACGCAAGCACGACGACGCATGGTTATGACCAACGACAAATGGTTCAAGGAGATGGACGGCGAGCAGGCTTCTCCGTCCTTGAAGCGGTCCGGCGAATTCTTCAAGCACGAATTGATACCGGCTTCGCGCAAAACGGGTGTCAGAGAAGCGGCCTTCCCCGACACACGCGTCAGAAGAGCGGCCCGCAGAAAAACGCGAGGCGGGCAGCAGGCAGCCTCCGCTGCCACGAAGACACCGGGACGTTCTGCAGATGTGACGCGTGCATCAGTCCACGCCCAATGAACGACGACCTGCAGGTCAGTTAGTGACCCGGCCCGGAGAGCGCACCGTCGAACACTGATGGGTCGGGCGCACCCTCGACCTCGAGGTATCCGGCCGCGCCCTTGTTGAGGGCACGGGGCAGCGCGTGATCGACGAGCGTGTAGCGGCCCGGCACGTTGACCGTGAACTCCACAGCCGTCGCCCCGCCCGCGGGAACCAGTGTGGTCTGCACGTTCTCGAGCGGCTGACCGAGCGCGCCTTCCGGATAGACGCGGTCGAAGATCTCGCCGATGACGTGGAAGTTCGAGTCCACGAACCCACCGACGCCGAAGTAGATCCGGACCTTCTCGCCGACCTTGGCCTTGAGCGCACCCGCGCCGGTCAGGGCACCGACCCGGCCGTTGAACAGGACGTAATCCGGCAACTCGGCGAGCAGCTTGTCGTTGGAGAAGTCGTGGTGGCCCGCTGTACCGAACGGCGTGGTGGTGTAGAGCTCGCTCTGCATCACGTAGTACTCGTGATCGACCTTGGGCAGGCCGCCGACTGGCTCGACGAGGATCATCCCGAACATCCCGTTGATGATGTGCATCGGGACGGGTGCGGTGGCGCAGTGGTAGACGTAGAGCCCGGCGTTGAGCGCCTTGAAGGTGAACTTCGCCTCTTGTCCGGGCAAGACCACCGTCGCGGTGGCGCCGCCGCCGGGACCGTTGACGGCGTGCAGGTCGATCGAGTGCTGCATCACGTCGCCCGGCGCGTTCTTCAGATGGAGCTCGACGGTGTCGCCCACCCGCACCCGCAGCATCGGACCCGGCACCGTGCCATCGAAGGTCCAGTAGCTGTAGGTCTGAGCGTCATCGAGCTTCGCGACGACTTCCTTCGTTTCCAGGGTGACCACGACCGTCGTCGGCGCCGTCCTCGTGATCGGCGGAGGCACATCCGACGCTGCGCGCGAGATCTCATTCACGGTGACGGGCTTGGCACTCGCCGCCGGCGCCACAGCTGCCGCCGGTGCGGTGCCGCTGCCGGACTGATCCATGCCCGGCATCGTTGCTGGACCCGAGATCGTGGCGGCCGCCCTCGGCTGGCTCGCCGCGGTCAGTACAAGCACGGTCGAGGTGAAGAGCACCGCGACGGTGATGATCGTCAGGAGGAGATAGCGGTATCCCTCGCCCATTGGGTTGAAGACTGGTCGCGACTCGACCTGCAAACGGTGTCCACTCATGCCCTGACCGTATCGCTGGTCATATGCGCAAGCGCCTGCCGAGGGTCCTCATCTGGTAGAGCCGGAAGTCCCGACCCAGGCCTAGGGGCCGCGGCCGAAGCGGATCTCGAGCGGCACCGGCGCGCCCGCCGCGACCACCTGAGCGCTCGGACCCCGCAGCGTGCGCATGACGTTGAGCGTGAAGAGCACGAGCGCGACGTAGGCAAGGAGCCCGGAGAGACCGACGATGGCGTCGCTCTGCGCATCCGTGGCTTGGACCAGCTGCGGCCCGACACGCAGCGCGATCGCCAGATTCGCGACCGCGAGCGTCGCCGCTTGCAATCGAAGGCTCCAGAGGCGGCGGCCGAGGAAGGCGGGCAGCGCACGCGACGCCACCGAGTAGATCATCAGCGTGACGAACCCAAGCGCCAGCGCATGCCGGGCCGCCGAGACCTGGAGGTACGAGCCCGCGAGTCCCACCGTGCCCGCCGCGATGATCGCGAGTCCGATGAACGCCCACAGGAACGCGGAACGCACGCCGATGCGGGTCAGGCGGGCGTGATCGTGCAATGGCTGACGGGCGATGCCCGATCCGAACACGCCCATCGCGCCGGTCAGCGCCGCAAGACCGACCAGCAGCAGCCATGGCCCCAGGGCCACGCCGAGCGAGAGCGTGAGGACGCCCGCGAGCCACAACGACGCGCCGCTGATGAGCAGCCGAGGCTTCGCTGGCACCGCGGCCACGAAGCCGGGGGCGAGGCGAGTCCACACGCCGCAGATGAGCGTGCTGAGGCTCCCGAGCAGCATCACCCACACCGCCCGGTCATCGATGCCCTGGTCGACGAGGATGGGTGCAGATCCCGCCATCTCGAGGGCGACGAGCAGCGCGGCGATGGGCAGCACGCAGATCCCGGCGCCGATGAGAAGCTCGTCCGACCGGTGGGGATTGTGGCCGGTCGCGAGCGATCGGAGTGCGGCGTAGCTGAAGGCGAGCGTTCCCCCGCACAGCAACGCGCCGCTCAGAACAAGCAGCGAACCACGCGCGGGGAGGTCGGGCATCGGTTGGGCGAAGGAGCGCAGGGTGAGGCCGCCCAGGGTCCCGAGGTACGTGATCCACACGAGCGCCATCCGCGGAGGCGCCGCACCGCGGAATCGTGGCAGCGCGTGCAGCCCGACGCCCATCGCGAAGAGGCCGGCGAAGCCGAACAGCTGCAGCAGCCCATGGACCTGAACGAGTACGAGCCAGTTCGCTCCGAACAGGCTGACGCCCCACACGCGGGCCAACAGCAGCCACAGACCGAGGCCAAAGCCCGCGCTCAAGCCGATCGCCAGCGAGGTCGCCGCGAAGAGGGCGACCGGCGGCGGACGAGTGCTAGTCGACGTGTCGGTCGGCCAGGCCCGCATCCTGACCGACAGGGACCGGACTCACGGCAGCGCAGCGCACGGCCGGCGTGCCGGCGGAGCGATCCAGATCGAGCAACCAGTTGCATTCTAGGCAGCGCGCGAGATCGACCTCCTCGCCCCGCCGAGCGCAGTGCACCCGCCCGCTGGCAAGGACGGGACGCCAGCCACGCTCGCTATTCATCGGGGTATGGGGTCGATGTGGAGGGTCCCATCGCCGTCCACTTCGCATCGATCGCGGCCCGAATCGCCGTCAGGCTCATGCCGCTCGCGAGCAGGGCCTTCGTGTCGAGCGCGACACCCACGCAGGTGCCGCAGGCGAAGCCGTGGGGATCGAGGATGAACGTGCCTGGCTCGGTCTCTTCTTTCACGAAGCAGTCCCAGTTGTCACGATGGCCGGGGCCGCAGCCGCAGAAGCACGGGATGTAGCGCAGCTGCGCTTCGTGATCGACCGCGAAGGCGTAGGCCTCGCGGACCACTTGCGGCGCCTGAGCATAGCGACCGGGCCACATGCCGTGCAACGGCATCGCCAGCAGTGCGTTGGCGGTCGGCGCCGGCGATGTTGCGACGGCGGGTGCCGCGCACGCGGCGAGCGCGGCACCGGCGAGCGCGACGAGGAGCTCCCGGCGGCGCACGTCAGGCCGACACAGCGATGTACGGAGCGGCCGCCGGGAAGCCCTTCGCGTTGATCGTGAACCCACCGAGGGCGTCGTTGAGGATGAAGGGCTCGTCCGTGTCGTCGAACGGGTCCACATTCCTCTCTCTTCGTACGACGATCAGCGGTCCAAGCATTCCCCGGCCGACCTGCTCCGTCGCGTTGTGGTGTGAGTCGTACATGTGATGCTGATGACCTAATCCGGGACCGCCAGAAAGTTCACGAGGAAGCCAAGGATCATCGTCCCCCACATGAGCGCGATCACGAAGAACGCCCAGCCCCGCTTGCGCAGGTCGAACGCCTCGCGCCAGCCGCGTGGCGCCGCGGCGCCACGGTCGAGGAACGGGACCGACAGCAGCGCACCGGCGATGATGACCATCCCGACGACGGTGCCCCAGATGTCCGGATTGATGCCGAGGAACTGGCCGAAGAACACGTTCATCCCATGGGTCCAACCGATCGGGAAGGTCGGCTTGGCGCCGTTGCCGCCGGGACCGTGGGGCGAGCCGAAGAGCGGCGAGCTCGGGATGAGCTGCGGGGCAATGCCCGCGTCGCGCTGAACAAAGATCGACAGGAGCAGGACCGCGCCGAGGATGACCGAGCTGTACAGGATCCATTCGCGGATGTGGCTGCTGAACGCGACCTTCCTGCCGCTCTCCTTGAGCCAGAACGGGATCGAGATGCCCTTCACCTTGATGAGGTAGTAGTGCAGGACGACGAAGAGCAGGAGGAGGATCGGGGCGATCGAGATGTGCAGCGCGTAGATCTGGCCGAGCCTCTCGGTCGCTCCGGCGATGTCGCGGAGCTGGGCGAAGGTGTAGTTCAACGCGGTGGCGAGGCCGATCGCTTGGAAGAACTCGGAGATGTGCCACGGCACCGCGAACCCGACCTCGTCCCAGTGAAGGCTTTCGCCGCTGATGAACGCGAGGAACACGCAGGCCGCGAGGATGACCCCGCCGAGCCAGAGACCGGTCTTGACCCCGCGGTAGGCGCCAGTGAAGAAGACCCGCATCATGTGGAGCATCACGAGGGCGAAGATCACGTAGGCCGCCCAGAAGTGGAAGTTGATGATCACCATCCAGAAGCCACCGCCGAGCAGGTCCTTCGTGATGCCGTACGCCCGGCCAGCATCGGGGGCGTACACCAAGGTGAGCAGGAAGCCGGTGAAGATCTCGAGCCCGAGCGCGATCGCAAGGACGCCGCCGAGGGTGTACCAGAGGTTGTTCGTTTCGGCCGGGATCATGTATTCCCGGATCAGCTGCCTAAGCGCGAACTGGTCCTCGAGGACTGCGCCGAAGCCCCTGCGACGCGGGGCTGTCGTACCTCCGACCGGCTGAGATTCGCTGCTCATCGCGACGCCTTCCCCTGGGCATCTGAAACCCAGGCTGCCGGTGCTCCGAGACGAGATGTAGTCCGTGTCGGACGGCCTGACTAGGGCCCTTCGACCCCTGCGATCGGGGACGTTCTGCCCGGGGTGCGCGCCGGCGGACGGAGCCAGGCTTCCCGCAGCATGGGCCGGATGGCCTAGCAAGACCCGTCCAATGGCACTTGTCACCTTCGATCGCACGGCCACAACATCGCGACCGCATGAGGAGTTACTTGCTCGAGTTCCTGGTTACGCACCCAGCTGCGACCGCCTGCGCGCTTCGTCAACAGCTGCGCAAGAGCCTTCCGTGGGCGCACGAGCTGCTCGTGGTCGGCGACGGGGACATACTCAAGGTGCACGTGCGAACCGGGCGTCCCGATCTCGCACTCGGGATCGGCCTGGACTGCGGTGCGGTTGACGACATCGTGCTCAAGGCGGAGGCGGGTTCGGTGCTCATCGCCTAGGGGTGACCCGATGCACCAGAACGGTCCATGTTCGGGGCGATCAGTGTCCCTGAGCGATCCCCTGATGACGACTTCGCCGCTGCGGACGTGGCGCACGCGTTGAGCGAGTCGTCGTCATCGTCGTCCTGGTCAGGCTCGAGCGCGAAGGCGAGCTTGAGGGTTCACCCGGTACGCAGAGATCTGGTGGTTGGTCACCCGTGACGGTCATGTGCTTCAAAGGCTCAGAACGAAGCGATCCGTTCTAGAGCCGCGGCTTGTGCTTCGTCATGTACGCCGCGGCCTCGGCGCGGCGGGCGAGGCCCAGCTTGTCGAGGATCCGGCTCACGTAGTTCTTCACCGTCTTCTCCGACAGGAAGAGCGACTCCCCGATCTCGCGGTTCGTCTTCCCTTCGGCGAGACCCGCAACCACCTTGCGCTCCTGTTCGGTGAGCGACGCGAGCGCAGGGTCTTCGGCCCGACTGTCGCGGAGTCGCTCGAGCACCTTACCGGTGACGTCCGGGTCGAGGAGTGAGCGGCCGGCGGCGACGGCAGTGATCGCATCGACGACGGCCTGACCGCGGGTCTGCTTCAACGGATAGCCCGCGGCGCCGGCGATGATCGAGGCGAACAGTGCCTCGTCATCGGCGTACGAGGTGAGCATGATCACCTTCGTCTCGGGTCGGGCTTCACGGATCGCACGGCACGCTTCGACCCCGGATCCGTCGGGAAGACGCACATCCATGATCACGACATCGGGCGTCGAGCGGCCTGCGGCCTCGGTCGCCTCGGCGACGCTTCCTGCCTCCCCGACGACGCTCATCCCAGCCTGGCGGCTGATCAGACCGCGCAGACCCTCGCGCACGACCTCGTGGTCATCGCAGATCAGCACCCGTGTCGTCGTCATGCCGCGTCCACCTTCCGTACAGGCATCCGCATCGCCAGGCGGGTCCCGGCGCCTGGCTGCGACTCAAGGTCGAGGCGCGCACCCGCATTGAACGCGCGCTGGCGGATGTTCCGCAGCCCAAGGCCCCCGACCGCACGCTCGGTCTGGAATCCGACGCCGTCGTCCTGGATCTCGAGCACGACCGTGCCCTTCTCGCTACGCAGAGCGAGCACGACGTGCCGTGCGCGCGCGTGACGCGCCACATTGGCGAGGGCATCGGCAGCAACGTAGAACACGGCCTCGCGTGCGGCGCGATCCAAGCTCACGTCTACCTCCGGATCGATGCGCACGTCCACGTCCAGCAGCGCGTTGGTCGCGATGTGCTGCGCCAGGGTCGGGAGCGACTCGCGCAGCGGGCGGTCGGATCCTCCGATCGGGCGGAGGCCGAGCACGTAGCTGCGCAGATCGGCGATGGCGGCATTGAGTCGGTCGACCGCACGCTCCAGCTGCGCGCGGGCCTCACTGGGTGCGCGTTCGACCTCTTCGGAAGCACCCTCGATGAGCAGGCCCAGAGCGTAGAGCGACTGGATCGCGCCGTCGTGTAGATCCATCCCGATGCGGTGGCGCTCCTCGAGCACGGACATCTGGCTGGTCTGGGCGTAGAGGCGGGCGTTCTCGATCGCGATGGCCGCTTGCGCGGCCAACGCGAGCAACGCCTCCTGATCCTCGATCGTGAACTCGTCGCCGCCCTGTTTCTCGGTCAGGTACAGATTCCCGACCGACTCGCCCCGCCAGCGGATCGGCACCCCTAGGAAGCTTTTCATCGGTGGATGGTTGGGCGGAAAGCCGACGGAGGCCGGGTGCGCGTGGAGGTCGCGTAGCCGGATCGGGCGACCCTCGCGGGGCAGCAGCCCGAGGATGCCTTTGCCCACCGGCAGCGGGCCGATCCGTTCGTGTACGTCGTCGCTGATCCCTGACGTGTAGAAGCGCGTGACCCGCCCCTGTTCGTCGAACGTGCCAAGCGCCGCGTATTTCGCATCGCCGACGATGCGCGCAAGCTCGGCGATCTTGTGCAGGAGAGTCTCGGTCTCGAGCTCGGCACTGAGTGCGAGTCCAGCTTCGTTCAGCGCCCGCAGGCGACGCGACTGCGCGATCTCGCGCTGGTGCAGATCACCCAGGCGTGCCAAGATCGCGATCGAGAAGGCGACGACGCCAGCAGCACCGATCGCAAGAAGTGTGGCATGGCCGGCGGCCGAGGGTAGTGCTGGCTCCAGTACCCAATAGTCGAGTCCGACGAGCGCCGCGAGCAGCAGCACGGGAAGCACGAGCGCCGCAGCGATGAGGCGAAGGGGATAGACGCGTCGACCGGCCAGGACGCCGAGGTTCACACCCTCGATTATCGGACCAGCCCGTGGATCGCCGACCCGACGCAAGCGTCCGCGCCTTCGGACGCGACGGCCGTGATGACCGGCTCGTGGCGCCCCTGGGCGTCACGCTGGTCCGTGGCGAAGGCGATCGGGACCGAGTGGCTCGCGCGGATCAGCTTGAGGCTCAGCGCTGGCGTGAGTGTGGATCGGTCATAGATCGCCAGGTCCGCCTCCTTGTGGAGCGGGCAATGGGCGCCGTCGAGGAGCACGCAGAGCACCTCGGGCCCGACGCAACGGAGGATACGCATACCGAGCGCCTCGAAGTGGCGCGCCCAGTCGGAACGGACCGGGGATCCGCACTGACGATGAGTGCCGTGCGCAGACGAGAGGGGCGGATGACTCCGCCCCTCTCGGAAAAGGAGGAGGGTGTCACATCAGACTGCCGCGGGCGCGGAGGTCGCTGAAGAGGAACCTCGCGATGGGCGGGTCCGAGACGATCCGCTCTGGGGTGATGATGTTCGCCACCGCGCGCCTCCCTTCGGGCTTCACCCTCGCCGTTGGGCGGGAGCGCCGGTAGGGGCTTTCGGCACCATTGCGCTGGGCAGTTGTGCCGGAAGGTCCTCCGACCAACGGAAGGCCCTCCGACCAGTGGCGAGTGCTCGAGCACCGCGCACCTTGGTCGGGGGCTTCCCGCTGTGACTCAGGTCCGGGGGAGCTAGTTGACCGTGAAGGTCAGGTGCATGCCGCCCGCGTAGTGGCCGACCTGGTTACACATGAGCACGTACCGACCGGCCGGAAGCGTGACGGTGAACGACTTCGACTCGCCGGCATTCACGTCGCCGGTCTCAGCAAGGTTTCCGGTCTCAACCACCTTGCCCGCCTGGGCGGCGTCAGGGACGAGCTTGTCCTCGGCCACGTCGGTCTGGAGCACGACGAGCTCGTGTACGACCGTCCCGCTGTTCTTCACCACGAACGTGATCGGACCGGCCGGAAGACTCGTCTTGTCCAGCGCGATCTTCATCTCGGTGAGCGTCGCGTTGACCGTACCGCCCTTCGCGGGGGTCGCAGCGGCGGCGCAGCCCACGACGAGGGCTGCAGCGACCGCGAGCATTGCCATGAACTTCAGCTTGCGCATCTAATCAGGACTCCTTTTTCGGGCTTCACACTCGGGCCTGGCCGGCGCGGTCGAAAGAGGCTTTCGGCACCATTGGGCTGGGCAGTTGTCTCGGCTCGCCGGGACCTTCACCTCCTCCGGAGGCCCAAAACCGGGCAATCCTCGGCTTGCTCGCGGGATGCGCCCGGTCGGTCGGGATCTACCGACCGAAGAGCGCACCCAGCCGAGTAACAGCTGCGTCACGAACACCGCGGCGTTGACCGAGGTGAACATCGCGCTGCATCGCGATCCGCTCGAGACACTGCTGTTCGCGATCGCGCTCGCGATGGGCCTCACGCCCGAATACCTGCCGATGATCATGACGGTCACGCTCGCGCAGGGGGCGGTTCGCATGTCGCGCGAGGGCGTCATCGTGAAGCGTCTCGCGTCGATCCAGGACCTCGGCAGCATCGACGTGCTCTGCAGCGACAAAACGAACACCCTCACGACCGGCGCCCTCGCGGACCCGCCTCCTGGAGGTGCTGGCCCTGCTCGTCGCGCGGCCGTGGCTTACCGGGCGAGTGACGGCTGCCGTGCTCGTGCGCAAGGTGGACGCCGAGCAGCCGACGCTGCTCCTTCGACGAGAGCGACGCTGCGTTCAAGAGCGGCGACGAGTACGCCGAGGCGCTCCGCGGTCTCCTCAACAGCGGACACCGCCGCGGGGGAACCGCTTCGCTGTGCGTCGGCCAGGGCGTGAACCTGACCTACAAGGACTTCAGCACCTTCAGTGCGAAGGGCATCGCCGGTATCGGGAAGCTCCCCGATACCGTGGCCGATCGCTCGATCAAGATCGAGCTGAAGCGGCGAGCACCAGGCGAGGTCGTGCAGCGCTTCCGCCTTCGCAAGCTCAAGCCCTAGGCTGCCGCGATGCGCGAACGCATCGAGCGCTGGGCCAGCGCGAACCTCGAGGCGCTCAAGGGCGCCGAGCCCGATCTCCCCGACGAGCGGAACGATCGGGCCCAGGATGCGTGGGAGGCCCTGTTCGCGATCGCTGACCTGGTCGGGGGGGATTGGCCGCGCACTGCGCGTCGGGCGTCGATCGCCGTGTCTGGCGGCGATGCCGGAACCGACGACTCGCTGGGTGTGCGGCTCCTTGAAGACATCCGGCGCATTTTCGGCAGGCGCGGCACCGATCGCATTACGACCGCGGACCTCGTCGCGGACCTTGTCTCGGACGAGGAATCGCCGTGGGTCGAGTTCCGCAAGGGCAAGCCGATCACCGCCGCGGGGCTTGCCCGCCTGCTCAAGCCGTTCGGGATCTCGTCGCGCACGATCTGTGTCGTCGGTACGACGATTCGCGGCTTCGTGAACGGCCGGATGGTCGTCGAGGCCGACGACGCCACATTCCAGGCGGGCGGTGCCGGTCTGTGGACGAAGGCCGACTCGGTCACCTGTTTCGACGATGTCACCGTCGGACCGGTGAGCGGACCGTGAGCGGACGCGAGCGGCGTTCGGCGGGCAGGGCGGCAAGCGCGCGGTCTCGGGCTTGGTGGCGGCGCCCCGCCGCATACGCGGGCGCCGGCGCGGTAATCGCACTGCTTGCGCTCGGCCTCGTCTTGCGTGGCATCCGCGGCGAGACGTCAGGACTCTCAGCCGAGGCTGCGGTGCCCTGCAGCGGCACCGAGATGCTGAGCTATCACATCCACGCCCATCTGGAGATCGACATCCGCGGCGCGCAGCAAGTCGTGCCGGCGAATACCGGGCACCGCTCGAACTGCCTGTTCTGGCTGCACACCCACGACGACACCGGGCTGATCCACGTCGAAGCCCCGGTGGCCGCCAACTACACGCTCGGCCAGTTCTTCACGATCTGGGGCCAGCCGCTCTCGCGCGACGCTGTGCTCGGCGAGCACGTCGCTCCGGGCGAGGAAGTTCGAGTCTTCGTGAATGGCCAGCCGTATACCGGAGACCCACGCTCCGTCCCGCTCGCGGCCCACGAGCAGATCGTCGTACAGCTCGGGCCGCCGTTCCCGTCACCGCAGCCGTTCAGTTTCCCGCCCGGGAGCTAGATTGCTAGATGAGCGATTGGCGCCGCACGCGAGTCAGGTCGATCGCGGCTGGTGCAAGCCAGCGCAACCCTGACGGTCGCGCGCCTTCCAACCGGCGCGCAGCTCGGTCAGATGGCAACGACGTTCCCGTAGTACATGTTGTCCTCGCGCCAGCCGCCGTGGCCTCCGCCGATGACTGCATAGTCGGCGACGAATTCGATGCAGGCGACCCACTTGACCATCTTGAAGCCCAGCTGGTTCTCGACGCGCAGACGGAGCGGCGCCCCGTGCTCGACCGGCAGCGGGCCGCCGTTCATGCCGTACGCGAGCATCGCTTGCGGCATCCCGGCTAGGTCGAGGTCGAGGACTTCGTAGTAGTGGCCGGTGCCGTGCGCCGGATCGGTGAGCCCCTTGTCGTCAAACGCGTGGAAGACGACGTACCTTGCCCCGGGCAGCGGCCGGCAGCGCTCGATGAATGTGGCGAGCGGCACGCCGGTCCAGCGCACGATCGCCGACCACCCCTGGATGCAGTTGTGCATGGTGATCTGCGACTCCTCGCCCATGGCGCGCAAGTCGTCGAGGCTCAGCGCGAGCGGACGCTCAACAAGACCGGAGATCTCCAGACGCCAGCCCGCGAAACCGGTGCCTGTGAGTTGCGCGTAGTCCTCATCCGGCGGCGGGTAGCCGTTGAGCCAGACATACGGGCTGATGTCGGAATCGCGATAGCGTTGGCGAGAAGGGAGCGCTCGCGAGAGGGCGCGCTGGAGCGGATCGATGAGCGATCCGATCGACCGCTCGACGGCGCGTGGTGAGCGGCGGGACGCCACCGTGGCGACGACGTTGAGCGCGATGACCACGGCCAGCCCCGCAGTGCCGACGGCTATCGCCGCTCCGGCATCCGCTCCCGACGCGAGCACGATCTTCGCTAGTTCGTCGGCGAGCCCGTGCCGGATGACCATCGCGGTATGGACCACGACGAAGAGCGCGAAGGCGACCAGCCCGGCGAAGTGCGCGAGGCGGGCCCGCTGCCGCCCGCCGAACAGCGCGACGTATGCCGGGAAACGGCCTGCGACGGCGGGCGACATCGCCGCGCCGGTCGCGATCTGCAGCGGCGCCAGAACGAACACGACGACGAAGTAGCTGAGCTGCTGGAGGGCGTTGTAGGGCAGGCCGGCCTGGGCCTCGGGCACTCCGCCGGAGGCGTAGCTGACCGCCGCGCCGAGCGCGTCCGGGAAGACCGACCAGTTCGTCGGCACGAGCCTGCGCCACTCGTCGGCGAGGAAGAGGAGCGCGACGTAAACGAGGCCGGTGAGGATCCAGCAGACGAGGACGAGGAGGTGCCAATACCGTCCTATGCCGAGGGCCGTGCCGCCGGGAAGGGCCAGCCAAGACGGCACGGGAATCTCCTCCTCGAGCGCGGTCGTGCGCGCGTGTAGCGGCTCGTCCCGGCGGGTGAAGCGGAGGACTTCTGTCCCCGGCACGCAGTGGTCGTCGCGGTAGAAGCGCGGGAACGACGCGAGAATCTGGATGCCGCTCCGGGCAAGGAACGTGAGGAAGAGGACGTCGAGGAAGTGCGTCGCACGGAGCCAGAGCGGGAAACCCAATTGGTCCATCGCAGCGAACAGTAGGATCGACCCTATGTTCTCGCTTGGCCAGATCACATTCTCCGCCGTGGTCGGGGTGGTCGTGAGCGCGGCCGCGCTGCTCCTCTACCTGAAGCTCGCGAAGAGCGATCGGCCAGGCGGGAGCCGATCGGCTTGGCTACTGGCCGTGGTCGTAGGACTGTCGATCCTCGCGTGGCGCGCCTCAGGGAACACTCCCGCGCTCAATGAGGACCCGATAGCGTTCGTTAGTCCGAATGACGTGCTGTGTCCGGTCGTCACCTATGTATTCGTCAGCGTCTTCGGGGGCTTCGCCGGGATCAGCGGAGGTCCGGGCTGGCCGCGAGTCCGAGCACTGCTGACGGTCGTGTCGCTGGTCGTCAACATCGTCACCATCTAGATCGAGGCCCCGCGCAACGCCACGTGTTCGGCAAGAAGGCGATCGGCGCGCGCGAGTTGGCCAGTGGGGGGCGGGGGTCGAACGTTTTCGCGCTGACGTCGCGGGAGCACGGCCGGCGCCTGGTCGTCGGCGTCGAGGTCGACCAGGACCGCCGCATGGCCGAGGGCCTTGTGAAGCAGCTGACGGGGGGTGACACCGTCGTCGCGCGACACCTGTACCGCGAGCACTTCGAGTTCCGGCCGCAGTTCAAGCTGTGGATCTTCGCCAACGACGCGCCGCGGGTGCGCGACGACGACGATGCGGTCTGGCGGCGGCTGCGGCTCGTCCCGTTCGTGCATCCGCTCCCGCGCGAGCGGCGCGATCCACAGCTGAAGATCGCGCTACGCGACCCGCGGATCGAACGGCGCATCGAGCGCGAGCGCCGCCACCACCAGGTCGGGCCGCGGGCGATCGGCTGGGCCTTGGGGCTCGCCCGCTCGACGGTGTACGCGGTCCTCCGCCGGCTCGGCCTCGGCCAGCTCAAGGTGTTCCGCGAGCGGCGGACCTTCCGCCGGTACGAGCGCCCGGTCCCGGGGGACCTGGTGCACATCGACACCAAGAAGCTGCCCCGCCTGGGCCCCGGCTCGGGCACCGGTTCGTCGATCGGACCGCGGCGATCCGGCACCGCGGCCTCGGCTCGGTGTTCGAGCACGTCCTGGTCGACGACCGGACGAGAGTGAGCTATCGCGAGACCTTGCCGACCGAGAGCGCGCCCGACGCCGCGGCGTTCCTCGAGCGGGCCCTGGCGCACTTCGGGTCGCTCGGGATCGCGGTCCGCCAGCTGATGAGCGACAACCACTTCAGCTACACCAAGAGCCGCCGCTTCGCCGAGATCCTTGCGCGCAGCGGGATCACCCAGATCACCATCCCGCCATACACCCCGCGCTGGAACGGGAAGGTCGAGGCGTTCATCAAGATTCTGCTCCGCGAAGCGGCCTACGCCCGGCCGTATCCGAACGACGCCGCGCGCGAGCGTGCGTTCCGGCGATTCGACCATCGGTACAATTTCACTCGGCGCCATGGCGAGATCGGAGGGCTCACCCCGATGCAGCGTCTCGCCAACGATCTCCTCAACAACGTCCCTGGGCACAACAGCTAGCGCGGCCGGAGCCACTCGGCATCGCCGATGGAACGGCCCGGGCGCGTCCTCGTGAGACGGCTACGCCATCACGACGATGTGACGGATGCCGGCGCCCGCGCGGAGCGCGTCGAAGCCCGCGTTCACGTCCTCGAGCCGATGGCGATGTGAGACGAGCGGCGTGATCGCGAGCTTGCCGCGCCGCACGAGGTCGATGACGACGGGGAAGTCGATGTTGCGGCAGCCGAGGGTGCCGATGATCTCGAGCTCTCGGAACGTCACTCGGCCGCCCTGGACGGACATCGGCTTCGCGGCGAAGCCGAGGAGCACGAGCCGACCGCCGGTGCGCACGACCGAGAGTGCCTGCTCCTGCACCTCGGGCTTGCCGACGGCCTCGATCGCGAGATCGGGGCCGCCGGACGTCGCCCGCTTCATGGCCTTCACGAGGTCCGGATCCGTGGCGTCGAAGGTGAGCTCCGCGCCGAACGCGCGCGCGAACTCGAGCTTCTTCGGATCGATGTCGATCGCCATGACCCGCGCGCCAGTGAGCGCGGCGACCTGGACGGCGGAGAGGCCGACGCCACCGCAGCCGAAGATCGCGACAGTCTCGCCCGCGACGAGGCGACCACGACGGATGACCGCGTGATAGGCGGTCGTGAGCGCGTCGGCGATGACCGCGGCGTCCTCGAGCGGCAGCTCCGACGGCAGCGGGAACGAGTCGCGGGCCGGCCAGACGACGTACTCGGCGAACCCCCCGTCCTGCGAGTTGCCGATCATCTTCTGTCTCGCGCACTGGTTCTCGCGGCCCGTGCGGCACGCGACGCACTCGCCGCAGGTCGAGATGGACGAGAGGACGACCCCCTGGTCGATCCACTCCGGACCGACGCCCTCACCGGTCCGGGCGACGACGCCGGCGATCTCGTGCCCGAGGATCACCGGGGGCTCCTTGAACGTCGGCGTCCCGTGGTCGAGGTAATGGAGGTCGGAGTGGCAGAGCCCGCACGCGACGACGCGCACCAGAAACTCTCCCGGTCCCGGCTCGGGGCGCGGCACCGTGCGCAGCTCGAGCGGCTTCCCGCCGCCGACGAAGGCCGCCGCCCGCATCGTGGGTGGCAGCCACTCGCTCTTCGCGTCGAGGACCGGCGAGGTATCGATGGGCATCCGCAGCCTCCCGAGGAGCACGACCTCACTACCGACGGTACCGACGGAGCATGTCCGGCCTGTGTCAGGATAGCCACGGTCGGGCGGGTGCCGGAAGGCGGATGGACACGATCGGCACCCAGGATGGAGGCCGTGGAGACCGTGGCCGAGCAGGTTCGCGTCCGGCGCGACGGCGGCGTCGCCTGGGTCATGCTCGACCGGCCGCCGCTCAACGTGCTGAACATGGCCCTCATGGCCGAGCTCGAGGCGGTGCTCCGCGAGCTGCGCACCGACGGGACGCTTCGGCTCATCGTGCTCGAAGGCGCCGGCCGCGGCTTCTCGGCGGGCGTCGACGTCGGGGAGCACATGGGCGATGCGATCGGCCCGATGCTCGACGCGTTCACCCGCGTCGCCGCGGCCGTGCTCGAGGGCGACGCCCCGGTCATGGCGGTCGTCCACGGCGCCGCGCTCGGCGGCGCGTGCGAGCTCGTCGCGCTCTGTGACCTCGCGATCGTGGCCGACGACGCGCGCCTCGGGACCCCCGAGATCACGCTCGCGGTCGTGCCGCCGGTCGGCGCGGCCCTCTTCCCGCTCGTCGTGGGCCGTCAGCGCGCGGCCGCGCTC
>JALYLX010000060.1 GCA_030773995.1 Chloroflexota bacterium
ACGATGGGAACCGAGATCGGACGCCCCTGCCGGCTCGAAGTGCACACAGGCGACGCGATATCCGTCGGCGGCCGCGTGGCGCTGGTCGCTGAAGGCCACTTTATTGTTTGAGCCGCGCCACACGCCAAGGGCACTCACTGATCGCGGCGAAACTCCGCGCATGTCGATGGACTGGTTGACTGTCCGAACAGCGCCGCCCCCATCTCCTTCGCAGCCTCCCGCTGCAGGCTAGGCACGACGTGCGAGTACAGGTCCAGCGTCACGGCAATCGTCGAGTGACCCAAGTCCTCCTGCACGACCTTCGGGTGGACGCCTCGAGCCAACGCAATCGACGCGTAGCTGTGTCGAAGGTCGTGAATCCGGATGGGCGCAAAGCATTTGTCTCGTGCTACGAACTCATGTCACCACCGGCGGGTCGCTCCAATTGGCGTCACATCTGGCATCACCGATCCCGGAACGGCCCAGTTTGTTGGGGTCATTGGACCAAACCGGTTAATTACAAAACCGCTGCTCTGCCAATTGAGCTAGGGCGGCGGCTGCGCTCGGCTGATTCTCGCACCCGGGGTGCGGCGAGCGCAGCGGCCCTGCTACCGGATCCAGGAGAGAACGCAGAGGTCGGGGCAGCCGAGTGCGAGCTTCGTCGCGTACGTTAGGTCGAACTCGCGCCCGGCGACGTTCGGGCCGCGGTCAACGACGGGCACGGTCACGTCGCGGCCCCCATAGGCCAGATGCACGAGCGACCCACACGGCAGCGTGCGATGCGCGACTCCCTGGAGCGTCGTCGTCATCGTGAGCCCGCACGCGGTGCTGTTGCCGTAGAGGCCGGGCCCGAAGTACGAGGCCATGACGGTCGTCGCGACCGGCGCGGACGGTGTTGGAGGCGGCGGTGTGCCGTCGGGATTGAGAACGGTGACGACCCAGAACACGCCGTAGTCCTCCATCCACTGCGCGCCCTCGATGAGCGGCCGCAACGCGACGCGATACGTTCCGGGCACAGGCGGCGCGACGACCGTGAACTGGAACCACGCGACCTGATCCGGGCCGACGAATGCCGTCGGCTGGATCGCGGGCCGGTTGTACCGGGGCCATCCGGTGGCCGGTGAGCCGAGCGTGCCATCGCCACCGAGTGCGCTGGCGCGGTCCTGGCCAGGCTCCGGGCCCGACGTGCCGAGATACGCGACCTCGCCCATCCGGCCGGCGACCCAACCGCGCGATCCGCTGTTGTGGAACGCGACGGTCGCAACAGCGCTGGCGCCGGGACAGAGCGACATGTAGCCGCTCTGTCCGTGCCACGACGCGTGGAACCCGGGGAGCCCGCTCGGCTCTCGGGCGGGCGGCGGGATGCCAGGCCCGACCGTGCTGACGCAGGTGGCGGCGGCGGCCGGAACGATCGGAACGAGCGCCATCATCAGGATGGCGACGCTGAGGGCGGTGCAGAGGGACGCGGTCTTAGCGGAGATCCTGGACGTCCAGTTTCCAGTCGCCGCCGGTCGAGTTGACCTTGAGGAAATACGTGCCGGGCCCGGCCCAGAAGCTCGAGTCGGGGCCGCTCTTCTGGGTGTTGGCCGCCACGTCCATCAGGAGCGTGCCGTCCGCGGAATAGATGAACACCTGGAAGATCCCGCCCGACGGCGGCGGGTCGTAGAGCCAGTCGACCCGCCAATGCGCACCGACGGAGAACGATTCCGTGACGCGAGCGCTCGATCCCTGCCAGAGCTGCGAGGCCACCCAGGCCTTCCCCGGAACGATCGGAGCGGCTTCGGCCGCGAGGCTCCGGGCAACTGGAGCCACGACGGCGCTCGCGGGCGGCGCGGCTTGACTCGCGCCGGCTCGGGCGATGGCGGCCGACGCGAGATTGACGACGTTGATCGCGGCGACGAGTCCCACGACGACGAGCGCGACCCGGAGGTTGTCACTCTGCGCGTTCCACCACGCGACGACTGCGTGCCACGACGCGAGGGCGTGCGCTCTGACGTCGCGCGCCGACTCCGCGAGCGTCACGCTGCGACGGGGTGGCTTCCGCAGGTGCGCTTTCGGAGCTATCGCCATGCCGGTCCTCCCCTCGACTCGTCCGGAGATATCAACGATGGCGAGGAGAGCGTGTTAGCGGGCCATGGTTGTTGGTACCGAGGTACCCCGCCGTAGGACTACCCGATGTCAGCCTTGACGCGGATCACGACATTCGTCCGGATCAGTCGTCCGCGTCCTTCTTCGTCGTTTTCTTGACCGTCTTCTTGGCGGCCGTCTTGCGCGGCGCCTTCGCCGCAGGCGCGGCCGCGATCGGCGCCTCGTCCTCGCCGTCCTCCGCGACGAGGTCGTCGACCGGCTCGTCGATCTCGGGCCCCAGCTCACTCTCGATCGTGAGGTCGTCCTCGAGCTCGGGCGTCTCGGCAAGGTCCGCGGTCTCGCTTGCCAGCGCCGTCTCAGCCGACTGTGGACGCGGCGTCTGCGTGCCGGGGGGAGGGACGTCGCGCCGGCGCTGCCGAAGCGCCTCGTACAACACGACGGTGCCGGCGGCCGCGGCATTGAGCGACGCGATCCGGCCCTCCATCGGGATGCGCACGACCTGGTCACAGCCTTCCAGCACGAGGCGGCGGATGCCCTCGCCCTCGCCACCGATGACGAGCGCGGTGGGGCCTCGGTAGTCGACCTCGTCATAGAGAAGATCGCCGGTCTCGTCGGTGCCGACGACCCAGAGCCCCTTCTCCTTCAGTGTGTCGATGGCCTGGCGCAGGTTCGCGACCTCCGCGACGAGAAGGTGCTCGCTCGCCCCGGCACTCGTCTTCGCGACGGCGGGCGTGAGCCCGACCGAACGGTGCCGCGGGATCACCACGCCGGCGACACCGGCGCCCTCCGCCGAGCGAAGGAGCACGCCGAAGTTCTGCGGGTCCTGGAGCGAATCGACGATGAGCACGAGCGGCTGCCCGCTCTCGGCCTCGAGGTGGATGAGGAGCTCATCGAGGTCCACGCCGGCACGCCCTTCGAATATGGCGACGACACCCTGATGGTTCTCCACCGGGGACAGCCGCGAGAGGTCGAGCTTGTCGAGGTAGTTGACGAAGATGTGGCGCTCCTGTGCTTCCACGATGAGGTCGTTCACCGCGCCGCTGCGAAGGCTGCGGTCCTGCGAGATGTAGAGCTTGCGGATCGCGCGGCCGGCGCGCATCGCCTCGAGCACCGCGTGCGGACCGGCGATCGGCTCGCCCGCCTCGTGCGACGGGGCAGCGCCGCGGGGCGGGCCGGACGTCGCGCGGCGGATCTGCTCGCTGTACTGCGGACCGCCCGCGCCAAAGCGCGGACGCATGCCGCCACCCGTCGGTGCGCGGAACGGCGCGCCAGGGCGCCAACCGCCGGTCGTCCGGCGCTGCTGCTGTTGCTGCCGCCGCTCGTACGCGGCGAGCTCGCGCGCCTGGAGCGACGCCTCGTCGTCCACCGGCCGCGGTGCAGGGCGCGGGATGAACCCCGGCGCCCGTGCCGGACCGCGGAATGGCTGTCCGGGACGTGCGGCCTGCGGCATCGGCCCGCGGAACGGCTGGCCGCCGCCACCGCCGCGACCGCGGCGACCACGACGCCGAGGCCGGCGGCTGTTCGGATCCATGTCGCCACCCTGCCCCGGTGCGCCGCCCTGCGGTGCCGGACCACCGTGCGATGCCGCGTCACCCTGCGGTGCGTTGTCCTGCGGCGCGCTGTCGCCCTGACCCCCGCCCTGGAATTCCTCGTTCATCGTGCACTTCCTTCCTTGATCCGCTTCCAGCGCGCCCCGTCCTTTGTGTCCTTCACCTTGATCCCGCGCGCCTCGAGCGCCACGCGGAGCTCGTCGGAACGCGTGTAGTCGCCGGCCTCGCGCGCCGCGAGCCGCTCCTCGAAGAGGCGCTTGTCCTCGCCAGCAAGGTCATCGGTCGCGGTCGCGGTCGCGCTCGCCTCGAGGCCGAGGCCGAGCACGCGGTCCATGTCGAACAGCAGTCCGAGCCCGCGATCGCGGCTCGCACCGTCGGTCGAGTTCACGAGCTTCAACGCGGCCTCCGCTTGCGCGAGCGCACGCGGCGTGTTGAAGTCGTCGGCGATCGATCCCGTGAATGCCGTGCGGATCGGATCGTCCGCCTCGGGCTTCACGCCGCTGCCGCCGGCCTGGATCGCCTCTCGGATCTGCGTGCGCCAGGCGTTGAGCCGGCGCTCGGCCTCGGCGAGCGCCTCCCAGGTGAAGTCGAGGCCCTTTCGATAGCTGACGCCGAGCGCGAGCATCCGGAACGCGAGGGGGTCGTGGCCGCGCGCGATCAGATCGTCGAGCCGGAAGAAGCCACCCGCCGACTTCGCCATCTTCGCGCTGTCGAGCTTCAGGAAGTGGTGGTGCAGCCAGTACCGCACGAACGGCTTGCCGGTCGCAGCCTCAGACTGAGCGATCTCGCATTCGTGATGCGGGAAGAGGTGATCCTCGCCGCCGGAGTGGAGATCGAACGTCTCGCCGAGGTACTTCATCGACATCGCCGAGCACTCGATGTGCCATCCCGGGTTCCCGCGACCCCACGGCGAATCCCATTGCTGCAGGTCGCCCGGCTTGGCCGCGCGCCACAGCGCGAAGTCGAACGAGTGGCGTTTGTGCGGGTTCACCTCGACGCGCGCGCCGGCTTGCCGCTCGCTGGGCGGCTCGGCGTTCAGCCGCAGGCCGTACCCGGGGAACGTCGTCGTGTCGAAGTACACGCCATCCGCCGCGACGTACGCGTGACCCTTCACGATGAGACGCTCGATGAGCGCGACCATCTCGGGGATGTGCTCCGTGGCCTTCGCGATGACGTGCGGATCGAGGATGCTCAACTTGCGGCGGTCGATCATGAACTGCTCGGTGTACTTCTCGGCCATCGCGAGCGGATCGATCCCCTCGCGGCGCGCGCCGATCGCCATCTTGTCCGGGCCGGCCGTGTCGGCGTCGTCGACGAGGTGCCCGACGTCGGTGATGTTCATCACCTGCTTCACCCGATAGTCGAAATACTCGAACGTGCGGCGGACGATATCGGCGGCGACGTAGCCGTAGAGATTGCCGATGTGCTGATAGTCGTAGACCGTCGGCCCGCAGTTGTAGATGCCGACCGCACCCTCCGTGAGAGGCGTGAACGGCTCCACCGTGCGCGACGCGCTGTTGAAGAGCTGGATCGACAGGGCGCGAGCCTCCTAGGGCTCGGACTTCTCCACGATCACCGTCGCCAACGTGGCGATGGCCTCGCCTGCGCCGACGATGCCGAGCCCGTCATTCGTCGTCGCTTTGACGCTCACCGCGCCGCGCTCGATCCCGAGCGCCCGCGAGAGCCGGTCGCGCATGCCCGCGAGGTGCGGTGCGAGGCGCGGCGCCTCCGCGATCACCGACGCGTCGACCGAGCCGATCCGGTATCCCGCCGCGTTGACCAGCGCCACGACCCGTTCGAGGAGCCGCAGGCTGTCCGCGCCGGCATGGGCCGGATCGTCGCTCGGGAAGTGCGTCCCGAGATCGCCGAGCGCCGTGGCACCGAGGAGC
The DNA here is from genome assembly GCA_030773995.1 of Chloroflexota bacterium. Classification (GTDB taxonomy): domain Bacteria; phylum Chloroflexota; class Limnocylindria; order P2-11E; family P2-11E; genus UBA4735. Next base: position 5,507 of record JALYLX010000060.1, read on the forward strand.
GCGTCCATGACCGCGTGGGCGAGGACGTCGCCATCGGAGTGTCCCGCGAGCCCCGTCGGGTGGTCGATCGCGACGCCGCCGAGCACCAGCCGGCGGTCGGGCACGAGACGATGGATATCGTACCCAATCCCGCTCCGGACGGTCGTCATCGTGGCAGGGGCTGCGCCGCGATCGCGACCAGGCCCTTTTCAGCCAGCTCCCGGGCGTAGGCAACATCCTCGACGGAGGTGAGCTTGAAGTTGCGGCGCTCCCCGGGCACCAGGCGCACGTCCTCGTCCATGGCGATGACCGCCGCGGCGTCATCGGTGAAGCTGCGGTCGCCGGCGAACCGCCGGGCCCGCTCGAGCAAGGCGCGCTGGAACGCCTGCGGCGTCTGGGCGGTCCACAGACCGTTGCGGTCGACCTCCTGGACGGCCCGGCCTGCTTCGTCGGCCCGGCGGACCGTCTCGGCGATGGCTAGGCCTGGCACCGCGCTCCCATATTCGGTCGCGACGGCCGCTACCGTGGCGAAAAGTGACGGGCTGGCGAACGGCCGCGCGGCATCGTGGATCGCGATCACCTCGTGACCGGCGAGCGCGACAAGCCCGGCCCAGCTCGATGCGGTACGCGTCGCTCCGCCGGCCACGACCCGCGCGCGCGGACCGGCGATCCGGGTCAGCGCCGCGACACGATCGGCCGGCGCGACAACGACGATGGCGCCGTACGCGCCAGAAGCTTCAGCCGCGGCGATCGACCAGAGGAGGACGGCATGCCCGGCGAGCTCGAGGCTCACCTTGTCCGTGCCGGCGCGGCTCGAGCCGCCGGCAGCGAGGATCGCGAGGCCCGCGCTCACAAGGGGGTCAGTGGCCGACGGCCCGAGGTCGCCGGGTCTCGGTGACCTCGCCGCGCGGCTGCGCGAAGATCATCCGGCCGCCGACGGTCTGCAGGACCCGCATGACCGTGACCGGGACCTCATTGCCGACCGAACGCGCGCCGTTCTCGACGACGATCATCGTGCCGTCCTCGAGGTAGCCGACGCCCTGGCCCGCTTCCTTCCCTTCCTGAATGACGCGGACGTGGATCTCCTCGCCCGGCAATACGACTGGACGGACCGCCTTCGCCAGGTCATTCACGTTGAGCACGGTGACGCCGTGCAGCTCCGCGACGCGATTGAGGCCATAGTCGTTGGTGACGATCGGGACGAGCCGTTCGCGCGCGAGGGCGAGGAGCTTCCCGTCGGCACCATCACCGGCCGGATCCTCGTCGTCGATCTCGACGTGGACCGTCGATTCCTTCTGCATCTTCGCGAGCATCTCGAGTCCGCGACGTCCGCGCTCGCGGCGGGTGCCGTCCCCCGAGTCGGCGAAGAACTGGAGCTCCGCGAGGATGAACCGCGGCACGATGAGCGTGCCCCGGACGAAGCCGGCGCGAACGATGTCCGCGATGCGGCCGTCGATGATGACCGAGGTGTCCAGGAGCAGCCGCTCGCCGGCGCCGCGTTCATGGCGGCCACCTCTGATCTCACGCACGACGCCCTGAAGATCGGCGCGCTTGATCGTCCCGGCCGCGACGCCGAGCAGGCTGAGCGCGACGGCGCCGACCAGCGGCGCGTACCGGCCTAGCTCGCCCGGAAGGAACGACAGCGGGAACGCGAGGAACAGGGCGAGGACGAGTCCGACGCCACCGCCGAGCACGCCCGCCGCGAGATCGCCCGCGGCCGTCGCGCGGATCCGCGCCGCGACCCAGGCCATGGGCATGACGGTCGCGTACGGAGCGCCGAGCCACCCGAGGATCGCGCACGCCACCGCGAGGAGAAAGACGACAAGGACTTGATTGTTCGGCGGCGTGACCTGACTGACCTGGAGCAGCTGAGCGGCAAGGAAGAAACCGAAGAAGAAGCCAGCCAGCGCTCCGCCGAATCGGAGGAAGACCATTCCATTCGCTCCTTTCTATCGAGATGCGGCGACGCGATGGCTCGACCGATGATGATGTGGCCGCCAGCCGACGTCTCCTGCCGCGCGAGATGGATCATGCGCTGAGGATACGCCCGGCTACTCCTCTGAAATGCCCGAACGGGTCAGGGCATCGCGCAAAGTGGCGGCACCGATCACCTCGAGCTTCGCCCCGTCGCGATCGGCGGCACTCGCGGCCGGGACGATCGCGCGCTCGAAGCCGAGGCGCTCGGCCTCCTTCAGCCGCGCGGCCAGCCGCTGGACCCGCCGCAGCTCGCCGCCGAGGCCGAGCTCACCGAGGAACACGGTCCGCGGATCGGCCGGTCGATCCCGCAGGGCCGACGCGACGGCGACCGCGACGCCGAGATCTGTCGCGGGCTCGCGGATGCGCAGGCCGCCGACGAGATTCACGTACACGTCGTGCGCTCCGCTGCTCAGCCCGGCGCGTTTGGTGAGCACCGCGAGAAGCAGAGCGATCCGCTGCGGGTCGACGCCGTTCACGGTACGGCGCGGCAGTCCGAAGCTCGTCGGCGTGACGAGCGCCTGCACCTCGACGAGCAGCGGACGGGTGCCTTCGATCGTCGGCACGATGACGCTGCCGGCGACGCCGCGGCTGCGCTCCTCGAGGAAGACCTCCGACGGATTCAGGACTTCGCGCAGTCCGCTCTCCCCCATCTCGAAGACGCCGACCTCGTCGGTGGAGCCAAAGCGGTTCTTGGTCCCGCGGAGGATGCGGAAGGCGTGGAACCGTTCACCCTCCAGATAGAGGACGGCGTCCACGATGTGCTCGAGCACGCGCGGTCCCGCGACATTCCCTTCCTTCGTCACGTGGCCCACCAGGAAGATCGGCACGTCGTCGCCCTTCGCGACCTCGAGCAGCCGCGCAGCGCACTCGCGCAGCTGCGACACCCCGCCGGCGGCCGATCCGATGATGTCCGAGCTCATCGTCTGGATCGAGTCGATGACGCAGAACAGCGGCTTCACCCGCCGGATCGCTTCGATGACCGAGCCGAGGTCGGTCTCCGCAAGCAGCAGGATGTTTCCGCCGTCGATCCCGAACCTGCGGGCACGCAGCTTCACCTGCGCCGCCGACTCCTCCCCGGAGACATAGAGGACCGTGCCGCGCGTGCTCAGGCTGGCCGACGCCTGCATGAGGAGCGAGCTCTTCCCGATGCCCGGATCACCACCCAGGAGTACGAGCGACCCGCGGACGATGCCGCCGCCCAGGACGCGGTCGAACTCCGCGATACCCGTGGGGATACGCGTCTCGGCGTCCGGGGGGACCTCGTTGAGCGCGATCGGCTGGCGTGGCGCGCGTGCGGGGCCGGCGCGGCCCTTCTGTGGAGCGACGATCCGCTCTTCCACGAGCGTGTTCCAGCCGCCGCAGCTCGGGCATTTGCCGATCCACTTCGGGTAGTCGTTGCCGCACTGCTGGCAGACGAACGCGATCTTCGGGGCGGACGAGCGGGAAGGCACGCTCTAAGTATCGGCCGCGGCTAGCTTGTGGCCTCGAAGCGGTACTCGTCGACGTCGCAGACCGGCGCGTACCCGATGTCCTGATAGATCTTGTTCGACGTCGGATTCGCCAGGTCCGTGAAGAGGAAGCAGAACCTGCGCCCGGCATCCAGCTGCATCTGGCTCACGGCAGCGACGAGCGCACTTGCGTACCCCCGGCCGCGCAGCTCAGGCGGCGTGTAGACCGGACCGATCCGGCTGCCGCTCGGTGTGGTCGCGGCCGCACCCGTCATCGAAACGGGCTCACCGTCGTCCCAGAAGTACAGCGCGCGACCGCCGTGCCGGCTGATGAGGCGGTCGGCGAATAGGAGCATTCGCGCCGGGTCCTGGTCCAGCCGAAGCGCCTCCGCGCCGAACGCGACGAACCAGGCGGCAATGCGCTCGCGATCTCCTTCATCGGCGATCCGGAGCCTCCCGGACACTGACCTCGGCGGCGTGACCTTCGTGAGCTGGAAGGCTCGTTCGGCCGTACGGAGCGTCGCGCTACGCCCGGTCCGCGCTTCCCAGAGCCGCGCGAATCGAGAGGCATGCTCCTTCGGACCCAGCACGCCCGGCAAGTCCGGCCACCGTGCCACCGCGTCGGTCTCGAGCAACGGGATCGCATCTGGGTCGTCGATGGTCGAGAGGACGAGATTGAACGGCGGCGTCCGCAGTGCCGCAGCGACGACACGTTCGTCGTCGCGGACGACTGCGAGATACGGCGGCTCCGCGTACTCGCCCGCGCGGATCCCGGAGAGGATCCCGAAGAGCAGGTTGTGCTCCGCCTCGCGCGCGACAAGGAAGGTGAGCGCCAGCCGGTCGAACTCGTCAGGATCGCGTGCGCGGGTCAGCCGGAGCGGCGACATCCGGGATGCTACGAGGCGACCGGCTCCGGCTTGCGCTCTTCGACGGGTTCGCCCTTCGTGATCCCGAGCTTTCCTTCGACCGCGTCGATCTTCACGGTGTCGCCCGGCACGAATGCCGCGAGGAGCAGCATCTCGGCGAGCGGGTCGGCGATCTCGTTCTGGATCGCCCGGCCGAGCGGCCGGGCGCCGAAGTTCGTATCGTAGCCGACGGTCGCGATGTGGTCCTTCGCCTCATCGGTCACCACGAGGGTCATCGCCTGCGAGGCGAGCTGCTTGCGGACGCCCTCGAGCTCGATCTCGACGATCCTCCGGATCTCAGGCTTGGTGAGCGGCTGGAAGACGACGGTCGCGTCGATCCGGTTGAGGAACTCGGGCCGGAAGAAGCGCTTCATCTCGTCGTTGACGCGCTCCTTCATGTGCTCGTACGCGGCCTGGGTGTCCGGGTCGTCGCCCTGCCCCTTCGAGCGGAAACCGAGCGCCCCTTCGCTCTTCAGCATCTTCTGCGCGAGGTTGCTGGTCATGATGATGATCGTATTGCGGAAGTCGACGGTGCGGCCCTTCGCGTCGGACAGGCGGCCTTCGTCGAAGATCTGCAGGAGGATGTTGAACACCTCCGGGTGGGCCTTCTCGATCTCGTCGAGCAGGATCACGCAGTAACCCTTGCGGCGGACGGTCTCGGTCAGCTGGCCGCCCTCTTCGTACCCGACGTAGCCGGGCGGCGATCCGACGAGGCGCGACACGTTGTGCCGCTCCATGTAGTCGGACATGTCGATCTTCACCATGTTGTCCTGGTTGCCGAACATGAACTCGGCGAGGTTCCGCGCGAGGTGCGTCTTGCCGGTACCGGTCGGTCCGACGAAGAAGAACGCGCCGATCGGACGGCGCGGGTCCTTGAGGCCGGCGCGGGCCCGGCGCACGGCGCGGCTGATCGTCTTGATCGCCTCGTCCTGGCCGATGACCTTCGCGTGCAGCGCCTCTTCCATCTTGAGGAGCTTCTGGGTCTCCTCCTCGGCGAGCCGGCGCACCGGGATCCCGGTCCACATCGAAACGACCTCGGCGATGTCCTCGTCGGTCACCTCGGGGCGCTTTTGCGATTGCGCGAGGAGCCAGTCGGCCTTCGCCTGCTGGAGCTTGTCCTGCTGAACGCGCTCGGCCTGGCGCAGGGTGGAGGCGAGCTCGTACTGCTGGGCCTCCATCGCAGCTTCCTTCTCGGTGCCGACGCGGTCGAGCTCCTTCTGGGCCTCCTTCATCTCGGCCGGGAGGGTCCCGTAGCGAAGGCGGACCCGGCTCGCGGCCTCATCCATGAGGTCGATGGCCTTGTCCGGAAGGAACCGATCGGTGATGTAGCGGGCCGAGAGCTCGGCCGACGCCTTCACCGCATCGTCGGTGATCGAGACCTTGTGGTGGTCCTCGTACCGGGAACGGATCCCGAGGAGGATCTGCTGGGTCTCCTCGATGGACGGCTCCTCGACCATCACCGGCTGGAACCGCCGCTCGAGGGCCGCGTCGCGCTCGATGTACTTCCGGAACTCGTCCAGCGTCGTCGCGCCGATGCATTGAAGCTCGCCGCGGGCCAGTGACGGCTTCAGGATGTTCGCCGCGTCGACCGCGCCTTCGGCCGCGCCTGCCCCGACGAGCGTGTGCAGCTCGTCGATGAACAGGACGACGTCGTGCGCATGGCGGAGCTCCTCGATGATCTTTTTGAGGCGTTCCTCGAACTCACCCCGGTACTTCGTGCCAGCGACGAGCGAGCCGATGTCGAGCGTGAGGACGCGCTTCCCCTGGAGAGTCTCGGGGACGTCACCCTTCACGATCCGGTGCGCGAGGCCCTCGGCGATGGCGGTCTTGCCCACACCGGGCTCGCCGATGAGGGCGGGATTGTTCTTTGTCCGGCGGCTGAGGATCTGGATGACCCGCTCGATCTCCTTCTCGCGGCCGATGACGGGGTCGAGCTGCCCGGCCTTCGACATCGCCGTGAGGTTCACCCCGAGCTGGTCGAGCGTCGGGGTCTTCGAGCTCCCCGACTTCGCGCCCGCGCCGGCGGCCTCCTGCGTGGCAGGGTGCTGCTGCCCGAGCGTCGCAATGACCTGGTGGCGGACCTTCTCGAGCGACACGCCGAGCGATTCGAGGACGCCCGAGGCGATGCCCTCGCCCTCGCGGACCAGCCCGAGGAGCAGATGTTCGGTGCCGACGTGGCTGTGGCCGAGCTTGCGGGCCTCATCGATGGCGAGCTCGATGACCTTCTTCGTACGAGGCGACAGCGTGATCTCGCTCGGCGAAGTGGTCGAGTCGCCGCGGCCGATGATGAACTCCACGGCCGTGCGCACCTTCGAGAGCTCGACGCCGAGGGAGTCCAAGACCCGGGCGGCGACGCCCTCGCCCTCCCGTACGAGTCCGAGCAGGAGATGCTCGGTCCCGATGTAGTTGTGGTTGAACCGGATCGCTTCGTCCTGGGCAAGGGCCAGCACACGCTTCGCGCGGTCGTTAAAGCGGTCGAAGGGTCCCATCAGATGGCCTCTGCCAGGTACACGGATGAAGTCGGCATCGTGTTCCGATTATACGTTCGGAGACTGCGGATTCTGCCCGTCTGCTTGCCGGATCGAGAGCGATAGTCGCCGTCGCTCCGGGTCCACACCCACGATTTTCACCCGAACGAGGTCCCCCACCTGGACGGCGTCGCCGGGCTCGGCGACGCGGTGCGGAGCAAGCTCGGAGACGTGGATGAGTCCTTCTAATCCGTCGGCGATGCGCGCGAACGCTCCGAAGGCCATGAGCCGGGTGATCTCCGCGTCGTAGATACCCCCGTCGGCGAAGTCCGTTCCCACCCGGGTCCAGGGATCGTCCTGGAGCCGCTTCATGGACAGTGAGATGCGTTCCTTTTCCGGGTCGATCCCGGTGACCACGACCCGGACCGGATCGCCTACCTGACGTACGGTCATCGGGTTCACCCCCTTGTCCCAGGTGATCTCGGACCGATGGACGAGCCCGTCAGCGATGCCGACGTCGACGAACAGGCCGAAACCGGTCACGTGCGTTACGTGTCCGTCCAGGATGTCCCCGACGTTCAGCTCCGCGGCCGCCTTGGCCTTGCGCTGCCGCCGCAGCTCCTGTGTCGCGGCCTTCTCCGAAAGGATGAGCCGATTGCGCGCCTCATCGACCTCGATGACCTTCAACGTCAGGTCCTTGCCGATGAGGGCCCGCACCGCCTCGGGCACCCCTTCGGTCGTCGTGGGACGATCCAACGCGCCGAGCGACGCGAGCTGCGAGAGCGGCACGAACCCGCGTACGCCGAGGTCGACGACGACGCCGCCGCGGTTCGCCTCGACCACCGGCACGGTCATGACCTCGCCGCTCTTCTGTTTCTCCGCCATCTCCTGCCATCGTCGCGCGCGCCGCGCCCGGCGTAGTGAGAGGACGGCGTGCCCCTGCGGCCCCTCGGGATGGACGACGAGCGCGAGGACCGTATCGCCCACTTCGAGTGCCTCGGCCACCGAGGCGTTCGCTTCCCGCAACGACAGCACGCCGGCGGAGCGGCCGGCGAGGTCGACGAGCACTTCATCCCCGGTGATGCCGGCGACGGTCCCTTCGACCGTCTCACCGGATCGGAGGGGCCGGAAGGCCTGCTCCTCGCGCTCGGCCTCGGCGAGCAGCTCGGCCATCGTCTGGGGACCGGGGTCCTCGTGCGCGGCGGGGTCCTCGAGCTCCTGGTCGTGCTCCGGGCCGAGCCGCATCGTCACGGGATCGGTGGGCGGCATTTGACGTGCCACCGGCAGCGGATGCGGCGGCCTTCCTCCCTAGAATCCAGGTACCCCAGCTTCCGGGGATAGGAGGGTGTCCCGTCAACTCGACGGCCCGCTGGCCAGAGCGTCTCGAACACGCGGCGACGCTCCTCCGAGCGGAAGGCGCCGCGGTCCTCTGCCTCCGAGGCGGCGAATTCACGACCCTCTTCTCCTACCGCGTTGAGCCCGATGTGGATTGGACCGCGCTCATCGGTCCGGACCGCCTGCACGCCGCGATGGCGAGCGATATCGCGGTGACCGCGCCGATCGCGGCGGGCCGGTGGGGCGACCAGGCCGCGTACGCGGTGCTCGTCGCGATCGAGCGGGATGCGACCGCCGCATCCTGCCTCTGCGCCCTCCGCCACAGCGTCCCATTCGACGCGGTCGAGGTCGCGGGTGCGTATGCCGCGTCGCGCCTGATGGCGAGCTCGATCGACGACGGGCGCAAGCTCGCGTCGGCCGAGCGCGCCGGTGCCGCCCGGCTGGTCCAGCGGTCGGTGCGGCGTGAGCTCGAGCAGACCCGCGATCCGGCCGCACTCGCGCGTGCCGCCGCGCTCATCGCGGCGAGCATCGACGCGAACGGCGCATCGATCATGCTCGTTGACGGTGCGGAGCTCCACCTCCGTGCATCCGTTGGTCTGCCGAACACGATGCTCGGCCACCGGCAGCGGCTCGGTGAAGGGATCGCGGGGTACGTCGCGCAGAGCGGCGAGGCGATCGAGGTATCGGGGGCCGTCCGCGACGTGCGCTTCACCGGCACCGATCCGGATGCCGGGTCCGCGCTCTCCATCCCCCTCCGGGTGGGCGACCGGGTCATCGGGGTGCTGAACGTGAAACGCGCCGCGGGGATGGACGCGTTCGACGACCTCGAGCGATCCCTTGTCACCGATCTCGCGGACGAGCTGGCCCGCGCGGTCGGGCCGGCCTCCGAGACCCAGACGGCCGCAACGGAGCAGCCCAGGTCCCTGAGCGCGTCGGGCACCGAGACCCTGCGGATCCTTGCGGTCGAAGACCATCCGGTCATGCGGATCGGTATCCGGACCCTCCTCGAACAGGAGGGCCTCACGGTGGCCGGCCTGAGCGCCACCTCCACGGAGGCCGTCGAGCTGGCCCGCCAAGGCGTCGCAGACGTCGCGCTCGTGGACCTCAACCTTCCGGATGCGGAAGGGGTCGACGTGATCGAGCGGCTCCACGAAGCCGCCCCGCATCTGCCGATCGTCGCCTTCTCGGTGGACGGGTCTGCCGACCGGGTACGCGCAGCGGTCCGGGCTGGTGCGATCGGGTATCTCCACAAGGGAACGCCGTCCAAACGGGTAATCGCCGCGCTGCGGGCCGCGGCGGCCGGGTTGTCAGCGCTCGGACCGGAGGAGGCGGCGGCCCTGGCCGAGCCCCACGACGCTGTCACGCTCGTGCAGAAGGCCGTCGCGCGGTCGCTCCCAGCGGACTTCGACAACCCCCCCGAGTCGCCTCCGGTCCCGCGGGCCGAACGGCCGGCGGCGGACCGGTCACCAAAGGACGCGCTCAGCGCCCGCGAGCTCGAGCTGCTGAAGTACCTGGCCGAGGGGTACACGAACAAAGAGATCGCTCGGGCGATGGTCCTCGCCGAAGACACCGTGAAGAAAGCTGTCCAGACGCTCATCGCGAAGCTCGGGGCGACCGATCGCACGCACGCGGTGGTCCTCGCGCTCCGTTCAGACCTCATCGAATAGTCGCTGACTCCGCCGCGCGCCAGGTGGGGCCGGGCGGCCGCGACCGGGTATCCGAAGTAGACCTGCCTGGGGCTTCAGTGCGACGCGCGCGGCCGCGAAAGTCTCCCCCTGCACCGGTCGGCCGAGTGGCTGGATCGGATGAGCGAAGGGGGCAACGTGGACACCGGCCAGCTGTGGGCAAGCTGCCGCCAGGGCGACGCCGCATCGCGGTGCGCGCTCATCGAGCGTTACGTGCCGCTCGCCACGTCGGTCGCCCGCCGGATGCGCGTGCCGACCGGGGCGTTGATGGGACGTGACGACGTCGAGTCCGCGGCCCTCATCGGCCTCATCGACGCCGTCGACCGCTATGACCCGGAGCGCGGCGTGCCGTTCGAGGGCTACGCCGGCCTGCGGATCCGCGGCGCGGTCCTCGATGAGCTGCGGCACCTCGACGATCGCTCGCGCGGCGAGCGCCGGCGTGCCCGGACCATGGTCCAGGACACCGAGCCCGAGGTCGGCGCGTACGGCGCCACGCTGTCGCTCGACATGCTCCTCGAGACCGGCGATCGCGACTGGGCCGCAGTCGACGAGACGACGGATCGCTATGAAAGCCAGGACCTGCGGACGCGCGTCGAGAGCGCGCTCGAGTGTCTGCCGCCGCGCCAGCGCGAAGTGCTCGCGCGCTACTACGGCGAGTCGCTCACGCTGCGCGAGTCAGCGGTGAAGATGGGGATCAGTGAAGCCCGAGCGTGCCAGCTCCATGGCCGCGCGATCCACAACCTGCGGCACGAGCTTGCGCAGGCGCTCGTGCGACCGCGCGTCGCAGTTGCGGTGGCCGCCTAGACCCCGGAGAGCGCGTTGTGCCGCTGCGCCGGAAGGAACGCGTCGGCACGCAGCTCGAGCCGCCCGACATCAGTCATCCAGACGGCGAGGCCGAGCGGGGCGATGAGCTCGACTAGCCGTTTTCGCGACAAGGTGGAGAGGTCGTCAAAGAGCGGGTGCGCGATGGTCGTAAAGGAAAGCCGGCCATCGCGCTCCGCTGGGGCCTCTGCGGCGATCCCGCCGAGACGGTCGTACTTCCACCAGACGTAGGGCGCGCGAGCCGCCTGGTGGACGATCACGAGCCGGCGATCGAACGGACCGCCGACGATGCGCGCATCGCCGAGGAGCGAACCGAGGATGACTTGGAATTGCACCGGATCCGGTGAGAGCCGGCGCAGGACGGCGCGAGGATCTGAGCCCACACCAGGTCCATCGGGCGGGGCTTGCCGCCTACGGTCGCGGAATCGCGTTCCGCAGCCGGATGCCGCTGAACTCGAGCGTCGAGCCCACGACGGCGTCCCACAACGGCCACACATTCGGAACCGTACGCAGGGCGATGCCGGCCGCGGCGTGGCGACCGACGAGGTCGCCGATCGTGAGGCGCTCGAGCGCCCTCGACCGGATCGCGGCTCATCCAATAGCCCGCAGTGTCCAGACTCTCGGTGAACGGAGCCTCCGGCAGGCGGTAGAGCTGGAGCTCGGTCGCACCGACGCGCGCAAGCCAGCCGGCCTCGATGACGTGGACGCGGAGGCCCCGCTGGCCATCGAGGAAGCGCGCCCTATCGGCATCGGTCGTGCGCTCCCCCGCCCAGAACGTGCAGCGCGGGCAGTCGCGCGGGAACCAGAACAGCGGCAGATGGCGCGTGTCGGTGGCCCACACGAGCGGCTTGTCCGTAAGCGCGGTCTTGGCCCGATGCGGCGCGAATCGGGTAATGGTCGGGTCCTCGCTGACGTGCCAGAGCGCGTGCGGACCCTCGCCGCGGTACGGAGGTGCCGGCGCGCGCATCACGACCTCCGCGAAAGCAAAACGACCCCAACGCTTGCGCGTCGAAGTCGTTTTAGATCCCGGCCCTGACCTATTTTCCCAGGGACCGACGTCCCGAGTATCTTCGGCGCTGGTGGGCTTAACTGCTGTGTTCGGGATGGGAACAGGTGTGACCCCACCGCTCCAAGGACCGAGGACTCAATTGTACCAAGGCGTGCGGCCGCCAGGCAAGGCGCGACCGACGGCGCGGGCATGAATGCGGCTGAAAACAGAACGGCCGCCGGATCACTCCGGCGG
>JALYLX010000061.1 GCA_030773995.1 Chloroflexota bacterium
ACGGCGACGTGCTCGATACGCCCGCTGCGGCCGCGCGCGTGCTCGCGCCGCACCTCGCGCACCGCGATCGCGAGGCCCTCGTCGTGGCGCTGCTCACGCGCAAGCAGCGATTGATCGCGGTCGTCCCCATCTATGAAGGGACCGTGGCCGGCACCTCGGTGCGGATCGGCGAGCTGTTCACGGATGCGCTGCGGCGGAACGCCGCCGGCATCGTGCTGGCCCACAACCACCCGTCCGGCGACCCCGAGCCCTCCGCTGACGACCTCCGGACAACCCGCGACGCCGTCGCCGCCGGGCGGCTCCTCGGGGTATCGGTCGTGGATCACGTGATCGTTGGTGCGGGGCGACACGTCAGCCTGCGGGAGCGCGGAGTGATCTAGTCCAAACGGCGGACACAACGGCCCGTCGGGACGTCCCGTTGACGAAAGTGGTGGGGATCCGATTCACGCATGCGCTCGCTCGTGTCGTCGCGACCGCGATCCTCAGTGTTGGGATCGCCGGTCCGCTGCGGGACGTCGCCGTCGCGTCCGAAACCGCCGGGCCGATCGCCGCGCCGGTGCCGGTGCGCGCGGATCCCGTCGCCGATCAGCCGGCCCGACCGGCCCCGAAGGGCTTCACCGATGAGTCCGCCCGCCTCAGCTTCGACCCGCCGGTCGGCTGGGTCCGCGAGCCGTCGCAGGCCCTCAACCCACAGAGCGACCCGCCGGACCCGGCAGAGGAGCTCGTGCGCTTCCAGCTGCGTCTCGTCGACCCGTCGCTCTATGCGCTGCCCGTCCCGATCACGAGCGCGCTCGTCCGTGATGCGGGCGCGATCATGACCGTCGGTGTCGCGCGCGCGGGCGGCGACATGCTCGACCTCGACGTCGACCCGCGAGCGGATCGGATGGATGCGTCGCCGGTCGGCGGGTTCTTCCTGGTGGACGAACAGCGAACGTACGAAGGACTGCATGTCTTCACGCGCTACTTCGTGGCCCGCGAGACCGACCGCCGGCTCGTCGCGCGCGCCGTCACCGCGGAAGAGGACTGGGCGGCCCTCGCCCCGATCGTGCGCGCATCATTCGACTCCCTGCGCGCCGACCCCACGGGCCCGAACGCGCCGGCCGTCGTCGCGGCTCCTGAAGTCGTGCGGCCGGGCCCGGCTGAGCCGGCCCCGGCCGAGCCCCAGTCAAAGGATCCATCGCTGGCGGTACGCCAGTCGATCCTCGATCGCGCGGCGTCGATGCTGTCCACGCCGTATGTCTGGGGTGGCAACACTGCCGGCCGCGGGATGGACTGCTCGGCGTACGTGAGCGCGGCCTGGGGCCTGGCCCGATACACGACCGAGTCGCTCGGCTGGGTCAGCGCACCGATCGCGAAGAGCGATCTCCGTCCCGGCGACGCGATGAACCTCACGATCGGCCGCGATCCCCAGGGCTTTGGCCACGTCCGGCTCTTCGAAGCCTGGGCGAACGAGGCCCACACCCTGCTGTGGGTGTACGAGGAGACGCCGCCGCGAGCGGTCCACCGCGTCGTCGTCTACGACGACCGCTACCAGCCCATCCGACTCGGCGGCCTGACGAACGTGGGCGTCGCGCCGCTCGTGCCGGCACCCGCACCCAAACCGGAGCCTGTCTTCGTGCCGTCGCAGAACCGTGGCGGCGCTGCTCCCGCGCAGACGGGGCGGCCTCGTGTGACGCCGCGCCCGGCCACCGCGCGTCCGACCGCGACCCCGAAGCCGCTCGTCGTGCCATCCGGGATCCCACAGCTCTACGCGCCGGGCACGAAGCCGGTCGTCGCGCCGACGGTGCGACCGACCGCGACGCCGCGACCGACCGCGACGGTGCGGCCGACCCCACGTCCCACCGTGACGGCCCACCCATAGCGGGGAACCGAGCGCTGGCGCGCGGAACGCGCGCGTTACGGGCTCTATCCTCACCTCCACCAACGCGCGTTCTGGAAAGGGTGCGTCCATTTGTTCGAATCCCTGTGGGGGCTCATCTCCCGTGATGTCGGCATCGACCTCGGCACGGCGAACACCCTGGTGCACGTGCGCGGTCGCGGCATCGTGATCAGCGAGCCGTCCGTCGTCGCGAAGGACACCAAGACCGGCGCGATCCTGGCGGTGGGTGCCGAGGCGAAACGGATGCTCGGCCGGACGCCGCAGAACATCGTCGCGATCCGGCCGTTAAAGGACGGCGTGATCAGCGACTTCGACATCACCGAGTACATGCTCAAGCACTTCATCCACAAGGTGCATGACCGCGTCGCGCTGTTCCCGCGGCCGCGCGTGATCATCGGCATCCCCTCGGGCGTGACCGAGGTCGAAAAGCGCGCCGTGCAGGAGGCCGCGATCAACGCGGGTGCGCGATGGGCGCGGCTCGTCGAAGAGCCGATGGCCGCCGCGATCGGCGCCGGCCTTCCGGTGAACGAGCCGAGCGGTTCGATGATCGTCGACATCGGCGGCGGCACCACCGAGGTGGCGGTCACGTCGCTCGGCGGCATCGTCGTCGCGCGCTCGATCCGGATCGGCGGCGACGAGCTGGACCAGGACATCGTTTCCTACGCCCGCCGCGAGTTCAACCTGCTCATGGGCGAGCGGACCGCGGAGGACATCAAGATCGCGATCGGCTCGGCGTATCCGCTGGACGAGGAGGTCTCCACGTTCTTCCGCGGCCGCGATCTCCTCACCGGTCTCCCGCGGAGCATCGAGGTCACGAGCGCGCAGATCCGCGAGGCCATCGACCCGTCGGTGCAGCAGATCGTCGACGCGGTGAAGGACACCATCGAGGAGACGCCGCCGGAGCTCGTGGCCGACATCATGGATCAGGGCATCTACCTCGCCGGCGGTGGTGCGCTGCTGCGCGGCATCGACACGCGGATCTCGGAGACGACGCAGATGGCCGTGCACATCGCGGATGACCCGCTCACCTGCGTCGCCCGGGGCACCGGCATGGTGCTCGAGGATCTCGTGAAGTACGAGCGCAGCCTGGTGACCGAGACCTACGCGATCATGCCCCGCTGATGACGACCCTCGGACGGACACGCGCCCGCCGGACCAACAGCGTCGCCCGTCCGTTCGCCCTGCTGTTCGTGGTCTCGCTGCTCATCCTGCTGTTCCGTTCGGCCGCGGTCGTCCAGGGCGCCGCGGAGGTGGGGACGCAGGTCCTCGTGCCCGTGCAGCGCGCGCTCGCGGAGACCGGGATCACCACGAACCGGTTCTTCCAGGCGATCGGCGAGCTCGATCGGCTGCGCACCGACAACGCGGATTTGCGCGCGGCGAACGATCGCCTCACGCTCGAGAACGCGCGCCTCGCCGAAGCGTCGATCGCGGCACGGCAGGCCGCGAAGCTCGATGCCGCGCAGCGGGCACTGCCGTACAAGACCATCATCGCGCCCGTCATCGCCCGCGACCCGAGCGGCGTGCTGAAGACGATCGTCATCGGCGCCGGCACGGACCAGGGCGTGCGGGTCGACCAGGTCGTGCTCGCGGAACAGGGCGTCGTCGGCCGGGTGAGCGAAGCCGGCTCGAACTACGCGAAGGTGCTCCTCGTCACCGACTCGTCATCGAGCGTCTCGGCCCTCGTCCAGACCTCCCGCGCGAGCGGCATCGTGCGTGGCCTGTACGGCGACACGTTGGTGATGGAATGGATCCTCCAGAGCGATCCGGTGAAGCCGGGCGACATCGTCGTCACCGCGGGGCTCGGGATCGGGAACGAGCTGCGCTCGCTGTACCCCAAGGGTCTGGTCATCGGCACCGTCGTCGACGTGACCAAGGCCGAGGTCTCGGCGTACCAGCGAGCCATCGTCGCGCCGGCGGTCGACCTTCGCAAGCTCGAGAACGTCCTCATCATCAGCGACCCTTCCAAATAGCCGCAGTCGCTCCAGATCGCCGCCACTCTCACACCTTCCGGCCATAACCCGCCGCCTACGCTCACGTCATAGCAAGTGAGATGGGACGGGTAGCGCGCCTCGCCGCGGCATGGCTTGTCTGCGTCGCGCTGCTTCCGGCGCTCGGTCGGACGACCGATGCCCGAACAACCGAGTCTTCGGCGACACGCTCGGTCAGCGCACCGGCACCCTCGGTCATCGCCGGTGACGCGCCGCGGGCACTCATCCGGTTCGCGCCCTCCGCCTCGGTGAGCGAGCGCGCGGCCGCGCTGGCGCGCGTTGGCGCGACCGTCGACACCACGCTCCCGGCCCTCGGGGCGACCCGAGTTGCGCTACCGATCGATGCGAGCGATGCGACCGGCGACGCGAGCGGCTTCGCGGTGCTGCGGCTCTCGCGCGATCCGGCGATCGCCTCCGTGCAGCTCGATTCGCGCGCGTCGGTCGACTTCACTCCGAACGACAGCCTGTTTCTGATCGACCCGTCGTTCGGGCTCGGGCAGTGGGGCCTCCGGAAGACCCAGCTCGACAAGGCCTGGGACGTCGCGCGCGGATCGCCGATCGTGACCGTCGCGGTCGTCGACACCGGCGTCGACGCGAACCACCCCGACCTCGTGGGCGCCACCCTGCCCGGCGTTGCGTTCGTGTCGTCTCCCGATCCCTCGTGTCTCCCCGGCTCGCAGGTCGACGACAACGGACACGGCACGCATGTCGCCGGCATCATCGCGGCGAACGCGAACAATGGCACCGGCATCGCCGGCGCGGCGTTCGGCGTGCGCGTGCTCCCGGTCAAGGCGCTGGACTGCACCGGCGCGGGGCTGCTGTCCGATGTCGCGCAGGGCGTCACGTGGGCCACCGATCACGGCGCGCGGATCGTCAACATCTCGCTCGGCTCCGACTCGGAGCTGTTCGTGCTCCACGACGCCATCCGCTACGCGCTCGCGCACAACGTCCTGGTCGTCGCGGCCGCGGGTAACTGCGGCGTGGTCTCCACGCGCTGCGCCGCGCTCAACTCGCCGCAGTATCCCGGCGCCTACCCGGAGTCGCTCGCCGTCGCGGCGACCGACAGCACCGATCAGCACGCGAGCTTCAGCAACGTCAACAGCTACGTGGGCATCGCTGCACCCGGCGTCACCATCTGGAGCACGACACCCACGTATCCGACGACGCTCTCGCGCGCGAATCCGGGCACGCAGAGCTACGCGGCGTTCCGCGGCACATCGCAGGCCTCCCCGCTCGTCGCCGCGATCGCCGCGCTCGTCCTGAGCCAGGAACCGGGACTCAGCCCGGCACAGCTGGCCGCTCGGTTGAAGAGCACCGCCGATGATCTCGGCACGCCGGGGATCGATCCCGTGTTCGGCGCCGGCCGCGTGAACGCGCTCCGTGCGGTCACCGCGAACGCGACGTCCCGCTACGGCGCGTTCTACGACGCGTCGGCCGTCCCCCCGAAGGGCACGATTGCCGCGCCGCTCGCGGGCCAGGTGAAGCTGACGAACAGCTCGAGCTTTGCCTGGAGCGCCACGGGCACGAATCCGGTCCGCCTCGCCTACCACTGGGCGGACCTCGCGAACAACGTCGTCGTCTGGGACGGCCAGCGCACCGCGCTGGCGGCCGATGTCCCGGTCGGCGGGGCCGTCACCGTCGGGGTCACGATCGCGACGCCGACGAAGCCCGGCACGTACGTCCTCCAGCTCGACCTCGTGCGGGAGGGCGTCGCCTGGTTCTCGTCCGCCGGTGTCGCGACCGCGAACGTGAGCGTCGCGATCTCGAGCGGCCTCGCCGCAAGCTACGCGCCCATCGCCAGCGCGCAGTCGACGTTCGTGCTCGGCGCGAACACGATCGCGGTGACGGTGGGCAACACGGGCACCGTGATCTGGCCGGCGACGGGCGCGACGCCGGTCCATCTGTCCTATCACTGGCTCGCACCGACAGGGCAGGTCGTCGTCTGGGACGGCGCGCGCGGGAATCTGCCGGGCGACGTCGCGCCTGGCGAGGCCGCGGTGGTCGCGATCCCGATCGCATCGCCGCCGGTGGTCGGCGCGTACACGCTCCGGCTCGACCTCGTGCAAGAAGACGTCACCTGGTTCTCCGCGCAAGGCGTGACGCCGCGCGACCTTGCGATCAGCGTGACGAACGGGTTCGGCGCGACCTACGCCATGACCCCGCCGGCCACGTCCTTCCTGCCCGGTAGCCGGGCGTTCCTTCCGGTCACGCTCACGAACACCGGCCTGCTCACGTGGACGGCCGGCGGCACGAATCCCGTGCGTGCCGTTGCGCACGTCTACGACCCCTTCGGAGCCCTGCTCCTCTGGGACGGCGAGCGGGCGGTCCTGCCCAGCGACGTCGCGCCGGGCCAACAGGTCACCGTGAACGTCGCGATCGCGGTGCCCGCGACGATCGTCCTCGCCAAATACGACATCCGTGTCGATCTCGTCCGCGAGGGGGTGGCTTGGTTCTCGAGCTACGGCGTCGCGGTCGGTCTCGCCGGGATCGGCGCGGACCCCGACTACCGCGCGACCCTCGCGCTCGCGTCGCGCACGATCTCTCGCGCCGCCCCGTCCGTGTCGGTGACCGTGACCAACACGAGCCGCGTGCCCTGGATGCCTGGCGGCAGCGCACCACTCGATCTCGGGTCGCACTGGCTCGCGGCCGACGGGACGCCACTCCTCTGGGACGGTCCGCGCGTGAGCCTAGCCGCACAACCCGTCGCGCCTGGGGCGTCGGTCACCCTTGCGCTACCGCTCGCCACGCCGCCGCCCGGCGCCGCGTCGCTCGTCGTCGACATCGTGTCCGAGGGGTTGCGGTGGTTCGGAAGTGGTTCCCCAACGCCGGTAACGCTGGTACCGTGACCCCGTTGGCTGTTGAGGACACCAACACCTGTCTGGCACCGGTGCACGCCGGGCTCGGTCGCCGCGCACGGGAAGGGATTGCATGCCGTTGATCCGCGTTGCCGTCGGCGTGGCTGTCGTCATTGCCCTCTTGGTCAATACGACGCCCGCAGCTGCGGGACCGAGCGCCAATCTCTTCGCGACGTACCAGGCGGCACCGCCGACGAGCGCGGGTGCCGGCACGACACTGCAGCTCCCGGTGACGTTGATGAACTCCGGGACCGACACGTGGAACGCCGCCGGGCCGAACCCCGTGAACCTGAGCTACCACTGGCTCGACGCATTTGGGAAGGCGGCGGTCTGGGACGGCGCGCGGACGCCCCTCGGCTCAGATGTTCCAGGCGGCGGCGCGCGCCAGCTCACGGCGACCATCCCCTTGCCGGCGCAACCGGGCCCCTATCAGCTGCAGCTCGCGCTGGTGAAGGAGGGGATCGCCTGGCTCAACCCGAGCGCGTCCTACCCGGTGCAGGCGACGCCCGCGTTCAACGCGACGTTCGGCGCCGTGTCCCTGCCCACGCTCCTGGGCGGCACGACGTACACGATCACCATCCCAGTCTCGAATAGCGGCGTCGCGACCTGGAACGCGACGGGTCCGAACCTCGTCGACGTCAGCTACCACTGGACGGACGGCGCGGGCACCGTCGTCGTATGGGACGGCATGCGCACGCCCCTCCCGGCCGACGTCGCGCCGAGTGCGAGCGCATCGATCGCCGCATCGATCACCACGCCGACGGCGCCGGGCGCGTACACGCTCACCGTGGATCTCGTGCGCGAAGGTGTCGCGTGGTTCGGCTCGATCGGCGGCCTCCCGTTGAAGCTCCCGGCGCAGGTCTCGCCCGCGCTCTACGCCGCGACGTACACCATCTCCGCGACGACGTCCGTGCTGCTCGGCGAGTCCCGCACCATCGCGGTCACCGTGGTGAACAACGGGAACGTCGCGTGGAGCGCGACCGGACCGAACCCGGTGAACCTCGCGTACCACGTGTTCGCGGCGAACGGCAGCGTTGTGGTGTGGGACGGGGCGCGGACCGCCATCGGCGCCGACCTGCTCCCCGGCCAGCTGCGGTCGATCAACGTCGCATACAACGCGCCGACCTCGATCGGCACCTACAGCCTGGCCATCGACACCGTGCGTGAAGGCGTCGCCTGGCTCTCGCAGATCGGCTCGCCCGCCGCGCAGACCCCGCTCATCGTGACGAGCGGCTTCAGCGGCGGGTACGACCAGACGACCACCCCCGGTGTCGCGACGATCGGCGCATCCCTGCTCCTCAACGTTCGTGTCTCCAACTACGGCGCGCGCGCGTGGCCGGCCGGCGGCGCAAACCCGGTGCACCTCGGCTACCACCTCCTCACCACCGCGGGCGGGATCGTGACCTGGGACGGCCGGCGCGGCTTCCTCGCCGCTGACCTCGCCGTCGGCCAGAGCGCCGTCGTGCAGGTCCCGGTCGCGCTGCCGAGCTCGCTCGGCACGTACGTGATCGCGTGGGACCTGGTGCAGGAGGGCGTGGCCTGGTTCAGCTCGCTCGGCGTGCCCCGGCTGCAGGAGACCATCAGCGTGCAGCCCGGCGTCACCTTCTACGGCAAGGGATTCGGCCACGGCGTGGGGATGAGCCAGTACGGCGCCCAAGGTTGGGCGACCGGCGCGTCAGGTCCCCCGCTCACCGGCGAGCAGATCGTCGCGAAGTACTACCCGGGCACGCAGCTCACGGTGGTCGACAGCGCCACGAACCCGCGCGGGCCGATGCGCGTGCTGCTCTCCTCACCATCGTCGTCCGGCTCGGCGAGCTGCGGCTCGGCGTACATGAACACGTGGCTCGTGAACGTGCGGTCCGCGGGTGGCTTCACCGTCGTGAACGAGGCCGCCGGCAACGCCGTGGTCGGCGTCGCGAGCGCGAACGTGACCTACCAGATCGCGACGCAGCCCGGCGGGGTGAAGGTGTACGACCAGTCGACGAGCACGCCGACGCTCAGGTACTCGGGCTCCGGTCCGGTGACGCTCGTGCCCACCGACGCGAACCAGCCGATCACCGTTCAGGAGAAGGGCGAGTTCTTTCACGGGAAGCTCCAGCTCAAGAACGATGGTGGCGGCAACCTGCGCGTGGTGAACTTCGTGGGCTACGACGATTACGTGAAGGGCGTCATCCCGAAGGAGATGCCGGCCGGCTGGCATCCCGAGGCGTACAAGGCCCAGGCCCTGGCCGCGCGGAGCTATGGCTTCACGAGCTACGTGCCGAGCCGCGACTACGACGTGCGTGACGATCAGATCGACCAGTGCTACGGCGGCGCGACCGTGGAGACGAGCGCCTCGATCGGCGCGGTCCTGGCCACCGCGGGCAAAGTGATCACGTACAACGGCGCGGCGATCCGCGCGTACTTCTCGAGCTCGAGCGGCGGATACACCGTGGCGGTCGGCTGCTGGAACCACGGCACGACGTGCGTGCCGAGCGACCCGTGGCTGGTCGCGGTGCCCGACCCGGCCGACCTCTTGGTCCAGGTGCCGGTGCCCAACAAGCACGCGAGCTGGACGGTCACGTTCTCGAGCGACGCGATCCGCAGCGCGATCCTGAGCTACCGCGGTGTCGACATCGGCACGCTCCTTTCTACCGATGTGAGCAACCAGGCGCCCGGCAACGTGGGCCATGTCGTGTCGGTGAAGTTCGCCGGGACGAACGCCTCGGTCGAGGTGCCCGCGGACGTGTTCCTCCGGACCTACCTCGGGCTCAAGTCGACGATGGTCAGGCTGCAACCGTTCTGAGCACGGCTAGTACTTCCGTTCGCCGGTAACGGTGGTCCCACCCGAAACGTTTTCCGTATACGCGGCCACCGTCGTGAGTAAGAATGTCCACACGCGCGTGGGGACGGTGGCGAGGAAGAAAGAGGGGGACTCGCCGATGCGACGCCGCATGCGCCTCGCGGTCCTGATCGCCCTCTTCACCCTCGGCGTCTTCCCCCACACCTCGGCGCCGGCCTCGGCCTCGCCGCGCGGCTCCGGGCACATCGTCGCCCGTGAAGTCACCCTCCCGCAGCCCGCCGTGGGCGCGAGCACGCTCTCGCTCGACGCCGGCATTCCCGCCGGCCTCGCCTCCTCGCTCTCGGTCGGATCGACCGGCGGCGGCACGCTCCTGTACACCTCGCCGGCGATCGCCGCCGGCCAGCTCTTCGATCGCCTCGGCGTCCATTGGACCGAGCCGCCCGGGGTCGGCGACGCGATCTCGATCGAGGTGCGCACGTCGGCCGACGCGCTGACCTGGAGCGACTGGTCGGGGACGACGGATGACGACGACATGTTCGACGCCGATCGCAACGAGCACTACGCCGCGCCGCTGCCGGCGAGCGACGGCGCGCGCTTCGTCCAGTACCGCGCCTGGCTTCTCGGTGGCGACGCGAGCGCGCTTGCGCGCGTCGGCGTCACCTTCATGGATGTGAGCGATCTGAACGAAGGTCCGCTCGTGACGCTGCTCAACGACGTGCGCGGCGCGATCGGGGACCTCGGCCAGAGCTACGCGACCGCCGCGCCGGTGGGCGCATCGAAGATCCTCACTCGCCAGGACTGGGGCGCCGACGAGTCGCTGATGAAGTGGACCCCCGAGTACAAGCGGGTGCAGAAGGCGATCGTGCATCACACCGCCGGCGACGACGGCGGAACGAACGTGGCCGCGACAATCCGCGCGATCTACTACTTCCACGCCGTCACCCGCGGCTGGGGCGACA
The DNA here is from genome assembly GCA_030773995.1 of Chloroflexota bacterium. GTDB lineage: Bacteria > Chloroflexota > Limnocylindria > P2-11E > P2-11E > UBA4735. Next base: position 10,464 of record JALYLX010000061.1, read on the forward strand.
TTGGCTACAACTTCCTCGTCGACAAGTACGGCAACATCTGGACCGGCCGGGCCGGTGGCGATCACGTGATCGGTGGTCACGCCTATGGCTGGAACAATGGCTCGATCGGCGTCGCGGCCATCGGCACGTTCAGCTCGACGACCCCGACGCCGGCGATGGTCGGCGCGATCGCCAACATCATCGCGATGAAGTTCGCGCAGTTCGGCATCGCGCCGTACGGCGCGGACCCCTACACCCACCAGGAGCAGCGGAGCGACGGCACGTGGGTCCCGGTCACCTCGAGCCCCCCGAACATCCAGGGCCACCGCGACTCGAACTACATCGTCGGTCAGAACGGCGGCCAGACGGAATGCCCGGGCCAGGCCCTCTGGAACCAGCTTGGGACGATCCGCTCGCTCGCCCAGAGCGCGGTGCAGAACGGCTACACGAACCTCGTGGCCCTCGAGCCGAACCTTCCGAAGGCTGGGCTCGGCGGATCGGTCGTGCAGGTCCAGACCACCGTGCTCAACCGCGGCACGACCACGATCCCGGGGGGGACCGCCGTCTCGTACAAGATCCTCCTGAAGGGCGCGCCGTACGTGAACCAGGGCGGGCAGGGCGCCATCAACGCGGCGATCCCCCCGGGCGCGATCGGGTCAGCGACCGTGCCGTTCACCGTGCCGGTGATCGGGAATTACATGGTCCGCTGGGATCTGGAGTCCGGGGGCTCGTGGTGGAACACGCTGTACAACAACCCGTTCCGCGACATGAGCTTCCGCTCCGCGGACTGGAGCGCCGACTGGATCAGCGACACGGTCCCGCGGACGTGGTTCTCAGGTCAGACCACGCGCGTGAGCGTCACGCTGACGAACGACGGCGGACGCGTCTGGCCGGCGGCGGGCGTGAACCCCGTCGTCCTCGGCTACCGCTGGATCGATGACGCGACCGGCAGGGTGACCGTCGGCGCGAACTTCGCGAACCTGCCCTCCGACATCCAGGCCGGGCAGACGGTGACGCTCGGCATCGATGTGACCGCGCCCATGACCGCGTCGGCCAGCTACACGATGGAGCTCGACCTCTACAAGCAGAACGAGTTCTGGTTCAAGGACAAGGGCATCCCACCGGACCCGACCCCGACCGGCGTCGGACCGGACTACCGCGCGACGTACCAGGTCGGCGGGTCGCCACAGCTGCAGATCGGACAGACGATCACGGTACCGGTGACCGTCACCAACACCGGGCTCGGGGTCTTCCCCGCGGCGGGCGCCACGCCCGTCGACCTCAGCTACCACTGGTACGACCAGACCGGGAAGCTGGTCGTTTGGGAAGGTCTGCGGACGAGGCTCGCCGCCGATCTGCGACCGGGACAAGCGGTCCTGCTGCAGGCCCAGGTGCAGTCGCCGCCTGACGGCGGGACATACCAGCTGCGCTTCGACCTTGTGCTCGAAGGCGTGTCGTGGTTCAGCGTGCGCGGCACGGCGACCGGCAATGTGACCGCGGCGGTGTGCTGCGGCAAGACGTTCGGCGCGCAGTATCAGCCGCAGGTCACGACGTTCGCGGTCTCCGGCGCCGGGACGACGGTGCCGATCGCGCTCACGAACACCGGCAACTTCACCTGGAGCGCGGTCGGCGCGACGCCGGTCCACCTCGGGTACCACTGGACCGACACGGCCGGCAGGGTCATCGTGTGGGACGGGACGCGCTCGAATCTCGCGGCCGACGTCGCGCCCGGCGCGACGCAGACGGTGCAGGCGCAGATCGCGTTCCCGGCGGCGCCGGGCACGTACGTCCTGAAGTGGGACCTCGTGCAAGAGGGCGTCGCGTGGTTCTCGAGCAAGAACGTGCCGACGTTCGATCAGCCCGTGTCGGTGACACCGTCGACGACCCAGAGCTACGCGGCCGCGGTCGATGCGAGCGGCATCCCGACCGCGATGGCGACGCGCATGACCACGACCGTCGCGGTGCGGGTCACGAACGCGTCCGCGGTCGCGTGGGGCCCGAACGTGAACCTCAGCTACCACTGGCTCGACGGTGCGGGCAACGTCGTCACCTTTGACGGCCTCCGTACGAGCGTCGCCGGCCTCGGCGCCGGGCAGACCACCACGGCGTTCGCGCGCATCCAGGGCCCGCTCGCCGCCGGCCTGTACACGCTGCGCTTCGACGTGGTCCAGGAAGGCGTGGCCTGGTTCTCGAGCAACGGCGCCACGTTCCCGTCGGTCGCGGAGCGCGTCGTCGTGCCGGCGTTCGGCGCGGTGTACACGGTCCCGGTCTCGGCACTCGGTCCGCGCGGCGCGGCGATCACCGTGCCGGTGACGCTCACGAACGCGGGCTCGCTCACGTGGGATCCGGCACAGAAGTTCGACCTCGCCTACCACATCTTCACGCCGTCGGGCGCGGTCTTCGTGTGGGATGGCACGCGGACGCTGCTGTCGGCGCCGGTCGCACCGGGTGCGTCGGTCACGGTGAACGCGACGGTGACGCTGCCCGCGACGCCGGGGAGCTTCGCCCTGAAGTTCGATCTCGTGCAGGAGGGCGTGTCCTGGTTCAGCGGCCAGGGAGTGCCCGCGGAGAGCATTACCCTCGCTATCCAGTGACGCGCCCACGGTTTCTCATCCCGTTACTCGTGCTCTTCTCATTCGGCGTTCTCATCGGACGTGCGACCGCGCCTGAGACGGCTGCAGTTGCGCCGTCGTGGAGCATCGCGGGCTCGCTCGCCGAAGCGCGCAACTATCCGCAGGTCACGGCACTCCCGACAGGTGAGCTGCTCGTCACCGGCGGCGTCGACCCGGCGTTCCCCGACGTCGCACGCGCGACGAACGAGCTCTTCGATCCGGTGCGCGGCACGAGCACGATTCTCCCGCCCGCCGGTCCGGGCCGCGCGAACCACACCGCGACGCTGGCGTGGGGCGATCGCGTGGTCGTCGCCGGCGGCACGGATTACTACTCCGGCTCGTGGCACGCCATGGATCGCGTCGACGTGTATCTGCCGGACTCGCACCACTGGCTGAGCGCGGCCCCGATGCCCCAGCCGCGCGCTGACCACGCGGCGACGGCGCTGCGCGACGGTCGCGTGCTTGTCGCCGGCGGCGAGAACGGCAGCTTCATCTACAAGAGTGCCGAGCTCTACGACCCCGCGACGGACACGTGGACCGCAGCTGCACCGATGCCGCGCGTGCGGACCCAGTTCCTGATGACACTGCTCCCCGACGGCCGGGTGCTCGCGCTCGGTGGGCTCGAGGACCGGGGCGCGCCATCGCGCACGTCCGTGCTCTATGACCCGCGCACCGATTCGTGGAGCGAGGGACCGCGCCTGCGGTATGACCGCGTCCTCTCCGCGCTCGCGACCCTGCCAAGCGGCGACGTGCTCGTGATCGGCGGCCAGTACAGCGCGAGCAACACCGCCGAGCGCTACGACTGGCGTCTTCACGAGTTCCGCTATGCGGGCGTCCTCATCGAGCCGCGCCTCGCCGCCGTCGCGGTGGCGTTCCCTGACGGATCCGTCGCGCTCGTCGGCGGGCTCCCTGATTCGCCATCACGCGTCGGCTTCGCGCCTACGGCGAACGCCGAACGCTGGGACCCCCGTACGAACGCCTGGAGCGAGCTGCCGGGCATCGCCGCGGGCCGCGCACTCGGCGCGCTCGTCGTGAGCGGTGGCGACGCGTACCTGGTGGGCGCGGCCCGCACTGGCGAGGAGGCCGACCCGCAGGTCGAACGACTGCGCGTCCAGTGACCAAGCGGTCCTCGCCAACTTGTCCCAAATTGCACTGAAGGTCAGAATTAGTACCACCGCCGCGTATCACGCGGTGCCCCCCGTCGTTCAACCTGGTGACGCGGACCTGCGTCACATCCCCCGAGGAGGAAGGCACTTCATGCACCGCACGTTGGTTCGCTTTGGCACCGCCGCGCTTGCGGCCCTTGCTCTTATCTTCACGTCGTTCCCGGCGCCCGCCGCAGCCGTGGGGCTGATCGGCTCCGTCCAAGGACACGTCACCGCCGCGGCCACCGGTCTCCCCATCTCGAACGCGTGCGTGTGGTTCGGTCCGGTGCACATCGTGCGCAGCGACCCGCTCACCAACTGTGTCTTCACCGATGGCGCGGGCTTCTACTCGCACAGCTGGATCAATGGCCCGTCCACGATCCCGCTCACGTTCGAGAAGGACCCGAGCTACCAGCAGAAGACCATCAACACCATCGTGAACTCGGATAGTCCTGTGATCGTGGACGCGGCGCTCGACCTGGTGCCCGGCGGCCCGCCGCCCGCGGGCTGCCAGGCCCCGACGGCCGGCACCCCGACTCAGATCCTCTACATGCCGAACGTGACGAAGACGCTCGGCGGCCCGCAGGGCTTCCAGACGCCCTTCATCGTGCAGAACACCGGCACCAGCTCGACGAATCTCGAGGTCACGTTCTACAAGTTCAGTGATGCGAGCTGTGTCGCTCGCCGGAGCGTGCCGAACCTCGCACCCGGCGCGTCATTCGCCGACGTGCCGAACAATGACACCGATCTTCCGGACGACACCCAGTTCTCGGTGACCGTGCGGAGCTTCGGCAACAGCGTCGTCTCCGTCGTGAACCAGCACAAGGGCAGCATCGAAGCCGACGCGTACTCCGCGACGTCGGTCGGTGCCACCGCCGTGTACCTGCCGAACGTGGTCCGTCGATTCTTCGGCTTCCACTCGCCGGCGATCATCCAGAACCTCGGCACGGCAGCGACGGTCATCACCGCGACGTATCGGAGCTTCGACGGCAGCGCGCCGACGACGTCCTTTAGCCGCACGATCTCGCCAGGCCAGTCGAAGTTCATCGAGCCGAACAGCGATGACCCGAACCTCGGCGCGCCCGGGCTCGTCGACGGCAAGCAGTACGCCGTCACGATCACATCGGCTCAGCCGATCAGCGTCGTGCTCAACACGCACAACGACGACCCCGGCGTCGCGCTCCCGGTCTTCTACAGCGCGAACGGCATCGCGACCGGCGCCGCGACCGTCTACGGCGCGTACGCGGTGAAGAACGCGAACGGCAATCGCGTCTCGACGATCGTCGTCCAGAACGTCACCAGCGGGCCGGTCGCTCCGAGCCTGACGTTCACCCCGCTCACCTCCGGCGGCGCGACCCAGACCTTCACCGCCCCAGCACCGATCCCGGCCGGCGGATCGTGGGCCTTCGACCCCCGGTTCATCAACGGCGTCGCAACGACCGACCAGACCAAGCTCTGCAGCGTCGCCGCGGCGAACTGTCTCGGCAATGGCGAGTACAGCTTCACCGCGCAGGGCAACGGCGGGAACATCGCCGCCATGGTGAACGTCATCGGTCCCGACTCGGCGATGGGCTACACCGCAAGTCCGACCCCGGCGGCCACCTACAACCTGCCGAACGTGCTCGCGAGCTACGGCGGCTGGACGACCCCGATCTACATCCAGAGCGTCAGCGCGACGAGCGCCACGCTCACGTGGAAGCCGTTCCTCGGTGGCGCTGCGACCACCCGGACAGTGACCCTCACCCCCGGCGTCTCGGTGAAGGTCGACCCGAACATCTCGGTCCCGCAGGGTGCGCAGTACGCGGTCACGGTGACCGCGAACGGCAGCGTCGCCGCGATCGTCATGGAGCTCAACGCCTCCGGTGGCGACAACGCCATGATCTACGGCGGCTTCCCGGCTCCGTAGCCTTAGGCTCATCACCCAACGGCCCGAACGAGGGGCGCCGGCTGAGAGGTCGGCGCCCCTCATTTCATCGAGAGGAGGATCCGTGAAGCTCGACTGGCACGACCGGCGGCTCTGGGCTTCAACGATCATCCTGCTGCTCATCGCCGTGCCCCTGGCGTTCGCGTACTACGGCAGCACCGTTGGCGCGCCGAAGCCGGCACCGACGTCGACGGCCTACCCGCCGCCGACCGTCGAGGGCCTCTGGCGCATCGAGGGCCACGTCGCCGACGACCAGGCGAAGCCGATCGAGGGGGTCTGCCTGGCCATTGGTCCGGTCGGCTGCCAGCCGGTCAGCCCACGCTCGGACAAGGACGGGAACTTCTTCTTCGATCTCCCCGCCGCCAACGTCGACTATGACTTCCACTTCACGAAGGCCGGCTACCAGCAGCTTGACGCTCGCGTGCACCCGACCGGCCCGAGCTCGTTCAACTACGTACTGAAGAAGGGCTAGGGCCGTTGATGCCAGCGATGCCGATCAGTAGGCTTCACTGGTGAGCGCGCTGCGCCTCTCGTTCTCGGCCCTTCGGCCGGAGCCGGCGGGTGGCCAAGGCGTGGAGCTGGTGGTCGGCGCGCCATCCGACGCGCAGGTGCTCGCTCTTGCTCGTGAGGACGCGCACGCCGCGCTCGAGCTCGTGTACGGCGCGTACAAGCTGCGCGTGTACACGTTCCTCCTTCGCTTCACCTCCGACCCGGAGCTGTCGGACGACATCGTCCAAGAGACCTTCACGAAGGCGCTCATCTCGCTGCCCGCGTTCGCGCGTGAGCAGCGCGTTCTCCCGTGGCTCTTCCGCGTCGCGCACAACGCCGCGATCGATCAGCTCCGCCGCCGCAGGCGATTCCAGTGGCTCCGCCTGCCTCAGCTCACCGGTACGCGCCACGAGCCCGAGTCTGCGGACCACCACGCCGCGGTCCCGGAGCGCGAGCACATCGAGGCCGTCCTGCGGACCATCGCCCCGGAGAGCGCCGGGGCACTGCTCCTCCACGCCCTCGAGGGCTACTCCTATAGAGAGATCGCGGAGATCCAGGGCTGCAGCCTGACCGCGGTCCGGAGCCGGATCGCCCGGGCCAGGGAGGCGTTCCGTCTGGCGTACGCGACAACCGAGCCGCCCCGTTCGTCATTGGGGTAGGTGGTAGGACTCCCGCACTGCTCCGCTGAGACCCTGTCCGCGCTCCTCGACGGTGAGCTGTCGGCGGATGAACGTGCCCGCGCTCGCGAGCACCTGGATTCGTGCCTCGACTGCGGCGCCCGGTTGGTCGCCGCCCGTCGGCTGGATGCGCACCTCCGCGACGCCGGTCGGCTGTCATGCGCGTCGATCCTCCCGTCACTCTCGGCGATCGCCGACGACGAAGGGACCCCCGGCGAGCGCGCCTTGGCCGCGGCCCACCTGGCGGATTGCCCCGGTTGCCGCCTCGCGAGCGTGGATCTGCGCGGCGCCGACCGCCGTCTCGCGATGCTTCCGTCGGTCGCCCCGTCAGCTCGCGTGGACGCGTTCATCGTCAACCTCGTCCATCCGCAGGCTCGCCCGGCGTTCAGGCCGGTCCCGTTCGCGTTCCGTACCGCCGGCGCGCTTGCCCTTGCCGTGCTGATCGCGATCGGCTCCACGCTCCTGCAGGCTGCCCCGCCGTCGGCTGACCGGGCGCGGTCCGACGAGGTCGCGATGGTCGCGGCCATCCAGCACGTGGTCTTCGACAGCCGGACCAACACGCTCTACCTCCTGGATACCGAACGCGCCGAGGTCAGCGCCGTCGACGCGACGACCCAGTCAGAACGTGCACGCGTCTCGGTGGGCGGTAGGCCGACCGCGCTCGCGCTCAGCGCTCCGACGAACCGGGTGCTCGTGCTCGACGCGACCTCCAAGCGGCTGACCGAGATCGACACGTCCAGCCACACGATCGTCGCGACCTCGACGCTTGTGGTCACCGGCACACCGACCAGCTTCCAGGTGGATCCATCAAGCGGAAAGATCGTCGTCGCATCGGTCAGCGCGCCGGCCGCCAACGCGACGCCGGCGGTAGCCGCGTCCGCTGCGTTCGCCACCGGGCACGTCACGGTGATCGATCCGGTGAGCAAGCAGGTGGAGAGCGTGCGCGCCGTCGACGTCGCACCGCAGCTGGTGGTGCTCGATGCGAAGGGCAGCCAGGCGTTGCTCCTGTCCGCGCGCGAGACGACCCTCGTCGACGCTGTCTCGTACAAGTCCATCGATGCGCTGCCCGGAGGTGTCGCAGCCGCGTTCGACGTGACCGGCACCCAAGTCGCGGTGCTGTCGGCCGACGGCAGCGCCAGCAAGGTGACCTTCCGCGGCGCCGGACTGCCCCCATCCCTCGCGTTGCCGGGCCGTCCGGTCACGCTCATCGGCATGCCCGGCGGCGGCTTCGCGGCGCTCGTCGACCGAGGCACCGGCGGCGAGGTCGACGTGATCGACGCGACCGGCCGCCTCGTTTCGTCGTCGTCAGTGACACTCGCGGGTCAGAGCGTCACCTACGACCCGGTCACCGCGCGGTTCGCCGTCGGCGGCGATGGCGGCGTTGGTCTCGCGTTCAGCGGCGCGAGCGCGGCCGCGGTGGCCGCACCTGCGACCAGTGCGCCGCCGACCCAACCGGTCACGACCGCACCGGCGGCTTCGGCGACACCGAAGGCAAGCCCGGCTGCGCCGTCGCCGAGCGCATCCGTTCCGGTCGTCGGCCCGCCAGGCCTCCCGCCCGCCGCGCGACTCGCCGTCAACGGGACCTATCGGCTCGGAATGCCGGACAACCGCCGGCCGGTGCTGGTCGTCGGCGCGGGCCGGACGCTCTGGTTCCTCGACGAAGCGAAGCGGCTCGCGACGATCGACACGGCGACCGGCGCGGTCGTTGACGTTGCCCAGCTGCCGGTCGATGGGACCTTCACCCGCCTGCTCCTCGGTGCAGGACATCTGTACGCGATCGACCAGGGACGGGGCCGCCTCGCGATCGTGACGATCAACAGCGGACAGCTGGAGCTGATCGGGTTCCCCTTCGTGACGTCCGCGGCCGGGTTCGCGGTCGGCGCCGACGACGCGCTCTGGATGGCCGGCGGCGACTCCACGAATGTCCTGTCGCTCGACCCCGGCACAAAGCGTGTCGCCGCGATCAACTTCCGGGCGTCGTCGATCACCGCGTTGTATGTCGACTCGGCGTCCCGGGTCTGGTACGCGGATGATGCGACCGGCGGGATCGGCTACTACGATCAGACGACGCACGCGATCGTGTCGGTGGGCGCGCCACGTCATGCGACGGTCACCGCGCTCGCGATGGATCGCGACGGCACCCTCTGGGTCGGTACCGCCGCCGGCGAGCTGCTCTCGGTGCGCCTCGGCGTGCCGGCCCTCGTTGCCACCGCCGGTGGACCGGTAGCCGGCCTCGTTCGCGATGGATCGGGCGCCGTGTGGTCCTACGCGCCCGCGCCCGGAACCGTGACCTACCGTTCGCTCACCGACGCGGCTGGCGCGCGGATTGCGGCGGTACCCGCCTCGGATATCGCGTTCGACGGACAAGGGCGGGCCTGGCTCGCGGTTCCGGCCGACACCGCTTTTCATATCGCGCTAAACGAGGGACGGTAGCCATGCGACAAATCGGCATGGTTGTTCGTTTACTGGACAGAAGCCTCCGGGCGGGCCCTGGAACGGGTTGGCAGGCCATAGCGGGTCGTGGTACAAAAACGCCACGATCCGAGGGCGGGCCGGCACTTCCAGTTGCCGCCCGAACGCTAATCGTCCAAATCGAGAAGGCGGGAGGTGACGGCTAAACCGCGGATCGCACCTCAACACGCGCACTGATCCGACATCCTCGCGATCGCGATCACCTCGCGTCCCAATCACGAAAGAAAAGGAAGGAACCAAGTGCTGCACAAGATCCTTACTGCAGTCACGGCACTGGCGGTCGTTGCGAGCTTGCTCGCGGGCGCCGCTGGCCAGGCCGCCGCAGTGACGGGATACGACTCGGCGTACTTCGGCGAGTCGGCATTCCTCACGCTCGGCCCCGGTCAGAGCGGTCAGTTCGCGGTCGGCTTCAACAACACCGGTAGCACTGGCTGGTTGACCGGCTCCGCGAGCCAGGTCGACCTTGCCATCTGTCTCCCGGACAAGACCACCTGCAACACGACGTCGCCGAACGCGGCGTTCGCGAGCAGCTGGAGCTCGTCCACCGCGTACGCGACGACATCGACGACGTTCGTCGGCCCCGGTCAAACGGGGTTCTTCGTGTACAACGTCACGGTCCCGGCGGGCTCGGCTCCAGGCACCTACCGCTTCAACGGTGACCTGGCGCTCCACGGCACCGGGTCGATGATCCATCCCCAGGGCTACTACCAGGATGTCCAGGTCCCGTCCGTCGGCGCTGCCGCGAAGCTCGGCTGCGTGGCGAACCCGACCTCGATCCCGGCTGGTACGAACCAGTCCGGCGTCGGCGCGACGTCGACGATCACAGTGACGATCCAGGACGCACTCGGTAACACGACCACCGGCGACAGCAGCACCAAGATCACGCTGTCGCAGGCCGGCGGCCTCGGCGCCACCATCAATGGCGGCGCTGCGGACGCTTCGGCGACGATCACGGCGACCAACGGCGTCGCCACCTTCACGCTGACCGCTCCGGCCAGCTCCGCGAACACCGGTACAGATCAGCTTTCGGCATCCTCTCCGACCTTCCCGACGCTGACCGGCTGCCAGGCGAACGTGACCTTCACCGGTCCCGGCGCGGCGACAGCCCTGTCTCTGGCGCTCGGGCAGACGACGTTCAACTCTCCGGCGGGCGGGACCAGCACGGCTACCGCCACGTTGGTTGACTCGAACGGCAACACCACCACGAACACCGGCACTGCGGCGATCACGGTGACCTTCAGCACGAACAACTCGACGATCTGCACCGTGAACGCCTCCACGCAGACGATCGCCGTCGGTGGAAGCTCCACCGCAGGTGAGACGTTCACGATGACCGGCGTGCCCGGCTCGTGCACCGTCACCGCATCGGCCACCGGCCTGACGTCCGGCACCGCGACCGCGAACACGATCGCGGCGGGTCCGGCCGCTCAGCTCGCGATCACGGCCAACACGTGTGTCAACACGCTCACCACTTCCAACACGGCTGGCTCGCAGTGCTACATCCGCGTTGCGGTCCAGGACGCTGCGGGCAACACGATCGTGGGCAGCGCCGCCCCGATCACCGTGACCTACTACAAGACCGGCGTGACACCCCTCACGGCGTGCAGCGCCGGCGGCTCGACCACCTCCGGTGGCCCGTACACGAACCCAGGTCCGGTCGCTGCTGTTGAGTCGGCAGGCAGCGCGTCCCTCAAGGTCTGGGTGGCTGATGCCGTCGCTCAGTCGTGCGACGCCACAGCGACCTCCGCTGGGCTGACCTCGACGACCGCAGCGGTGACGTTCACCGGCTTCGGCGCCGCAGCCAACCTCGGTGCCCCGACGTTCACCCCGAACCCGATCCCGGCGAACGGCGTTGCCACATCGACCATCACGGTCTGTGTGCGTGACGCGGCTGGGAACAAGGTGACCTCAGGCACCGGTTCAACGGACGCGATCAGCCTGGTCAAGACGTTGAACGCCAGTGCGACCACACTGCTCACCGTCAACCCGCAGACCGCGGTTGCCGGCTGCGCAAGCTTCACCGTCCAGTCGACGACGACTGTCGCTACCGATGGCTACACGGCAAGCGATGTCACCCGTGGTGGCATCACGCCGACGCCGCAGGCCACCATCTCGACTACCACCCCGTAAGGTACGGAGCGGTTACTAGTGGAGGGCCCCGGAGAGATCCGGGGCCCTTCGGTTTCTCTCGATGAGACACTGAAGTGCGAGTGAAGACCGCAGGCCGCCGATCCGAGCGCTCGAAGGATGTCGCGCCCGCCGCGTCCGTTTCGTTGGTCGCCACCGGCCAGCTGCTCGTGATCTTCAAGATCGCCATCGTCGTCTTCGCGTTCGATCCGCTCGCCCTCGACAGCTTCGCGCTGACCAAGAGCGTGGTGTCCCATATCACCGCGGGCTTGCTGATCGTCGTGCTGCTGGTCGTCCTGGCGCGGGATCCCGGATTGCTCCGTCCCACGCCGATCCATGTCGCGATGCTTGCGCTCGTTCTCGCCTTCGCGGCTGCGACGCCCTTCGCCCTCGACCGGGAGGTGGCGCTGTTCGGGGCCTGGCGCCGATACCTGGGACTGGACCAGATGCTCGATCACGCGGTGTTGTTCCTCGGTGTCGCGACGCTCTTCCGGACCGCGGCGGATCGCGGGCGGCTCGCGTTCGGGCTCTTGATGATCGCGGTGCCGGTCTCCCTCTACGCGTTGCTGCAATGGTCCGGCCACGACATCGTTCACTACATCGAGAACCCCGGTACGCGCCCGATCGGCACGTTCGGCCAGCCGGATACAGCCGGAGCGTTCTTCGGATGCGTCGTCGCGTGTGCGGCCGCCGCCGCGCTGTGGCCGTGGTGGCGCATCCGGGCGTGGATGCGGGCGGCCGCTGCGGGACTCGCCGTGGTCGCGTCGCTCGTCATGTTGGCGATCGGGACAAAGGGCGCCCTTCTCGCCGCCGCCGCCGGCCTCGTCGCGCTGCTGGTCGCGGTGGGCGTTGGTCGTGTGCGGCCCCGCCTTACCCCGCGGAGTGCGATCGCGGCAAGTGCGATCGGGGGGATCGCCGGAGGGCTGCTCCTTGTCGTCCTGAGCCCGTCGCTGGCCGTCGCCCTTAGCTCCTCCGGGGAATCGCGCCTCGAGATCTGGCAGACAGCGGTGCGCGCCGTCGCCGCACGGCCGTTCCTCGGCCTTGGCCCGGACAACTTCGTCGCGGCCTATCCGTCGCTGCACGATGCTCGCTCGCTCCAGGTCTCGTCGTTGGACCTCCAGAACTCGACGCACAGCGCTCCGCTGTTCATCGCGACGAGCGCTGGGATCGTGGGGCTGCTGGCGTGGTCTTCGTTGCTCGTGCTGTCCGCCGCGCGCGCGCTCATCGCCGCAGCCCGGCGCGACGCAGACTGCCTCGTGCTCGTGCTTCTCGGCGCGTACGTGGGTCAGGCCCTCGTGACGATCACCGACCTCGGTCTTGAATGGATGCCGTTCGTCGCGGCCGGCATCGCCGCGTCGGCCTGGCCCGTCACGCAGCGCGCGAGCTCGAGGTCCGTCGTACGCGGCGCCGCCGGACTCGGTGTGGTCGCGGCCCTGGGGCTCACCGCGGTGGTCGTCCTCGCCCAGGGGCAGCTGACTCGCTTGCAGGCCTCCGAGGCCGCGGCCTCGGCGGAAACGCTTCGAGCCCTTTCCCGGCCGCTGGAGGCCGTGCAGTACGCGCGGCTGGGACTCCAGATCGACAACAGCCGTGCCGAGTATTGGGCCTTTTTCGGGTCGGCCCTGCAGGACGCGGGGAACCCGAGCGCGGCGCGGCAGGCCTACCAGGAAGCCGCGCAGCGCCAGCCGTGGGCGCCCGTGTACTGGCGCGATATCGCGCTCACCTACATCGCCCAGGGAAACGAGGCCGGCGCACGCCCGTACCTCGAGCGTGCGATCAACGCCGATCCGTACGACGTGGTGGCCCATGACCTCTCGGCCCGTCTCGCGTTCAATGCCGGTGACTGGCAACGCGCGCTCGACGAAGGCTCCCTCGCGGTCCGGCTTTACCCGAAGAACGTGGACGAGTACGAGGCGCCCGTGCGTGCGGCCATCAAGCTGCAGGACTGGCAGCGGGCCGAGCAGCTCGTCACGCAAGCACTGTCACAGCGAGAAACGTCGCACCTCCGCGTTCTACTCGCCCTCGTCTACGCCGATGCAGGCAGAATTGCGGACGCGCTCACCCAGGTGGATCGCGCGCTGGCGCTCGCTCCGGGAGACCCGGAGGCAGTGCAGTTCAGACAGCAGATAGCGAACCGGTGACCCCAGCCGGTCACGAGCGGAAAGGATCGAGGGAAGAGCGCCGATGAGGGGGATCGTCACTGGCGGTAGCGGATTCTTGGGATCGCACGTTGCGGACGTGCTCGCCGAGGCCGGCCACCAGATCACTGTTGTCGATCGCGTGGCGTCGGATCGGCACCGCTTCGTTCACGCTGATCTCCTGGACCGTGATGCGTTGACCGCCGGCTTTCGAGGAACGGAGTTCGTGTGCCACCTCGCGGCCGTCGGCGACGTCTACCTTGCCGCGGAGAAACCCTGGCTCGCGGCCGAGGCTAACGTGACCGGCTCCGCGAATGTCTGCGAGGCCGCCCTGGCGGCCGGCGTGCCCGCGGTGGTCTACGCCTCGACGTGGGAGGTCTACGGAACGCCGCACTACCAACCCATTGACGAGCGGCATCCCTGTGAGCCGGATCATCCCTACAACATCACGAAGCTCGCGGGCGAGCGCCTCGCGCTCGCGTACGGGCACCTTCGCCCGGACCTCAAGGTCGTGGCCCTCCGCCTCGGCACCGCCTATGGCCCGCGGATGCGGCCGAACAGCGTGTTCTCGCTCTTCATCAACAAGGCCCTCCACGGGGAGCCCATCACGATCCAGGGCACCGGCGAGCAGGGCCGCCAGTTCACCCACGCACGGGACATCGGGGCGGCGTTCGCGAGCGCTCTGGCAAGCGCCTTGAACGGCTCCGTGTACAACGCCGTCGCGGACGAATACGTCACGATCCGGCAGCTCGCCGGATACGTCAGCGCGCGCCTCCCGACGAAGATCGTGCACAGCGAGGCCCGGCAAGCGGACGTGCCTCCGGCGCGCGTCTCGAACGAACGGATCAAGACCGACCTCGGATGGTCACCGAAGGTGCGCTTCGAGGATGGGCTCGCGGAAATGATCTCGGCCGCGATGGCCTAGCCGACGATCCAACGAACCTTGGCGGGTAAACGCTCGCGCAGCAACGGAGCGGCGGCGATGGCGGCGAAGGCGATCACGAACGGGATGATCATCGCGCGCGAGCGGATGAGCGTCCCGGTGTTGGACGCGATGAGGCTGAGGGCGATGAACATGCCGCCGAGGAAGACGGCGCCGTGCGCGAATCCGAAGTCCCGACGGCGGATGAGCGAGATCGCACCCGAGATCGATAGGGGCACGAGCAGGTACCAGAGCAGCATCTCGGGGATCGTCGCGAGCTCGCTGAGACTCCGAGCTGTCCACGGGAACGGCCCGAATCCGACATAGAGCATGCCGAGTGGAAGGTTGCGCAGATTTGTCATCAGGCTGCCGGAGACCGAAGCGGCGTCCGGATCGGTGCTCGTCCGCGAACCCACCAGGGACTTTGCCCCGGGATTGAGCAACGCGACCTCCGGCGTGCGCCCTGGGGTTGTTGCTGGAGGCGACGCTCCCGCTCCGCCGGTGACGACGATGGTGTCCCCAGGCCGCACGACCACGAATGGTCCTTGGCCGCGAGGGCTGGAGCCTTCGATGACGACTTCGACCCCCGGGGATACGCTGACGGCGCGCGGTGTTGCATCCGGGTTTGCGGTCTGACCCGCCACGGCGACGACGAACTGGTCGCCTGGATTGCCTCGGACCACGGGTAGCGGTTCGACGAACGCTGAGCGGGCGCCTTCCGCTCCCGCGCCGCGGACAAAGATCGCCTGGTAGAGCGGATTGGGGCCAGCGTCCGATAACGGATCGAAGATCGCGAAGAGGAGAGCGACGGTCGCGGTGATCGCAACAGCTGGGCGGATCCGCTCGCGCCAGGAAGCAAACGCCATGGGCACCGCGAGCCAGGCCAAAGCGATCGCGAAGTAGCCGTAGCGACGTACTGACTCGAGCGCGACGAGGAATGCCGCGGTCGTGAGGATCCACCAATAGCTTCGCCTGCGGATGAATTCGCTGGACGTCCAGACCGCACCGAGCAGGCATACCTCCACATAGGCGTCCTTCAACGCGAGCATTGACCAGAGCAGGAGAGATGGGAAGAAGAGAACAACCAGCGTCGCGAGCCGTGCGCCAGGCAGACCGACGTTTCGCATCGCTCGGTAGAGCATCAGCGGTGCGAATGCGCCGAAGAAGCAGTGCACGAGCTTGAGCACGAGCACATTCGGCCCGACCGTCCAGAAGATCGCCGCGATCAGCTGGACGTTCAGCATGCGCAGATGCGCGTCAGTTGCGTCGAATGAGGCGTCAAGGTTGCGCCAGTGGTCGGCCAAGGCGCGGCCCACTCCGATCCACAGAGCCTCATCCGGCGAAAAAACGCTTCCCGCCGCGGTCCGCTGGAGATAACCCTCGAGCGCTGCGGCGAGGATCGCGCGAAGGAGAAACGCGAGGACGGCAGCGCCAACGAGACAGACCCTGTCCTCCGGCTCGGCGAAGACGACAGCCGCAACCGCGACCAGCGCCAGTGCGAGCACCGCAGTGACGCTTGCGGCGCCACCGCCTACCGCGCCGGCGAGCCCAATGGCGAGTGCAGCAGAAGTGATCGAAAGCACGCGCACGCCGAAGGGTGCGGTGCGGAGCGCGAAGGTCAACGCGCGCAATGTGGCGAGTGGACGTCGCACGGACGCGATTCTGACAGACGGCTTGCCATCAGCCAGGAGCGGTCGGTCGGCCGGGGAACTCCCGACCACCGTCGCGGACCCGCGAAGATTCCGGCATGAAGCGCTCGGCTAGTCTCGATGCGAGATGAGGGGAGTGATCCTCGCCGGCGGCACCGGCTCGCGCTTGGATCCGTTGACCCGCGTGACGAACAAGCACCTGCTCCCGGTCTACGACCGGCCGATGATCCACTTCGCGATCGCGCAGCTTGTCACCGCGGACGTGACCGACATCGTGATCGTGACATCGGCGGACCACGCCGGCGCGTTCGACCGCCTGCTTGGTGACGGGCGCGCGCTCGGTGCGCGCCGGCTCGAGATCGCGCGACAGGTGAAGCCGGGCGGCATCGCGGAGGCGCTTGGGCTCGCCGCGCCGTTCGCCGCGGGCGGACCGGTGGCCGTCCTCCTCGGCGACAACATCTTCGAGCGCTCCGTCGCCCCGATCGTCGAACGGTTCCGCGCCGATCCCCATGGCGGAGTGATCGTGCTCGCGCCGGTCGACGATCCCACCCAGTACGGTATCGCCGTGATGGACGGCGATCGCATCGCGCGTATCGTCGAGAAGTCGGCGACACCGGCCGGCAATCTCGCGGTCACCGGCCTCTACCTGTACGACGAGAAGGTCTTCGACATCGTCCGCACGCTCCGCCCGTCGGACCGCGGGGAGCTCGAGATCACGGACGTGAACAACCGCTACCTGGATGCGGGCGAGCTCCGCCACGAGCGCATCTCCGGCTACTGGATCGACTGCGGCGAGTCCATCCCGATGCTGTTCCGTGCCGCTCAGCTCGTCGCCGCGCACGGCGCGAACGTGCCTGCGACATGATCGAGGGTGTGCGCCTGCGCGCGCTCGATCCCCACGCAGACGAACGCGGCTCGTTGACTGAGGTCCTTCGGGCGGACTGGCCGGAGTTCGTCCGGTTCAGTCAGGCGATCCTCACGATCAACGAGCCCGGCGTGATCCGCGGCTGGCACTGGCACCACCGGCAGACCGACGTCATCATCCCCGTCCGGGGCCGTGTGCTCGTTCCGCTCTACGACGGTCGCCCAGGTTCACCGACGCACCGCGCCCTGGAAGAGCGCGTGAGCGAGGACGGGAAACGATTCGCACTGTTCGTTCCGCCCGGCGTCTACCACGGCTATCGCACGCTTGGCGATGAAGCCGCGACGATCCTCAACTTCCCGAGCGAGCTCTACGACCGAGCGCGGCCTGACGAGGAGCGCGTGCCGCATGACGACCCGGCCATCGGTTACTCGTGGATGGGTCCCGCCTGACCTAGTCGGCCGAGGCGCTCGCGAACAAGCGGGCACGCGCACGCCGGGTCGCGGCGCCGGGCCGACATACGCAGAAGTAGTGATATCGGCCGCCCAAATCCGATTGCCGCGACCGTACTCTTGCTCCAGAAACGGCGTTTGAGGAAGTAGTGTCCGTGCGTTGGCCGGTTGCCCTTCTCGTTTCGTGCCTGCTCGTCGCGCTTGGTCCGGGGCTCGCCGCCGCCGATCCGGGCGCATCCGGTACTCGGCAGGGTGGCCTCGACAGACCTGAGGTCTCGCCGGCCGTGCATCGCGACGTCTCCCCGCCGCTGCGAGACATCCCGGTCTCACCAGGTGCCCGCCAACTCACGGAGCGGCCGCTACTGAGGCTACCGGGTGGCACGTCATCGGTTGTGGATGCCGCGCCCGACCCCGTCTTGCAGACGTCACCCGGGACGCTCGCGGCCACCAGCTCGGGGCTGAATTTCGCTGGTGTCGGCAACGGCGACTACGGCTTCACACCGAACGCCGCCCCACCTGACCCCAATGGCGCCGTCGGGGCAACTCAATACGTGCAGTGGGTCAACGAGTCCTTCGCCGTCTTCGACAAGACCAGCGGTTCGCTCATCCTCGGACCCACGGCCGGCAACACGCTGTGGAGCGGATTCGGCGGCGGCTGCCAGACGAACAACGACGGCGACCCGATCGTCCAGTACGACAAGAGCGCGAACCGCTGGGTGCTGACGCAGTTCTCGGTCTCGACGACGCCGTACCTCCAGTGCGTGGCCGTCTCGACGACCGCTGACGCCACTGGCACCTACAACCGCTACGCCTTCAGCTACGGGAACACTCAGTTCCCCGACTACCCGAAACTTGGTGTCTGGCCTGACGCTTACTACCTCTCGTTCAACATCTTCAATAACGGAACGACCTTCGCCGGATCCAAAGCCTGCGCGTACGATCGCGCGGCCATGCTCGCCGGAGCGGCAGCGACGCAGATCTGCTTCCAGTTGTCCTCCTCGTTCGGCGGCGTGCTCCCCTCCGATCTCGACGGCAAGACGCTACCCCCGACTGGGTCTCCGAACTTCTTCGTGAACTTCGGCAGCAACTCCCTGCACCTCTGGAAATTCCATGTCGACTTCGGGACCCCAGCCAACTCGACCTTCGGCGGGCCCACGAGCATCCCGGTCGCCGCGTTCACCCCAGCCTGCAACGGCGGCACCTGCATTCCTCAGCCAAGTACACGGCAGCAACTCGACTCGCTCGCGGATCGGCTCATGTACCGGCTCGCATACCGGAACTTCGGGGATCATGAGTCCCTTGTCGTGAGCCACTCCGTCGTGACCGGGTCGAGCGTGGGCATCCGTTGGTATGAGCTCCGCAGCCCCAACGGCACGCCGACCGTGTTCCAGCAGAGCACCTACGCGCCGGATGCCACGTATCGCTGGATGGGCAGCGTCGCGATGGATCGCCAGGGGAACATGGCGCTCGGCTACAGCGCGTCCAGCAGCACGGTATACCCGAGCGTCCGCTACACCGGTCGGCTGGCCGCTGATGCGATCAACACCATGCAGCCTGAGAGCACGATCAAAGGCGGCGCCGGCTCGCAGCTGCGAAACCTATCGCGCTGGGGTGACTACAGCGCGATGACCGTCGACCCGGTCGACGACTGCACGTTCTGGTACACGAACGAGTACCTGAAATCGAGCGGGACCTTCAACTGGAGCACCCGAATCGCCTCGTTCTCGTTCCCGAGCTGCTTCGGTAGTGCGCCCGCGCCGACGGTGAGCGCGATCTCGCCGACCAGCGGCCCGGCCGCCGGTGGCACTGCGGTCACCATCAGCGGCACCGGCTTTGCCACCGGGGCCACGGTCACACTCGGCGGCAGCGCCGCGACGAG
>JALYLX010000062.1 GCA_030773995.1 Chloroflexota bacterium
GCCGGTTCATCATTCGCCTCCCCTAGGTTGCCTGGTCCAGATCGACCCGGGCGACATCATATGCGCGGGTCATGCCGATCCTGATGCCTTACCTGATGCCAACACCGGTGCCGAGCGATTCCGCTCAGCGCATCTCGGTGCCGGATTCGCGGAATGAATGCCACTGGGTGCATCCCGGTGCAACAGCCAGCTTCATTTTCAAGACCGGCGCGATCGACCGCTGTGCCGCCCTCTTGGACTCGTTGCGCTCGTTGCGGACGCCGCCAGCGAGCGGGCCGTTCGGGGATGGCCCGTCACGCCGACGCATCGTCAGTCTGGAACCACGAGAGCCACTCATCCAGGCGGCGCACGGTGATCACCGGCGTCGGTGTGGTTGTATCCCCTTGAGCTCAGTCGACGCGACGACACCGAAAGGCCCGGAGTCGCGCGGCCAGTGCAATGACCGCAAGATGCTGAATGGCCACTCAGAAGGCTACTGACCATCGCTCGCGTCGCGATCGCGACGACAAGATCGCGAAGAACGCTCCGGATCTCTGCTGAGGCGTCGGCGGGAATCGAACCCGCGATGAGGGTTTTGCAGTTCTGCGCGTGACGTTCGCGGGCGTTCGCTCGTGCTCGCGCTCTGGCAGCCGAACGCTGGCGAACGACTGCGATCGATCGCGAAAGGCTACTGAATGGCTACTGGGCCAGCTGACCTACTTCCGGCGGGCCGCTGGGCAGCAGAGCGTTCCATGCCACGAGTCGCCGGATCTCCGTTGGAACGGACGCTCTTCAATGAGGCTTCAGCCACCACGTCCCAACGCTGAGCGTCGGGTCCCGTCGTGCTTCCAGGCCGAACCGACGAAGCCGATCGCTACTCCCTGCCGATGTAGTCCAACGGATCACCTCGCTCGCCCACGATCGCGACCTCGGGACCGAGCGAGGTCGTCGTCATTGGCGCCCCGCACAGACGTGACCGGGGCCCTTGAACGCTGCCATAGTCACCGGCGAACGATAAGCTGCCGCCGGCGCAGAACGTACGCGAGCGCCGCGGCGATCCCGAGCGCCCCAGCCGCGATCAGCGGTAGCGGCTCGAGTCCGCCGGCGGCGAGGCACGAGGCGTTCCGTCCGTCGAGCGACGCGAGCCGCGTTCCGTCCGGCACGCACGCGTACACGCGGAACGCGCCCCAGAGTCCGGCGTCGCGGTATGCGAGGCGCGCATCGCCGTACGTATAGTCGCCGGCGAGCCTGGCGGGGCCGCCGGCGCCGCCGTCCAGCTGAACGGTGATCGCCTCGAGGCCGCCGACTTGCACCGCGCTCAGCAGGTTCGTCCCGCGCGTCCCGGGCTCCTGCGGCCAGCGATGTCCCTCGATGCCGAACACCTGGGCCTGCTCGCTGTACGGCGCGAGGACATGGATCCGCACCGCGTCGCCGACGAGCGCCTCGAGCGTCGGCGTCTTTGGCGGATGGGCCACGATGTCGAACCGCGCGAGGCCCGCGGGCCGCCCGGCAAGCGGCTCGAGACGGTAGTTGAGACCGAGGGTGCCGTCGACGTCGCGCGCGTACGGCATCCGATGCGTCCCGATCGCGGCGTCCTCGTCCTCGAAGAAGAGGCTGAAGTCGCGGTACGGCGCGCCGCTCGGCGGGTGGACGTCGGCACGCCAGCTCGAGCGGAGCGAGACGTCCGCCCCGGTCGCAGGATCGGTGTACGTCGCGCCCGCCGGCCCGACGATGATCGCGCCGTAGAGGCCGAGGCGCGGGTTCTTCGTCACGTCGGCAAAGTCGCGAACGAGCGCGGTCGTCTCGCCAATCGCTGGATGCGCGAAGAACGTGAACGCCTTCGTCTCGCTCGGCCCGACCGGCGCGGTCGCGTCGCGGCCCGCTGGGACGCCGGAGGACTGCGGATCGAACGCGAGCTGGTCGGCGTGGAACGAGACCGCGCCGCTCGGGAGCGCGTTCGTCAGCTCCACCCGGACGCAGTCGCCGAGGTTCACGTGCAGGACGAGCGGATCCGCGGGGCGCTCGCCGCGCGAGATCGCGGCGGCGTCGTCGCGCAGCGCGAAGACGCGACCCATCGCCCCGCCGAGCATCTGCAGCGGCGTCTCGATCGCGCTCACCGCGAAGCGCTTCTCCGGCGCGCCGGCCGGACAGACCGCGGCTGAACCGGGCGCGGGCGGCGACCGGCCCGGGAGCGGCCGAAGGCCGCCGAGGTCACCCGGATCGCGGACGCGCAGGATCCCCCAGCTCCCTTCGGCGAGCTTCAACGCGCGCCCGCTGTAAAAGAGATAGTCGCCCGGCAAGCGCTGGACGCCGCCCGCGGCCGGGATCACCAGGTCGTAGCGCTCGGAGATCCCGAGGTGGACGGTGCTCACGGGCGGCGAGCGCGGGCTGAACGCCTCGATGCGGAACTGATGCCCATCGACATGCCAGGTGTGCGCGTCGTTCGTGCCGGCGACGAGGACCCGCACGACCACTGGGTCGCCGAGCGCCGCCTCGAGGATCGGCGTCGCGGGATCGCCGTGCAGCCGGCTATCGAAGGCCGAAGCGGGATCGCCGCCGCGCGCCTCGAGCGGCTCGGCGCGAAGGTTGTAGCTGCTCCCGCTCGAGCGCCCGATGTGGGTGACCGGATTGTCGTCCTGCACGAAGAGCGCGAGCTCGCGGAAGCTCCCGGTGAGGTCCGCGCTCACCGCTGCGCTCGTGTGCACGTCGACGATCGGCCCGCTCCGCACCGGCGCACCGGTCTTGGGATCGAGGTACGTCGATCCGGGCGGCTCGGCGATGAGCGCGCCGAACAGCCCGTGACGCCAGCCGTCGATCGCGTTCACGTGATCGTGGAAGTAGGCCGTGCCGAACTGCGCGTCGGGGTACCAGCGGTACCGGACGAACTCGGTGCTCACGATCTCGCCGGCCGCGTGGGCGAACCGGAGCGGCCGGTCGAGAACGAGCGTCGCGCCGTCGATCGACGCGATCCGCGCGACCTCGAACGTCGCGTCCTTGTCGATGCCGACGCCGACGAGCTCGCCGGCCTGGAAGCGCGCCGCGCTCGCGAGGGCGATGCGCGCGCCGCCCGCCGGCGCGTCGGTCGTGACACGCTCGCCCGCCGCGGCGAACGGCCGCACCGACTGCTCGTAGTTGAAGCCGGCGTCGACGCCGTCGCTCGCCTGCACGTCGAACTGCACGAAGTGGATGTGCAGGTCGACCTTGCTGACCCCGCGGATGTCGGGCGAGTCCTCGATCTCGCTCCGGAGCGTGACATCGACGCAGTCCTCGCCGGCGTTCGCGCGGATCGCGAGCGGGATGCGCGCGGTCGGATCCGCGCGCACGCGGTCGACGTCCTCACGCAGGACGTAGAGCTCGCCCGCCGGATCGACGAGCCCGTCCGGCCCGTTCAGCACGACCGGCACCTGGATCGCGTTCACGGCGAAGCTGCGCACGCGCGTCCCGTCCGGGCAGACGCTCCACGGGCCGTTCGCGCCGGGCGCGGGGACGTTCACCCCGTCGGTGAGCGGATCGAGGAACGGCGCCGGGCCGTGGCCGGGCGCGAACGGCGGCCGCTTCCCGAGGTGCGGGCGGAGGAACGGGTACGCGAGCTTCCCGGTGAGCGGGTCGAAGCGGAGCTCCGGCCGCTCGCCCGGCGCCGGCGAGGCGTAGCCCGGCCAGCTGCGCGTGTCCTCCGGCTCACCGAGGACGTGATCGCCGTCGCGCCGCCAATCCCAGACCGCCGCGTCGTAGCCCCTCGGGACGCCCGCCGGCGGAAGCTGCTGCGCGACCCAGGTCGAAAGCGACGACGCGTCGATCGTGAAGCGCTTCCCGTACCAGTCCACCGTCCGACCGACGAGCGCGCCGGCGTCGACCGCCGCGCGCATCGTCCGCTCGCGGCCGGGGAGCTCGGGGAGCGGCGGGAGGCCGTCGGTCGACGCCGGGCCGTCTTGGAGCGTGTCGTATACCCGCCAGAGCGTCCACATCCCCGCGAAGTAGTGCTGCGCGACGTGGCAGTGGATGAGGTAGTCGCCCGCACTCTGCTGGCACCCGCCGCTCCCGCACTCGTCCTCGATGTCGAACGTCTCCGACGGCCCGACCGACTGCGCGTCGGTGCGCTCGGTCGAGGTTGGAAGGAGCGGCGGGTGCTTCTGGAGGCCACTCGCGGTGGCCGGCGCCTCGCCGGGCTGGCGCGGCCAGCGGACCGAGCCGCCGTGCACGTGATGGACGTGGAAGACCTCGGAGCCGCCATGCACGAGACGCTGCTTCAGCTGATCGCCGAGGTAGCTGCGGACCATCGGCGTCGCCGGGTCGCCAAAGGCGTACGAGCTGTACGCGGTCGATTCGTCGAACGTGCCTGTGAGGGCCTCCTGGAGCTGGAGCCGGTTCATGAACGGCTCGCTCCGGTAGTTGAGGGCGCGCGCGGAGGGCCGGTACGCGCTGGTGAGCGGATCGACGAGCGGGACGAACGCGCCGGTCGAGTCGAGGAGCTGGTAGAGCTCGTCGCCGACCTCGTGGTAGTAGAGGACCGCCTCGCGAAAGCCCTTCCCGTCGGCGGTGCGGACGACGGCGTCCCACCCGTTGCGCAGCGGCTGGAGCGAGCGCGGATCGAGGACCGTCGCGCCCTTCGGCTCGACGATGAGCCCGCCGAACAGGCCGTGGGCCATCGCCACGCGGTCGTCGCCGAGGCTGCCGAAGTCGTGCGTCCCCTCCCGCTCGTTCGCGTCGACCATCCACTCGTACGTGACGTCGCGATCGGGCGTCGCGTACGCGCTCGGGTCGCTGTCGACGACCGGGCGCGTCGTGCCCGCGACGTACTCGCCGACGCCGTGGATACGCAGGCCGGCGCCGGGAGAATCCGTGAGCCGGTCGCGGAGCCGGATGCGGAGGCACTCGCCCTGGAGTACGCGCAGCGTGAGCGGCTGGATCGCGTCGCCCTGAAGGCCGATCGAGACTGCCGGAGCGACGCCGCTCGTCCGGGCCTTCGCGTTCTGTGCCTCTTCCGCGCGGACGCGATCGAGGTCGGTGTCGAGGACGTACATCCGGCCTTCCGGGTCGTGGTCGAGGTAGCGGTTGTACGTGATGTCCACGTCGATCGCGGTGACCTCGTATGACCGGACCGGGGCGTTCGCCGGGCAGATCGCGGGCGGTGGCGGCGTCGCCGGCTCGGCGACCGGACCGAGGAGGATGCCTTCGGCGAGCTCGTGGTTCGACCCATCGGCGTGGAGGTGCGGCTGCGCGCCCCCGGCGACGATCGCGCGGGCAAGTGCGACGAGGTCTGGCGCGGTGTCCACGCGCGCGGGCGCGAGCAGCGGCGCCAGGG
>JALYLX010000063.1 GCA_030773995.1 Chloroflexota bacterium
GAACAGGAAGACCTGGAGTCCGATGACCAGCAGACCCATCACCCAGACCGTGCTGTTCTGGCTGCCGACCGCTTCCCCGATGTACGGCACCCCGTTCAGGAAGCCGAGCTGCACGTCCGGAAGCCCAGGGAGATCCGCCGGCGTCCCGGTCGTCCCGTACATCTGGTAGTCGAGATACGTCGTGAGGCCGAGGGCCAGGATGTTGAGGGCCATGCCGGAGACGATCTGATCGCTCCGCAGCGTGATCGAGGCGTAGGCGTGGAGCAGCGCGAGGAGCACGCCGGCGAGTAGCGCGATGCCGAGCGCGATCCAGATGTTCCTGGTCCGGTCCGCGGCGACGACCCCGAAGAACGCGCCGACGAGCATCGATGCCTCGAGCGCGATGTTCGTGACACCGCTGCGCTCGGTCACGACGCCGCCGAGGGCCGCGAGCGCGATCGGCGCGGCCAGACGCAGCGTGGCCGCGGCGACGCTCGCGCCGATGAGCATCTCGAGGGTCATGGCGTGCTGGCCGTCACGCGATCGCCTCGACCGGCTTGCGCGCCCCGCGGCGGCGGGTGAGGGATCGCACGAGCGCCTCGGCGGCGATGACGAACAGGACGAACGCCTGGATGATCGCGACCAGGTTCGACGAGATGCCGGCGTGCGACTGCATGTAGGCGCCGCCGTGGACGAACGCCCCGAACAGCAACGCCGCGAACACGATGCCCAGCGGCGAGTTCTTTCCGAGGAGCGCGACGGCGATGGCGTCGAAGCCGTAGCTCGAGGAGAAGCCGTCGTAGACGCGGCCGAAGACGCCGCTCACTTCGATCATCCCGCCCAGGCCCGCGAAGCCGCCGGCGATGGCCATCACCAGGATCATGTGACGGGCCGGATCGATGCCGGCCTGGGCCGCCGCGCGGGCGCCCAGTCCCACCGCGCGCAGCCGATACCCGAGCGGCGTGCGCCACAGGAGGAACCAGAAGACCAGGACCGCGAGCCCGGCGAGGATCAGGCCGGCGTGCAGGCGGCTGAAGAGGACGAGCTCGTTCGGGACGATCACCGGCAGGCGTGCGCCCGCGCCGATCGGCGTGGACGCCGGCGTGCCGAGGGCATTCTGGGCGGTCATCGGGCCCGCCTGCAGGAGCCAGTGCATCACGAAGACGATCGTGTAGTTGAGCATGATGGTCGTGATCACCTCATTGACGCCCCGTACCGCCTTCAAAAATCCGACGATGCCGCCGTAGAAGGCTCCGCCCGCGATCCCGAAGAGGATGACGATCGGCATGAGCACGAATCCAGGGAGCGAGGCGAACTGCGACCCGGCCCAGCCGGCGGCGAGCGCGCCGACGAGGAGCTGGCCCTGCGCGCCGATGTTGAACAGCCCCGTGCGGAACGCGATCGCGACCGCGAGGCCGGTGAGGACGAGCGGAATGGCCGAGACGATGGTCTCGGTGATGTCGTAGGGCGTCCCGAACGCGCCCGTGAAGAGCGCGGCGTACGCGGCGACGGGGTCGTTGCCGCTGAAGAGGACGAAGATCGCGCCGATGATGAGGGCGATGACGACGGAGAGCAGCGGGATGGCCGGCCCGCCGGCCCACTGGAAGGTCAGCTGACGCACGGACGGGGCCGGGCGTTCTGTGCCCGGCCCCGTCGTCGTCGGCTGCTGGATCTGGGTCACCAGGTCACTTGACCTGGACGGTGTCCTTCGGGGTGATCTTTCCCGCCTTGATGTCGGCGAGGGCTTGGTCCGCGGCGGCCTTCGCGTCGGCGGGCACGATCTTGTCGAGCGCGCCGAAACCGACGCCGTCGTTCGTCGCGTTGAACGAGTTGTCGCCCGGCTTGAACGTGCCCAGCCGCACCGAGCGGATCGTCTGGAACACCGCGACGTCCACCTTCTTGAGCGCGCTCGTGATCACGGTGCCTGGAGCGACGGACGCCTGGTCGGCGTCGACGCCGATCGCGTACACGCCCGCGGTCTTGGCCGCCTGGATGTAGCCGAGGCCGCTGCCGCCGGCCACCTGGAACAGGATGTCGCAGCCCTGACCGATGTGGTTCTTGCCGATCTCAATGCCCTTCTGCTGGTCGACGAAGTCCTGGCTGTAGCCGTTGAGGATCTTCGTGGTCGGGCTGACGGTCTTCACCGCGTCCTGGTAGCCGGCGATGTACCGGTCCACCGGTGGGATGGGCAGCCCGCCCATCGAGCACACGGTGTTGTGGGTGGCCGCGCCGACCTTGTTCTTGGCCATCGTCGCGGCGATGACGCCGACGACATACCCGGCCTCCTGCTCCTTGAAGAAGAGGTTCGCGACGTTCGGCAGGTTCTCGGTCGTGCCGGCGTCGTTCTGCGGAGCGCCGTCGATGATCGCGAACTTCACGCTCGGGAACTGCTTCGCGACCTTCCAGATCGCGTTCTGCATCAGGAAGCCGACGCCGATGACCAGGTCGTACTTGTCCTGCGCGTACTTCGTCAGGTTCGGGACGTAGTCGGTCTGCTGCTTCGACTCCGTCACCGAGGTGGTCACGAGGAGCTGGGCCTGGGCGTCCCTGCGGCCCTGGTCGGCGAGCGAGTTGAAGCTCTTGTCGTTCAGCCCACCGACGTCGGTGACGAGGCCGATCCTGGGGTTCGCTCCCGTCGCGCTGCCGCTCGGCTTCGAAGAGCCCGTGGTGGTACCGGTCGTGGCGCACGACGTCACGATCGTGGCGGCGAGCACGGAGAACACGAGGAGTCGTTTCATTGGTGCGGACACCCTCCCTGAATCGTTCGCGCCCGCAGCGCGACCGCTGGCGATGGTAGGACCTCGGGCCGCCGCACGCATGATTGACCGGATGCATGGTCTGACCACGGCCCTCGGCCGGCTCGGCGCGCCCGGACCGATCGCGTTCGTCCTCGCCGGCCTCGCCCTCTCGGCGGTGACCCCGCTGCTGCGGGTCGCATTGACGCCGGAGCTTGTGCTCGTCGTGCTGCTGCCGGGCCTGGTGTTCGAGGCCGCTTACCGTCTCCACTGGGAGGACCTCCGGCGCTCGTACGGGTCGATCGCGTTCCTCGCCGTCCCCGGGGTCCTCATCTCCGCCGCCATCGTCGCTGCCGTTCTCGCCGTCGCCACCGGGCTTCGGCCCGAGCTGGCGTTCGTCGTCGGCGCGATCGTGTCCGCCACCGATCCGGCCGCGGTGGTGGCGACGTTCACGAAGCTGCGCGCGCCGCGGCGGCTCATCGCCATCGTCGACGCCGAGAGCCTACTCAACGACGGCACCGGCCTCACCGTCTTCGCGATCGCCGTCGTGGTCGTGACCCGGGCCACCGGGCCCTCCGATGCGGCCTGGCTGTTCGCCTCGACGGTCGCCGGCAGCGCCGGGCTCGGTCTGCTCGCGGGCCTGGCTACGGCGGTCGCGGTGGTGCGGGCGCCCGGGCGCGCGCTCCCCGTCGCGCTCACGGTCAGCCTCGCCTACGGCACGTACCTCGTCGCGGCGTCGCTCGGCCTGTCGGGCATCCTCGCGACCGTGCTCGCCGGCATCGTGTTCGGCAACTACGGACGTCGCATCGGTCTTGCCGAAGCCACCGAGCGGGCGTTCGATGCCGTCTGGGAGCCGCTCGCGGCGGCCTTGACGGCGCTCATCTTCCTCGTGGTCGGCATCGCGATCGGACGGTCGGGCCTGTTGTCGGAGCTGGGTCCGATCGCCTGGGGCATCTTCGCCGTGCTCGCCGCTCGGGCGGCGGTCGTCTACGGCCTCATCGGCGGTGCGGTCGCCCTTCTCGGTCGCCGGCGGGTCGCTCCCAACCTTCCGGCCCGCTGGCTGCATCCACTGTTCTGGGCCGGGCTCCGCGGTGGCGTCGCGACCGCGGCCGCGCTGTCACTTCCGCTCGACTTCCCCGAGCGGGAGCTCCTGCAGCGGATCACGTTCGGCATCGTCCTCGTGACGCTGCTCGTGCAGGGGACCACCGCCGGCTGGCTCGTCCGACGGGTCGCGCTGGACGATCAGCCGAGCAGCGCGCTCCGCACGACGTAGAGGATGAAGACGACGTAGAGGCTGCCCCCGACCACGAGCGAGGAGAGGGGGAGCGCGTCGCCGCGGGTCCGGAAGCGCAGCTGGACGAAGATCAACGCCCCCGACGCGAGCGCGAAGAACGCCGCGACGGTGCCGAACGGTCCGAGGACCCACGGCGTCAAGAGCACCCCCACGGTCACCGGGATCGTCGACTGGAACACCATCGCACCGGCGACGTTCCCCAGCGCGATCACGTCCTTGCCGTCCTTCGTCCAGATGAGGCTGTTCGCGGCCTCGGGGAGCTCGGTCGCGAGCGGCGCCAGCAGGAGCGCGACGAGCAGCGCGTTGAAACCCATCGCGTGTGAGAACGCGTCGATCCACGCGGCGAAGATCTTCGCCCCGAGGAGGATGCCGCCGAATGCGATGAGGGTCTGCGCGACGATGAGCCACGCCGGCGGCCGGCGCGGATCCAGCCGTGCGCCGACGCGGCGCAGGTACGTCGCGACGCTCAGGGCATCGAAGGCTTCCATCTCCTCAGCCGCTTCCTCGACGTCCGACTCGCTCGCCGTCGGCGTCCGGAGCACCAGGTACAGGTAGACGAAGTACGCGGGGAGGAAGACCCAGCCGAGGATCCCCTTGACGTCGCGGAGCGGCGGGATGAGGGCGATCGCCAGCGCGCCGCTGTACATGACGAGGAAGAAGCCGAGATCGCGCGAGGCGTGGGCCCGGTCGACGCGGAGCGTGTCGCGCCCGCGCCTGCGGCGCAGCGCGTATGCGGTCGCGCCGATGAGGAGCATGACCAGGGTGCCGAGCATGAACGGCGCGCCGAGGATCGCGCCGACGCCGATGTCGTCCGCCTCGACGCTCTGGGTGAACAGGATCGCCACGATCGGAACGAGCGTCTCGGGTGTCGCGGTCCCGATGGCGGCGAGGATGCTGCCCGTCGCGCCCTCGCTCATGCCAAGGAGCTGTCCGAGCCACTCCACGCCGTTCGTGAACAGCTCGGCGCCGACGAGGATCAGGGCGAACGCGGCAACGAGGAGGAGCGCGTCGACCGGGCTCACGCCTCAGTCGATCGCGGTGGCGAGGGTGTCTTTGTCGATCGCGGCGTCGGCGCGGCGTCCCCGGGAGCGGATGGCGCGGATGATCGGGAGGAGCAGGAGGATGACCGCGAGCGACATGAGGATCGTCGCGATCGGCCACTGGACGAGGATCAGCGGATTCCCGCCGCTCGCGATGAGCGACTGCCGCAACGTCTTCTCGGTCGAGTCCCCCAGGACGATCGCGACGACCAGCGGCGCGAGCGGGTACTTCATCTTGCGCAGCCAGTAGCCGACGAGGCCGAAGATGATGGTGATGAACACGTCGAGCATGCTGTTGTTCAGCGAGTACGCGCCGATCACCGAGATGAGGACGATGAACGGCGTGAGGATCGCGTACGGGATCCGCATGATCGACGCGAGGAGCGGCACCGCGAGCAGGCAGATCACGAAGGTGAGGAGATGCCCGAGGTAGATGCTCGCGATGAGGCCCCAGACGAAGTCGTGGTGCTCCGTGAACAGCAGCGGTCCCGGGGTGAGCCCCCAGATGAAGAGCCCGGCCATGATCACCGCCGAGGTGGGCGAGCCGGGCACCCCGAGCGCGATCATCGGGACGAGCGATCCCACCGCGGCGGCGTCGGCCGCGGCCTGCGGGGCCATGATCCCGCTGATCTCGCCCTTCCCGAAGTTCTCCTTGTTCCGCGACCACTGCCGCGCGAGGCCGTAGCCGAGGAACGATCCGGCCGTCGCGCCGTGCCCGGGGAGGATGCCGAACCAGAAGCCGATGATCCCGGTCGAGACGACGAGCCAGATCCGCTTGCGCAGCTCCCCGAGGGTCTCCATGAGGTCGCTGAATCCGACCTTCGCGGAGAGGCGCTCCATGAAGCCGATCCCCGATTCCTCCGCTGACGCGAGGATCTCGCCGATGCCGAAGAGACCGATCGTCACCGGCACGAAGCTGATGCCCGAGAGGATGCCGATCTGGCCGAACGTCAGTCGCGGCTGTCCGGTGATCGTGTCGAAGCCGACCGCGGCGAGGAGCAGCCCGAAGCCGATCATCATCACGGCCTTTGCCGGCGATTCGGCGCCCAGGCCGACGAGGGTCGCGAACGACATGATGAAGACGGCGAACAGCTCCGGCGGGCCGAACGAGAGCGCGAAGTCCGCGAGCGCGCGGGCGAAGAACGTGAACATGACCGTCGCGAGGAACGCGCCGACGAACGACGCGAAGAACGACGACGCGAGGGCCACGCCCGGCTTGCCCTTGCGCTTCGCGAGCGGGAAGCCGTCGAACAGCAGGACCACCGACCACGGCTCGCCCGGAATGTTGAACAGGATCGAGGTCACCACGCCGCCGAACAGCGCGCCCCAGTACACGCCGGCAAGCAGGATGACCGCGCTCGTCGGGCTGGTCCGGGCGATGATCACGGTGATCGGGAGCAGGATCGCGACGGCGCTCGTGCCGCCCAGCCCGGGCAGCACGCCGACGATGAGGCCGAGCATGACGCCGATGAACAGCATGAAGATGTTGAACGGCTGGAGGGCCGTGGCGAAGCCACCGGCGAGATCGCCGAAGACGTTGAAGAATTCTATTTTGAAACCTCTCTACGGTGGAGACTCATCAGAACGGCAAGACCCCAAGGTCGTAGAGGAAACTTTTCGGAAGTGAGACCCGGAAGCCAAGCTCGAACGCGCCGTAGATCGCGGCCGGCATGCCGACGGTGAGGATGAGCACCCACAGCCAGTTGTACCGGCCGATCCAGCGCGCGAAGAGGCCCATGTACAGGCCGCTGACGATGTAGAAGCCGAGCCACTTGATCGCCACGGTCGCCACGACCATCGGGATAACGAGCTTGAGCACGGCGTAGACGCCCTCGCGGCCCTCGAACGCCGGGGCGCCCTCGGGACCGCGCCAGGCCCTGTAGGCGATGACCGCGGCGCACGCGAAGACCACGAACGCGGACCAGAACGGGTAGAAACCCGCTCCGATGCCGCCGGGTTGGGTGCCAGTGGTGTCGACCATCGCGCCCGCGCGGGAATCGATCATCGCGACGGCGGCCACGAACATGAACGCGACCGCCGTCGCGACCTGATACGGCCTCAAACCGCTATTGGACCCAGTTGAACTGCTTGGCGATGTCCTCGTGGACCTTCTGATAGTCGGCGACCATCGTCTGGAACTCAGCGCCCGACTTGAAGGCCGGGTTCAGGTTGTTGTCGGTCATGAACTGCTTCCAGTCGGGCGAGTCGTACACCTTCTTGAAGACGTCCACCCAGAACGCCTGCTGCCCCGCGGAAAGTCCGGGCGCGGCCATGATCGCTCGCATGATGTAGTAGTCGCTGATCGCGAGGCCCTGCGAGGTGCACGTCGCAAGACCCGCGAACGTGCCGGTCGTCGGGGTGGCCGGCTCGAACGTGCAGAGCGGGCGCAGCTTGCGCGGCGTGCCGCCATAGAGGCTCTTGCCCTCGCTCGGGTTGTTCACCGTCGCGACGACGCCGCCCTGGTGGCCCGCGAGGGCCGTGGCGACCGCGCCACCGCCCGACTGCGGCACGAACTTGAATGCCTTCGTCCCGGCCGTCGTTTGAATACGGTCGAAGAGGGCTTCGTCCTCTTGCTTGGACCCGGTCCCGGCGACCACGAGGGAGTCAGCCTTGGCCGCGGCGACGAAGTCGCCGGCGGTCTTCCACGGACTGTCCTCGTTCACCCAGAGATAGAACGGGTCGAGGGCGAGGTTCGCGACCGGCGTGAAGTCCGTGCCCTTGAACGGGAGCTTCTGCACGATGAGCGTCGTGAAGAACGAGTTGAGGGTGATCATGATCTGGCTCGAGTCACCCTTGTGGTCGTAGACGTACTGGAACGCCACCGCGCCGGAGCCGCCGTCCTTGTTCACCGGCGTGACCGGCTGCGGCGACAGCTTCAGCGTGTCGATGATCGACTGCATCTTTCGCGCGTAGATGTCCGAGCCACCGCCCGGCGCCGTGCTGATGACGAACTCGACGGGCTTCGTCGGAGCCACGAGCGCCGCCGCTGTCGGCGAGCCCCCGGACGTTCCTGTCGTCGGCGCTGTCGTAGCGCCCCCTCCGGCTCCGCCGCATGCTGTGGCGACGAGCAGCCCTGCGATGCCGAGCGAGATCGACCGACCCACCAGATTCCGCATCGACGCGACCTCCCGCTGTTGCTACCCGAGGCCCTTCCAAAGGACGGCGCTGGTCAGACCAATCACGTGGTCAGACCGGCGGCATCGTAGGCCGGTCGGTCCAAACCGTGCAAGGCGCCGGAAGTACGGGCTGTTCGGAAGGAGAACAGGGCTGGTGGCAGAATTGCTGAACAACGGCACGGCCGATGCGTCAGCCGCGTCCGGCTGACAGCAAGACGGAGGGACCTGCGCCATGGTGAAGGAGCTGACCCGGCCGACGAACCCGCTTCGGCGCGGGGCGGCGCCCGACACCGCCTTGGCGTTCTTCAACGGCGAGTTCATTCCCCTGCGCGACGCGAAGGTGAGCGTCCTCACCCATGCGTTCAACTACGGGACCGGCGTCTTCGAGGGGATCCGGGCGTACTGGAACGCCGACCGCCAGCAGCTGTACGGACTGCACCTGCTCGAGCACTACCGCCGCCTCCATCAGTCCTGCCGGGTCATGCGGCTCGATCTGCCGTACCCGGCCGAGCGCCTCGTCGGCATCACGGTCGAGCTCCTCAGCCGCTCCGGCTACCGCGAGGACTGCTACGTGCGGCCGCTCGTGTACAAGAGCAGCGAGCTGATCGGCGTGCGGCTCCACGACCTCGAGTCGGCGTTCACGGTCTTCGCGATCCCGTTCGGCACGTACATCGACATCGACCGCGGCATCAGCTGCGGCGTGTCGAGCTGGCGGCGCATCGACGACAACGCCATCCCCGCGCGCAGCAAGATCACAGGCTCGTATGTGAACGCCGCGCTCGCCAAGACGGAAGCCCAGGAGGCCGGCTTCGACGAGGCGATCGTGCTCACGAACGACGGCCACGTCTCCGAGGGCAGCGCGGAGAACCTCTTCATGGTCCGCGACGGCACGCTCATCACGCCGCCGGTGAGCGACAACATCCTCGAAGGGATCGTTCGCGCGAGCCTCATCCGGATCGCGGGTGACCTCGCGATCCCGGTCGAGGTCCGCTCGATCGACCGCACCGAGCTGTACATCGCCGACGAGCTCTTCCTCTGCGGGACCGGGGCGCAGCTTTCACCGGTGACCTCAGTGGACCACCGCCGGGTCGGCGACGGCGCGGTCGGTCCGATCACCCAGAAGCTGAGCGGGATCTACTTCGACGCGGTGAGGGGCAACAGCGACCGCTACAGGGAGTGGGTGACCCCGGTCTATCCGACCTAGCGGGGCTCGCCGACCTAGCGGGGCTCGCCGACCTAGCGCGCCTTCGCCTTCTTCGCTTTCTGCTTGGCGGCGGTGTCGCGATCCGCGATCGCCTGCCGCACGGTCTTGAAGTTCTTGGCGAGGCCCTTCCGGCGATCGTCGCTGATCTCCTGCTGCATCTTCGGGCTACGCGATATCTTCCGCGCGCGGCTGGCGTCCTTCGAGCTCGTGTCCACGATCTCCGCGAACCGCTTCAGTCCGGCGAGCTGCTTCTTGAGCGGCATGCTGGCCTCCTAGCGCTGCAGGTCCGTCGCCAGACCTTTGAAGTCCGTGCCGACGACGACGACGATATCCGCATCGGTCTGCTCCGAAGACGTCGCGTCCCGCACCGGGAGCCCGCTGAGCTGCACGGACAGCTGGTCGGCCGTGTATCGCTTGGCGCTGTTCTTGACGAGGATCTCGGAATGGCCCGAAGCGCCCGTCGTCACTCGCGCGACGCCGAACGCCCGCGCGGCGAGCCGGTCCGCGACATCCTGAGCGGCGGTGTTCCTGGTGCCGGTGCCGCGAACCTCGATGCGCGCGCCTTCTTGGCGGACCTGCGGGTCGTAGAAGAGCTCCGCGACCAGGTTCGCGATCTTGGCCTTGTCCGGGATGAGGTAGTAGCCGAGGCCGGTGTTGTCCTCGCTCAGCTCGCAGTGCGGCGAATCACCGCCGCACGGCAGCAGCACCTCGCTCTTGATGTCGCTCGCGGGGATGCCGCCCCCGAGCCCGGCGAGCGGGAGGATGTTCGCCGGGTCGAAGTTCGTCTCGACGGCGGAGCCGACGTCGTTGACGATCCCCGGGAGCCGCGCGAGCATCCCGTCCGCCGACAGTCGCGCGCGGATCGCCGAGATGACATCCTGCTGGCGCCGCGCACGCGAGAAGTCGTTGCTGTCGTGGCGTGAGCGCGCGTACTTCAACGCGAGGTCGCCGGGCATCAGCTGCGGCCCAGGCTGGATGTCGAGGCGCTCGACGCCGAAGTCAGGGGTCGGGTAGGACTCATCGCGGATTGGGCGCTTCACGTCGACCAGGGCCCCACCGACGGAATCCACGATCTGGGTGAAGGCCTCGAAGTTGACGAGGGCGTAGCTGTTGATCCGGATCCCGAGCAGGCCTTCGATGGTCTTTTGGGCGAGATCCGGTCCGCCCAACGCGAACGCGGCGTTGACCTTTGCGCTGCCGTGGCCGGGGATCGCCGCCAGCGTGTCCCGGGGCACCGACAGCATCGCCGCGGTGCGGTTCACCGGATCCACCGAGAGCACGATCATCGTGTCGGTGTTCTGGGTATCCGTGGCGACGCCGCGTGAGTCGATCCCGAGGATCAGCACGTTCAGCCGTTCGCGGCCGTTCCACGGAGGCACGTCGAAGGACGTGGTCACGCCGCGCGCCGTCGCGCCGGCGACGGGCGCGAACACCTTCGCCGCGAGTCCGGCCCAGGCGTTCGCGCCGCGGTACACGCCGCCGTAGCCCACGATCAGGGCGACGGTCACGACACCGAGGGCGAAGTAGTCCGCGGCGTGCTTGCCGCGCAACGAGTGGCCGTGACGGAAGCCACCGGCGAACGCATCGGCCACGACCCACAGGTGATACAGGAGGAGACCGCCGACGACCGCCAAGGCGAAGACGACCGCGTGACGCACCACGAAGGACGTGAGCGGGTCGAAGGTCGCGATGAACGCGCCACCGAGCGCGATCGCCAGGATCGGGATCAGGAAGACGATCGCCGCGCGGACCCACCGCTCCAGGTAGAGCTGGCCGAGGCCTGGCAGCAACGCGCTGCAGATCGCCGCGAGTCCGGGCCAGCCTGCTCCGCCTCGCGTCAACAGGACCCCGGGCGCGTTGCCACAGCGCCGGCACGATCGCGCGTGCGAGAGGTTCAAGGTCGAGCAGCGCGCGCACGACCAGGGTTCGCGCGGGCTCCCCATGGGACCCGTAGCGTATAGCGGGTGGAGCGCGTCCGGCCCGTCGACACCGCCACCCTGCGTGGCGCGCGCGTCGTCGGGATCGTCTGCGCCGTCGCGTTCCTCGCGCCGGTGATCCTGTCGGTCGTCGTTCCCCAGGCGTTCCTGTTCACCCCGCACCACGACGCCTACCAACGCATGTTGTCGGCCATGCTGCTGGCGTTCGGTCTGGGACTGGCGCTGGCGCTACGCGATCCGGTGCGGAACGCCGGGGTCTACGCCGTCATCGGCCTCGCGAGTGGCTGCCTCACCGGTGCGATCGTCTACACGCTCCTCGTCGAACCGGGCCAGGACCTGCTGCATTGGGTCGTCCAGGTCCCGCTCCTTGGTCTCGTCGCGATCGCCCTCGTCGTGACGTACACGCGGCTTCGGCGGCCGCATCCGGTGATCGTGCGCATCGTCGTGGTCGCGGTGGTCCTGTTCCCGGTCGCCCTCTATGGATACGACTTGGCATTGCGGGCATTCGTCGCGCACTGATAGTGAACGACCGAATGACCGCCATCGTCACCGTCCGCGATCTCCGCAAGCGCTACGGCGACATCGAAGCCGTCCGCGGTATCTCGTTCGAGGTCCTCCAGGGCGAGGTCTTCGGTCTGCTCGGACCGAACGGCGCGGGGAAGACGACCACGGTCGAGATCCTCGAGGGTCTCCGGAAGGCCGACGGTGGGGAAGCCATCGTCGACGGGATCGACGTCTCGAAGGAGCCGCAGAAGGCCAAGGAGCGCGTCGGCGTGCAGTTGCAGCAGAGCGCGTTCCCCGAGAACTTCACCGCGAAGGAGACCGTCGAGCTGTTCGCCCTCTGTTACGGCGTGACCGTCGACGCGATGGCCCTGCTGAAGGAAGTGGACCTCGCCGACAAGGCCGGCCAGCGTCAGGAGAAGCTCTCCGGCGGCCAGCGGCAGCGGCTCTCGATCGCGACCGCGCTCGTGAACCGGCCGCGCGTGCTCTTCCTGGACGAGCCGACCACCGGCCTCGACCCGCAGGCCCGGCGGAACCTCTGGGAGCTCGTCCGCGGCATCCGGCAATCCGGCACGACGGTCTTCCTCACGACGCACTACATGGACGAAGCCGAAGTGCTCTGCGACCGCGTCGCGGTGATGGATCACGGCCAGATCATCGCGATGGACCCGCCGCGTGCGCTCATCACCGCGCTGCTCGGACGCGGCTTCACCAAGCCGGTGGTCCAGCAGCAGGCGACCCTCGAGGACGTCTTCCTCGACCTGACCGGTCACGAGCTGCGGGAGGACTGATGGGCATCGAGCAGGCGCTGCGGCTCACGGTCATGTACCTGCGCGCGTACGTGCGCGACCGCACGGCGATGTTCTTCTCGCTCGTCGTGCCGCTCATGCTCCTGCTCATCTTCGGCTCGCTCAACCTCGGTGCGTTCGGGAAGGTCTCGCTCGCGATCGACGACCAGGCGAACAGCGCGGCGAGCCAACAGCTCGTCACGACGCTCGAGGGCATCGACACGCTGTCGATCAAGCACGTGTCGGCGGACGCCGCGCTGGCGCAGCTGAAGCGCACCGAGCTCGACATGCTCCTGGTGATCCCGAAGGACTTCGCCATCGCTCCGACCCGCGCGGGTCAGCCCGTGCCCACCCTCACGATGTACGGCAACGACGCGCGGCCGCAACAGGTGTCCGTCGGCGAGTCGATCATCAATGAGGTCATCACCCGGCTCTCGTACGCGGTGAACCAGACCGCGCCCGTGGTCAACCTGAAGGTCGAGGACGTCCAGGGGGTCCGGCTCCGATACGTCGACTTCCTCGTCCCAGGCATCCTCGGCGTGAACGTCATGCAGCTCGCCATCTTCTCGGTCGCGTTCGCGCTCGTGGTCGACAAGCGGCGCGGCGTGCTGCGCCGGATCATGGCGACGCCCCTGAAGCCCGCCACGTTCCTGGTCGCCCAGGTGATCACGCGGTTGGTGATGGCCACGCTGCAGGTGCTGATCATGCTCGCCGTCTCGGTGTTCCTGTTCGACGTCCATCCACTCGGCGGGATCCTGCCCTTACTACTCGTCTCGCTGTTCGGCGCGGTCCTCTTCCTCACGATCGGCTTCGCCCTGGCCGGATGGGCCGAGACGGAGAACCAGGTGCCGGCCATCGCGCAGCTCATCACCCTGCCGCAGTTCTTCTTCTCCGGCGTGTTCTTCTCGAAGGAGGCCGCGCCCGAGCTCATCCGGCCGGTCACGAATCTGCTGCCGCTCACGTTCCTGAACGATGCCTTGCGCGAGATCTCGGTGCAGGGCGCAACGCTGTGGGACGTGCGGGCCCAGCTCCTCGGGCTGCTCGTGTGGACCGCGATCGGTTTTCTCCTCGCGGTGCGCTTCTTCCGCTTCGACCGCTTCTAGCGGCTCAAGGCCTCGTGCACCGCCCGGTGCACGTGAGCCCGGAAGCGGCCCCAGGCATCCCAGTTCGGGATCCCCGGCGCACCGGCCGGCGGGATCCGCTCCAGCCGCTCCGCGACGTGCGGGAGCTCGCCGACCGGGACCTCGATGTACGACTCGATCTGTTCGTGGTCGTCGAGCGGCGTCACCGGTGCGCCGCTCGGGTCGTCGAGCAGGAACGCAAAGGTGTGGAACACCGGCGGTCCGGTCGGGCCGTTGTGGTAGGTGAGCGACGCGAGGAACCGCTTCACCGCAACGGTGAGCCCGGTCTCCTCGAGCGTCTCCCGGATGACGGCGTCGAGGATCGGCTCGTCCTCGTCGATGCCCCCGGTCGGCAGGCGATACGCGCCGCGTGGATAGAACGTCTTGATCGAGAGGAGCACGTTGCCGGTCGGCCGGCGGACCACCATGCAGACTTCCGCGAAGCGCGACGGGTTGCCCACCGGGTCGAACGCGATGTCATCGAGAGCCACGTCGCGGCTGACGGGCGTGCCGAACCGCCCGGCGAGCGCGTCGATCTCGCTCCGCATCGCAGCGGTCAGGTGACGGGGGATGCGCGAGAAGGGGCCAGCATGCACTACGACGCGCGATCGTACTTGCGCAGCAGATCGTCCAGCGCCTCGCGGAGCAGGACCGCCTCTTTCTTCTTGTGGCGCTCGGCGAGGGATTTGAGCCGCCCGAGCTGCGGCGTCGCGTAATAAGAGGAGCGCAGGACCATGTTCTCGCCGGGGGTGAGGCTGACCGCGTCGCCGCCCTGCTCCTTCGCGGCGTACAGCGCGAGTCCGGCCTTCCGGGCGAGCTCGTCGGCGTTCTTCGCGTCGCGGGGATAGTTCGCCACGCCGATGCTCGCCGTGCAGCGTCGCTCGGGCACGGCCTTCCGCAACGCCTCGTCGATGTTCGCCCGGAGTCTCTCGGCACGCAGGAATGCCTGCTCGAGCGCGACCCCAGGCAGGAGGACCGTGAACTCATCCCCGCCGACCCGACCGATGCTCCACTTCTCGTCTCCCGCGGCCCGCGTGAGCGCGTGGATCGTCCCGCCGATCAGCCGGTCCCCAGCCGGCCGCCCGAGCTCGGCGTTCAACGAGTAGATCCCGTCCAGGTCGATCGCGAAGTACGACACGGTCTGGTCCTTCTCGGTCGCCTGTTTTGCAGCGCGTCCGAAAGCGGGCGCGTCGAGCACCGTCGCATCTACGCGGGTCCGCGTCTTCGTCTTCGCCATACCTGACACCCCCATGCATCACGTATATATCGGTCCGATATAGATATGTCAAGTGCCCGAACGACCGGCCCTTCGTCGCGTACACTTCGCATCGACAGGCGTTGAGGGGCCATCCACCCCGAGCCTCCGCAAGAACGCCCAGCGCCGCTGGGGCCACTAGACGCGGACGGAGCCGCACCGTTAGAGGCGGGATCGAGCGCGGCGAGCCGACTGCGCGCCGAAGTTGGGTGGTACCGCGGTCCGACCGACCGTCCCATGACCGGGACGGTCTTTTCATGTCCGGAGGGTTCGTGGTCACCGAGAAGACGAGATTTGCGGCGGTCGGGTCGAGCGTCGACCTTCCGGAGCTCGAGCACGGGGTGCTGGGGCTCTGGGAGCGCGAGGGCACCTTCGACGCTCTCCGCAAGAAGAACGCAGGGCGCGAGCGGTTCTCCTTCTACGACGGCCCGATCACGGCGAACGTGGAGGCGATGGGGATCCACCACGGCTGGTCGCGGACGTACAAGGACATCTACCAGCGGTACCAGGCGATGCTCGGCAAGGACCAGCGCTACCAGAATGGGTTCGACTGCCAGGGGCTCTGGGTGGAGGTCCAGGTCGAGCGCGAGCTCAATCTCAACAGCAAGCGAGACATCGAGTCCTACGGGATCGACCGGTTCTCCGACGCGTGTCGCGCGCGGGTCGATCGCTCGGCGGCCGCGATCACGAAGCAGTCCATCCGGCTCGGGCAATGGATGGATTGGGACAACTCGTACTACACGTACGACGACAACAACATCTCGCACATCTGGCATGTCCTGAAGATCTGCCAAGAGCGTGGCTGGCTGTACAAGGGTCACCGCTCGATGCCGTGGTGCGCGCGTTGCGGGACCGCGCTGTCGCAGCACGAGATGATCGACAGCTACCGCGAGATGACGCATCTCTCGGTCTACGTTCGT
>JALYLX010000064.1 GCA_030773995.1 Chloroflexota bacterium
CACCCGCAGGGCCGCGCGCGGCTCGCCCGCGACGACGAGGCGCGGCGCGGGCGTGTGGTCCGCGCAGCCGAGGCGCAGCGCTTCGACAAGGTCGACGATCCCGTCCGCTTCGCCGCGGTCGGCGACGACCGCGAGCACCAGATCGGGGCGCGCGTCCCGGAGTGCCGCCGCGTGCTCGACGAACGATCGGGCATCGTCCCCGCGAAGGAGGAGGACGAGCTCCGCACCCGACGCGAGGACGGCGCGACGCAGCACGTGCTCGAGGTCGACGGACCCGCCGGCCAGCACCGCGACCCGCATGTGGCCGCCATAGCTGACCCGGATGCGGTCGCTCGCGATCTCGGCCGGGATCGGCTCGCCGCCCGACACGGTCGCCGACTCGACGAGGGTCACCCGAGCGTCACGCTCCTCGATGGTCCAGCGCCGGACGCGCGCTTCGAGCGCCACGTCAACGGTTCGCCGGCGAAGCGGCGGTGCGGGCTCCGCGATCACCGCGCCCGAGCGGGCTCGCGGGACGCCGCGTCGGCGAACGAGCGGAAGATGCGCGTCGCCTCGGCCGAGACCTCCGCGGTGCGCTCGGGGTGCCACTGGACCGCGACGAACCAGCGGTGGGCCGGGTCCTCGAAGGCTTCGACGAGGCCGTCGATGCGAACCGTCGGAACGAGACCTGGCGCGAGGACGGCGTCGGTGACGGCCTGATGGTGGCTCGAGTTCACGACGTGCGCCCGATCGCTCGTCGCGCCGGCGAGGAGCGAGCCCGCGGCGGGAACGGCTTCATGCGAACGGACCGCGCCCTGCGACCGGCTGTGCCCGTCGACGTGCTGGACGAGGCTGCCGCCCTTCGCGACGTTGATCAGCTGGAAGCCGCGGCAGATGCCGAGGACCGGGATGTCGCGGTCGAGCGCGTCGCGTAGCAGGCGAAGCTCGAGCGCATCGCGCGCCGGATCGACGTCGTCCGTCTCCGCGGCGGCGGGCTCGCCGTAGCGAGACGGCTCGATGTCGCCACCGCCGGTGAGGCACAGCGCGTCGAAGTCTTCCGGGACCGCGTCATGGGGATCGAGCGCGATCACGTCGAGGCCCGCGCCCCGGAGCGCCGCCAGGTACTCCGCGCGGGCGCGCACGCACGTGGGCCGATCATGCCCGCACAGTGTCGCGACGACCCGTGGTCCCACGCTATGAAGTATGCGGTCTTTCGAGGCTGGCCCGATCGATCAGCTCCACGAGCACGCCGCCGGAGGCCCGCGGGTGGAGGAATGCCACGTCGCCCTCCGCCCCGTGTCGCGGCTCACGGTCGATCAGCTCCATCCCCCGGGCCTCGAGCGCCCGAAGCGTCGTCCGAAGATCGTCGACCGCGAAGCAAACGTGATGCAGCGTCGATCTCCCGCGCTCGGCGAGGAACCGCGCGACGCCTGACTCGGTGTCGGTCGGCTCGATGAGCTCGATGCGCGCGTTCGGTGCGGCCAGGAAGACGACGCGCACGCGCTGTTCGGCGATCTCATGCACCGTGCCTGCACGCATGTGCAATGTGTCACGGTAGAACGGAAGCGACTCCGCGATCGACGACACGACCACGGCCACATGGTGGAGCTCACCGGCCTCCGCGATCATCCGCGGTCCGCCGGTACGTACGACCCGAATGACGCGCGCAGGTCGGTGCAGATCTCGCCGAGCGTGACGGCGCCGTCGACCGCCGCGACGATCGGCGGCATGAGGTTCGCGGTCCCCTGCGCAGCGGCGCGGAGGTCCGCGCGCAGGTGGTCGACCCGTGCGGCGTCGCGGCGCTGTCGCAGTGCGGCCAGGCGCTCGCGCTGACGCGCGGCGACCGACTCGTCGACCTTGAGCGTCGTGATCTTCGCCTCGTCGCCCTGGGTCTGGAACGCGTTCACGCCAACGATGATCCGGGTCTTCGTCTCGACCTCGCGCTGGTAGCGGTAGGCCGAATCTTCGATCGCGCGCTGCTGGTAGCCGCGCTCGATCCCGGCCAGCGCGCCACCGAGCTCGTCGATGCGCGCGAGCTCCGCAAAGGTCCGTTCCTCGATGTCCGCGGTGAGCTTCTCGATCAGGTAGGCCCCGCCGAGCGGGTCGATCGTGTCGGCCGCGCCGGACTCTTCGGCGATGAGCTGCTGCGTCCGAAGCGCGATGCGCGCGGACTCCTCGCTCGGGAGCGCCAGCGCCTCGTCGTACGCGTTCGTGTGCAGCGACTGCGTCCCGCCGAGCACCGCGGCAAGGGCCTCGATCGTGGTCCGGACGATGTTGTTCCGCGGCTGCTGCGCGGTCAGTGTCGAGCCCATCGTCTGGGTGTGGAACCGCAGGGCGAGCGACGCCGGATCGGCGGTCCCGAATCGATCGCGCATGATCCGCTCCCAGATCCGCCGGGCCGCCCGGAACTTCGCGACCTCCTCGATGAGCGTCGCATTCGCGGCGAAGAAGAACGAGAGCTGCCCGGCGAACTCGTCGACCGCGAGCCCGCGATCCACCGCCGCCTGCACGTACGCGATCGCGTTCGCGAACGTGAACGCCAGCTCCTGCACCGCGTCCGCGCCGGCCTCCCGGATGTGATACCCGGAGATGCTGATCGTGTTCCATCGCGGCAGATGCTCGGCGCAGTAGGCGAAGACGTCCGTCACGAGCCGCATCGACGGCCGCGGCGGGTAGATGTACGTGCCGCGCGCGATGTACTCCTTGAGGATGTCGTTCTGGGTCGTGCCGCCGATCCGCTCGAGCGGCACGCCCTGGCGTTGCGCCACGGCGACGTACATCGCGAGGAGGATCGCGGCCGTGGCGTTGATGGTCATCGAGGTCGTCACCCGATCGAGCGGGATGTCCTTCAACAGGAGCGCGAAGTCGTCGATCGACGAGATCGAGACGCCGACCTTCCCCACCTCCCCCTCGGCCCGCGGGTCGTCCGCGTCGAACCCCATCTGGGTGG
The DNA here is from genome assembly GCA_030773995.1 of Chloroflexota bacterium. Lineage (GTDB taxonomy): Bacteria > Chloroflexota > Limnocylindria > P2-11E > P2-11E > UBA4735. The sequence goes on from JALYLX010000064.1 coordinate 2,930, forward strand.
GGAGGTCGAAGGCCACGGACAGCCCGGTCTGGCCCTGCGCGAGGAGATAGCGGTAGCGCGCGTTCGACTCCTCGGCGCTCCCGAAGCCTGCGTACTGCCGCATCGTCCACAGGCGGCTGCGATACATCGTCGGCTGCACACCGCGCGTGAACGGCGGCTCGCCCGGGTAGCCAAGCCGCTCGACGGCCGCGTCGTACTCCGCATCGGCCGTCCCGTAGGACGGCACCGGCTCGCCGTACGTCGTCTTGAACTCGCCGCGCTCGCTCACGCTTCGATGCTAGGCGTCACCGCGCGCGAAGGATGAGCGTGTCGGGGTCGGGGATGCGCCCACGGGTGAACCACATCGGATGGAGCTCGCCACGCAGCCAGAGCGGCGTCTGATCGCCCCAGTGCCGCGAGAGCGGCTGGCCCGACTCACCGGTCGGCAGGACCGCGCGTGAATTGTCCAGGTCGCCAAGATCCACGAGCATCCGTTCGGACGCGTGGCTCCGCACGGTGTACGGCGTCGCGAGCGAGTACGCGCCGTTGTTCACCGCGTAACCGTCACCGGCGCGCTCGTAGGGCCCGATGTCGAACAGCGCCCGGAGCGGACCGGGCAGGCCAGGCGACAGCGGGTGCGCGAACGTCACGGTATGCAGCGTGCCCCACCGCCACTTCGTAGAGTCGGCACCGAGGCGGTCCCGGAGCTCGGCGGCCGCGTCGTCGAGCGCGACAGCGCTCACATCGTCGCGGCCGCGCACGGCCGGATCGCCAAGGGCAACGAACCACGGGTCGTTCGGCCGCGCGAGCATCTTGTACAGCGCGAACGTCGGGCGTCCATTCGTGAGGTAGTCGAGGTACACCGCGTCGCCGAGCTTGTCGTGGAACGTGCGGTCGATCATGTGGACGATCCACGCTTCGTAGATCGCGGCGGCGGCGGAATCCACCGACAGCGTCCCGTCCCAGCGACGGACGAGCTCCCGCGCCGTTGCCGCGAGGGGCGACCGGGGAGTCGCGGCGAGGATCGCGTCTCGGAAGGCAGCCACCGGTGGCGACGTGTAGTCCGTCTGGATCGCGCGCAGCGTCTCGATGGTCGCGCCCTTCAGGTCTCGCACCGCCGCGAGGAGGTGGCCGGCGCGGAATCCGGGGTCCCACTCGCCGATGTATGCGGCCGAGCTCGGATCGGTGACCGGCCGGTCGTTCGCGTTCACGATGTAACCGTCGGGTGGATCCGCGCGGCTCGGGTTCGCGCTCGCCGGCAGCGTGCCGCGCCACTCGTACTCGCCGGTCCATCCGGGCACCGGCATCCGGCCGTCACCCTTCAGGCGATCGGGCAACGCCCCCGCGAGCACGTACCCGATGTGGCCGTCGACGTCCGCGTAGCACGCGGACAGCGTCGCGCCCGACAGGTCCGCCATGGCGGTCCGGAAGCTCGACCAGTCCGTGGCGCGCGCGGCCCCGAGGAGCGCGTCCAGCGACCGGCCGCCGTCGAGCGCGGTCCAGCGCAGCGCGAGCGGCGCAAGCTGGTTCTTCAGCACACCCTGCATGAGCGGGCCGTGGCGCGTGACGAGCACGTCGAGCTGCACCGGATCGGCCTTGCCCTTCACCGTGATCAGCTCGCGGCGCGCGGTGGCGGCTTCCGAGACCCCCTTGAACATGAACCGCCGCGGATCCGTCGGGTCGGGCTGCTCGACGAAGAAGTCCTGCACGTCCGTGTACGCGACGGCGAAGCTCCAGGCGACGTGGGCGTTGTGGCCGATGGCGATGCCCGGGAGCCCGGGGATCGAGAACCCGGCTGCGTCGTACGTGCCGCCGTTGAGCCCGATCTCGTACCAGATGGACGGATTGCGGACCGAGAGGTGCGGGTCGCCCTCGAGGAGCGGCGTCCCTGACGCCGTGCGCGCGCCGCCCAGGACGATGCAATTCGATCCAAGCCCGTTGCCGGCGTCGCCGAACAGCGCGCGCAGCCCGTCGAGCCCCGGCAGCTCCACCGGCGAGCGGAACGCGTCGCGCACCGCGGCCCAGGTACCGTCGTCGAGGGCAGCCGGCGGCAGCAGGTCGGCGTCGGGGAACAGCGTGGCGATGGCCGCAGGGCCGGCGCGCGCCGCGACGTTCGCGCGCGACAGCTCGGTGCCGTAGTTCGTCGCAAGGTCGTACGACTCGAGCTTCAGGATCACGAGCGAGTCGGTCGCGGTCCACGGCTCAGGCTTGTACCCGAGGAGGACGAACTCGATCGGGAGCGCATCGCCGCGCTGCTCGATGAGCTTGTTCACGCCGCCGGCGAACGCGTCGAGCGCGGCGCGGGCGTCGGCGGACAGGAGCGCGACGTCGCCCTCCGCCGCGCGGGCGAGGCCGATCGTGCGGATGAACTTGTCCGTCTCGAGCCCCGCGTCGCCGAGCACCTCGGCGAGGCGGCCGCGTCCGGTGCGGCGCAAGAGATCGAGCTGGAACAGCCGGTCCTGCGCGGTCACGTACCCCTGGAGGAAGAACAGGTCATGGGTGGACTGCGCGTAGATATGCGGGACGCCGTAGCCGTCGCGCACGATCTCGCCCCGCTCGTCGAGGCCGAGCAGGCGGTTGTCGCCATCGAGCGCCGCCTGTGGCCGGTAGACGAGGAACGCGAGCCCGCCGGCGATCGAAAGGAGCACCAGGAGCGTGAGCGCCAGTCCGACGGCGCCCTTGGTCAGGCGTGGGCGCTTCACTGCGATCGGATCACGATCAGCAGCGCGCCACCCTCCACCTTCGTCCCTTCGGCAACCGCGATCTGCGCGACCGTGCCGGCGTGCGCCGCGCGCAGCTCGTTCTCCATCTTCATCGCTTCGAGCGTCACGAGCGCGTCCCCTTCGGCCACAGTCGCACCCTCGGCGACGTGCACGCGCTTCAGGAGCCCGGGCATCGGCGCGCGGATCTCCTGGCGCGCGTTCGCCGCCCGTCCGCCGGCGCGACCGGCGGCGACGGCGCGCTCGTCCGCGATGTCGAGCCGGATCTCGTCGCCGTCCACCCACACGCGATCGGCGCCGACGAACGCCACCTCGTGGGCCTCGCCATCGATGACCACGGACCACAGCCGGCCGGGAACGACCTCGGCGAGATCCGCGGCGAGGACGCGGTCACCGACCAGGAACCGGCCTTCGGGCGTGACCTCGATGGCGAGGTCACGATCGCCCGCGCGAACGGCGTATCTCACCTGAGCATGTCCTCGCGCGCCGACCGCGACCACGGCGTCGCATCTGCCGCCATCGGCCGCGGCCGTGACCTGAGGCGCGCGATGCCGGCGAGGGCCGCGGCGACCGCGGCGCCCTCGGTGATGTCGGGCGGGCTCGGACGGCCCCAATGGGTCGCGACATAGTCGGTGTCGTAGCGACCGGCGGCGAAGTCCCGCTCCCCCAATACAAAGGAGTGGAACGGCAGCGACGTGGGCACGCCGGCGACGATCGTCTCGCGGACGGCGCGGCGGGCCCGGGCGATGGCGGTCACGCGATCGGGGCCCCAGGCGACGAGCTTGGCGAGCAGCGGGTCGTAGTCGGTCGGCACCGTGAGCGGCGCCGCGAGGCCCGAGTCCATGCGGATGCCCGGCCCGCTCGGCTCGCGCACGAAGTCGATCCGGCCGCCCTGCGGCAGGAATCCGGCGAACGGGTCCTCGGCCGTGATCCGCAGCTCGATCGCCACGCCCGTCCGCCTGATGGCGTCCTGTCCGAACGGCAATGGCTCCCCCGCCGCGATGCGCAGCTGGAGCGCGACGAGGTCGAGACCGGTGACAAGCTCGGTGACCGGGTGTTCGACCTGCAAGCGCGTGTTCATCTCGAGGAACACGAAAGTCCCGTCGGGCGCGACGAGGAACTCCGCGGTCCCGGCGTTCACGTACTTCGCCGCGGACGCGACCTTCACGGCCGCCGCCCCGAGCCTCGCGCGGAGCGCGTCGTCGACGCCGGGGCCGGGCGTCTCCTCGACGAGCTTCTGATGGCGCCGCTGGATCGAGCAGTCGCGCTCGCCGAGCCAAATGACCGCGCCGTGCTTGTCGGCGAGGAGCTGCACCTCGACGTGACGGGCCCGCTGGATGAGCCGCTCCAGCAAGAG
>JALYLX010000065.1 GCA_030773995.1 Chloroflexota bacterium
GCGTCCACGTTCACCTCGCCGCGCGCGACCCGCTCCAGGAGGTCACGAACGTCGACCGGCGGGGCGGCCGGCTGCGGTGGCTCCACCGGCTCGGTCCGCTCGACGTCTTCCGGCTGGTCGGCCTGCGCCGTTGGCGTCGTCTCGGGCGAGGTGCCGCCGGACGCACGGATCTCGAGGTCACCGCTCATCGTCTTGACGCTCACCTTCGTCTCGGCCTTCCCGATGACGATGTGCTTGTCGCGCCGGCCGGTGACGTTGACCTGGCCATCCATCTCGTTGTCGAGATCACCGCTCATGCTGCTGAAGCGAATGTCGTAAGAGCCGCCGGTCAGCCGCAGGTCAATGTCGCCGCTGATGGTCTTCATCCGGTGCTCGCGCGCTTTGTCGAGCTCCCCATCGATGCGGATCTCGCCGCTCACCGTGACGATCTCGGAGCCGTGCAGGCGCACCCGCTCAAGGGTGAGATCGCCGCTCACCGTGTTCCCGACGATCTGCCCGGCATAGTCGGTGAGCACCGCGTCGCCGCTGACGGTCTTCAGGCGCAGCGGACCCTGGACATCGGCGAGCCGCACGTCGCCCGAAACACTCTGGGCGTCCAGCGGACCGCGCGTCGAGGTGACCACGAGATCCCCGCTCACCGTGTGAGCCTCCAGCCGGAGCTCGCGCGGGACCGTGATGTCGAAGTCGACGGCGACGCGGCCGCCCCGGAAGAGGTCCGCCCAACCGCGGTCCTGCTCGTACAGGTGGGGCTTGAGGATGACGTCGTCGCCGTCCTGCTCCATCCGCACCTCCACGTTCTCGAGCAGCCGCTTGGCCCGCTCTTCGCTCGTACCGCGAACCCGCTTCCGCGCCTTCACGTGGATCTTGCCGTCCTCGCCGACCGTGATCTTCGTGTCCCCGGACACGTTGCGGACGTGCAGCCGCGGCGTCGGACCAACGGTGAAATCACGCTCGACGATCTCCGAGTACTCATCAGCGCCGACCATGTCGCCGAGATCCAGGTTGAAGCTCATCGACTCGCGGATGCTTCGGCCGATGTCGTGGCCGATATCGCCGCCAAGGCCCGAGTGGACGCTCCGGCGGATCTCGTCGCGCAGCGTGCGGCGTTCATCCCGCGAGCGCTGGCGCTCCTGGCGGTGCGTCTCCCGCTCGTGCTCGCGCTCCTGCTGGCGCAGCTCGCGCTCCTGGTCCCGCATCTGGTAGTAGCGCTCGCGCGCCTGTTCGAATTCCTCGCGGGCCGACTTCCGGCGGTCGTCGTTCTCGTTGGTCATCATTCGGCCTCCAACAGCGTCGCCGCATCGTCCGGCGCGATCTTGCCCTCGGCGAGCTCGCGCAAGATCTCCTTGCGGCGCTCGGTCTCACGGTCTGGCTCGGCCTGCGATGGGAACCCGAGGGCGCGGATGACCGCGTCCAGCCGCGAACGGACGGTCGGGTACGAGATGCCGAGCTCGCGCTCGACGTCCTTGAAGTTGCCGCGCGCGCGGATGAACGTCTCGAGGAACTCCAGCTGCTCGGCGTTCAAGGCCTGGAACCGGCCCAGGGTGAAGCTGCCTTCGAGCCGCGTCCCGCAGCTCTCGCACTCGAGGCGCACCACGCGGAGCGACTCGTTGCAGATGGGACAGCGGCCGATCACGGGATTTGCCATGGCTCGACTTTCGCCCTCGAATCACTGATTGTCAACGCAAACTCAACGTTCTGTAGCCAAGGATGCGGATCGTTGAGGTCGCCCTTGACGTCGGTTCGCCTGGAGACCCAGGCCGGAGGGTCGCGCGCGGTCAGAATGACGCGATCAGGGACGATCGGCCGGAGGGCGCATGTCAGAGGACCGGACCTACCTGGCGGAAACCGACGCCGAGCGTGAGCGCCTGCGCCTGCTCGTCGCCCGATCGAGCGATGCGGAGCTCGGCCAGCCCATGCCTGCCGGTTGGACCGTGGCCGCGGTGCTCGCGCACATCGCCTTCTGGGATGCGCGAGCGATCTACTGGGTCGACACGTGGGGACCCGATGGTGAGCCCTCGACGTACGAGCCCGAGAACGTCGAGGCGGTGAACGAATCGGCCAAACCGCTCTGTCTCGCGCTTCCGCCACGCGATGCGGCGCAGCTTGCGCTCCGGCTCGCCGAGGAGGCCGACGGAAAGGTAAAGGCGCTGAGCGACGCGATGCTCGCGAAGATCCGCGCGGCAGGCGGCCCGCCGTTCAACCTATCGCGGGCGATCCACCGGAAGGAGCACCTGGACGACATCGAGGGCAGCCGGCCCTAGGGCGATCATTCGATCGCCTGTTTGATCCGCTCGGCGAGCGCCGGCCCCACCCCGGCGACGCCGGCCAGCTCCGCCTCGGTCGCCTCGCGCATCCCCTTGACCGATCCAAACTTCCGCAGCAACGCCCGCTTCTTCGCCGGACCGACACCGTCGATCTCGTCCAGCACCGACTTCGTGGCCTGCTTTCCGCGGACCTGCTGGTGGTACGTGACCGCGAACCGGTGGGCTTCGTCGCGGATCCGCTGGACGAGAAAGAGGCCTTGCGAACGCTGCGGGAGGAGGATCGGGTCCGGCCGGCCGGGCACGAAGAGCTCTTCGCGCTCCTTCGCCAGAGCGGCGATCGGGATCTGCAGCAGGCCGGCGTCCGAGAGCGCGCCGACGCCTTCGGCGAGCTGACCTTTGCCGCCGTCGAGGATGACGAGATCCGGAACGGGCCAGGCGTCGCTCTCGCCGGCCGCGCTTCGCGCGAAGCGCCGCCGCAGCGTGTCGCGCATGTTCGCGAAGTCGTCGTTGCGGTCGCCGAGCTTCGCGCGGAACCTGCGGTAGCTCTGCTTCGCCGGCCGGCCATCTTCGAAGACGACCATCGAGCTCACGACGTTCGTGCCCTGGACATGGCTCACGTCGAAACACTCGATCCGCTTCGGCGGGCCCTCGAGCCCGAGGGCGCGCTGGAGCTCGGCGAGGGCCGTCTCGGTCTTCCCCTTGTCCGCGAGCCAACGCACGCGCTCCTGCTCGAGGGCGTCCTGCGCGTTGCGCACGGCGAGCTCGATGAGCCGGCGCTTCTTGCCGCGTTGCGGCACGTGAAGCTCCACGTGGGTGCCGCGCTTCTCCTCGGCGAACGCGATGAACGTCTCGGCATCCGGGATCGCCTCCGGCACCGCGATCTCAGGCGGGAACGTCGCCGCCGCCGCGTAGTGCTGCCGCAGGAACGAGCCAAGCACCTCGCCGGGGGTGGCGCCCTCGGCCCCTTCGAGGAAGAAGTGGTCGCGGCCGACCACCGTGCCATCCCGTACGCGTAGCAGCTGGACGGCCGCATCGCCCTCGGCGAGCGCGACGCCGAGCGCGTCGAAGTCATCCCCCTTGTACGCGTGCATCTCCTGGCGGTCGGTGGTCCGCTCGATCGCCGCGACGCGGTCGCGCAGCAGACCGGCTCGCTCGTAGTCGAGCGACTCCGACGCGACCAGCATCTCGCGCCGGAGATCGCGCTCCAGCGCCTCGTAGCGGCCCTCGAGGAACTGCACGCTCCGATCGATCGTCGCGCGATACTCGTCGCGCGTCGTGGCCCCCACGCACGGGGCGGTGCACCGCTTCAGGTGGAAGAGGAGACACGGCCGGCCGCCCGGCAACGCGCTCGGCGGCACCGTCCGACCGCGACCGTCCTCCGCGGCGACGATCGTGAGCTTGCAGGTCCGGTACGGGAAGAGCTTCTGCAGGAGATCGAGCGACTCGTCGACCGACTTCGCGTTCGCGTATGGGCCGAAGTAGCGCGCGGTGCGATCGCCCAGCTGACGCGTGCGCAGGATGCGCGGGAAATCCTCGCCGACGGTGACCTTCACGTACGGATACGACTTGTCGTCCTTGAGCCGGATGTTGTACCGGGGCCGGTGCTGCTTGATGAGGTTCGCTTCGAGGAGGTATGACTCGGAGACGCTCCCGGTCAGCACGTACTCGAGGCGCTCGGCCCGCTCGACGAGCCGGACGTGGCGCACGTCGAGGCTTGGCCCGAAGTAGCTGCGGATCCGGTCGCGCAGGACGTCGGCTTTCCCCACGTAGAGGACGCGGCCGCGCGCGTCCTTAAAGAGGTAGACGCCCGGCGACGCCGGGAACGAGGCGGCCTGGGCGATGAGGGCGGCGCGTCGGTCGGCGGCGCTCGGCATGTGAAAAGGATAGGAACGCCAGCCCGGCCTATGATTTCACTCCTCAGATGGGGAGTTCCGAGCCGTGAAAGAAGCCACCGAGCCGCGGCGCTCGCGGCGATCCGTCCAATCGGTGGATCGCGCCCTCGATCTGCTCGAAGCCCTGGCCGGCGCCGACGGCGAGGTCAGCATCACCGCCCTTGCGGCGCGCACGAAGCTCCACGTCAGCACCGTCCACCGGCTGCTCGCCACGCTGCTCCGGCGCGGCTACGTCCGGCAGAACCCGGACACCAGCCGCTACTACGCGGGGGCCAAGGTCTCGACGCTCGCCGAGGGGCGCAGCCGCTACAACGAGCTCCGCCTCGCGGCCCGGCCGCTCCTTCTCGGTCTCGTCGAGGCCACGAGAGAGACGGCGAACCTGAGCGTGCTCGACGACACGATGGCCGTGTACATCGAGACCGCCGCGAGCCCGCAGGTCGTGCGGCTCTTCACGGTCGTCGGCAACCGCGTCCCACTCCACGCGACCGGCGCAGGCAAAGCGCTGCTGGCGTCACTGCCGCAGCCGCGCCGCGAAGCCGTCCTCGACCGGACGGAGCTCCGACCGCACACGAGCAAGACGCTCGTGGATCGCGCATCGCTCGCGCGGGCCCTGGACGAGGCACGCGAGCGGGGCTACGCGCTCGACGACGAGGAGTACGACGACGGCGTGCGGTGCGTCGCCGTGGCCGTCGGCCCGATCGGCGCGCCGATCGCGGCGATCTCGATCTCCGGTCCGGCGAGCCGTCTCACGAAACAGCGATGCGTCGAGTTCGTGCCGCAGATGCGCCGCGCGGCCGGCGATCTGGCGGACGCCCTCCGAGCGCGCGAGGGCCAGGGGACGTGACCGTGGCGCCGGCGATCGTTCGCGCCGGCCTGCGGGGCGCGGAGCTGGCCGGCGGGCTACGCGACCTCCTCGGGAACGACAAGGTGCTCTGGGCGCGCGAGGATCTCCTGCTCTACGAGTACGACGGCGCGGTCGACATCGCCACGCCCGACGCGGTCGTGCTGCCGAACGAGACCGCCGACGTCTCGAAGCTCGCGCGCTTCTGCGCGGAGCACCACGTCCCGCTCGTCCCGCGCGGCGCGGGCACCGGGCTGTCCGGCGGCGCGATCCCGGTAGAGGGCGGCGTGGTCATCTCGTTCGCGCGGATGTCCCGGATCCTCGAGATCGACGCCCCCAACCTTCGCGCGGTGGTACAGCCGGGCCTCGTCAATCTCCATCTCTCCACGGCCGCCGCGCCGTACGGGCTGTACTTCGTCCCGGATCCGTCGAGCCAGAAGGCCTGCACGCTCGGCGGCAACGTCGCCGAGAACTCAGGTGGCCCCCACACGCTCGCGTACGGCGTCACGACGAATCACGTCACGGGGCTCGAGCTCGTGCTGTCGGACGGCACGGTGGTGCGGCTCGGTGGCAAGGCGCTGGAGTACGACGGGTACGACCTCGTCGGTACCTTCGTCGGGTCCGAGGGCACGCTCGGCATCGTCACCGAGATCACCGTGAAGCTCACGCCGTTGCCGGAGGACAAGCGCACGCTCATGGCGGCGTTCCCGACGATGGATGAGGCCTCGAACACCGTGTCCGCGATCATCGGCGCGGGCATCGTCCCGAGCGCGATCGAGATGATGGACCAGCTGTCGACGCAGGCCGTCGAGGCGTCGGTCGGTGCGGGCTATCCACTGGATGCGGGTGGGATCCTGCTCGTCGAGGTCGACGGCGTGCGCGATGGGCTCGATGCGCTCATGGAACGGATCGAGACCATCTGCCGCGCCGAGCACGCGCAGGAGCTGCGCGTCGCGACGACCGCGCTCGAGCGGGACAAGCTCTGGGCCGGCCGCAAGGGCGCGTTCGCCGCGATGGGTCGCCTCGCGTCCGATTACTACGTGCAGGATGGGGTCATCCCCAGGACGAAGCTCCCGCAGGTCCTCCGCCACGTGATCGAGGTCGGCAAGCGCTACGACCTTCGCATCGCGAACGTCTTCCATGCCGGGGACGGCAACCTGCATCCCCTGATCATGTTCGACGGCTCGAAGGGCCCGGCCGAGGTCGAACGCGTGAAGGAGGCCGGCCGGGAGATCCTCGAGATGTGCATCGAGGTCGGCGGCTCGATCACCGGTGAGCACGGCGTCGGGATGGAGAAGAACTGCTACATGCCGCTCCAGTACTCGCCCGTCGACCTGGCCGTGATGCACCGGGTGCGGGCCGCGTTCGATCCTCTCGGCCTCGCGAACCCCGGCAAGATCTTCCCGACACCGTCACGGTGCAAGGAGTTCTCCCTGAATGCCGCGCGCTGAGCGTCCCACGACACCGGAGCGGTGCGCCGAAGTCCTTCGCCAGTGCTCGGAGGAGCGCCAGACCGTGCGCATCCGCGGTGGCGGAACGAAGGACCACGTCGGTACGCGTCGCCCGACCGACGTCGTCCTCGAGACGGCGGAGCTCGGCGGGATCGTCGACCACGTGCCCGAGGACCTCACCGTCACGGTGGGCGCCGGCATGCGCTTCGACGCGCTGCGAATCGCGCTCGCGACGCACGGGCAATTCCTGCCGCTCGACCCCCCGCACGTCGCGCGCGGCGCGACCGTCGGCGGGATCATCGCTGCGAACAGCAACGGCTTCGGACGGTACCGCTATGGCGGCGTCCGCGACCTGCTGCTCGGCGTGCGTGCCGCGCTCCCCGATGGGACGATCGGCCGCGCCGGGGGCCGCGTGGTGAAGAACGTCGCCGGCTACGACCTGAACAAGCTGTTCATCGGGTCGCGCGGCACGCTCGGTGTGGTCGTGGAGTCGACGTTCAAGATCCTGCCGTTGCCGCCGGTGACGCGGGCCGCGAGCGCGATCTTCAAGACGTCGGCGGACGCGTTCGCGGCAGCCGATGCCCTGGTCCGGACCTCGCTTCGCCCCACGGCGCTCGTCGTGGAGCGCATCGACGATCGCCGCTGGCGGCTCGTCGTCGCGGCCGCCGGCGAGGCCGCGCCGGTCGGGCGCGCGATGACCGAGCTCGCCCGCATCGCTGTCGCACAGAGCGCCTCCGCGGAGCCGCTCGATGATCCCGAGGCCACCCTCGGCCCCCTACGCGAGTTCGTCGATGGCACGACCAGGGGCGCGGTCGTCCGCGCGGTGCTGCCGCCGTCCGCGCAAGGGCCGTTCGCCGAGGCGGCGGTGCGCGCCGGTCGGAATGCGCGGATCGTCGCCGATGCCGCGAGCGGGGTCATCTACGTCCATCTGCGGGACGACACGAGCGCGCTCGGGGCGGTGGATGGGCTCGTCGCGAACGCCCGGGTGCTGGGTGGCAGCGCCCGTCTCGAGCGGAGCGCCGGCGCCAACGTCGAGGCATTCGCCGGCCCGGAGCCGGCGGGCGCGTTCCTGATGCGGCGGCTGAAGGATTCGTTCGATCCGAACGGCATCCTCGAGCCGGCGCGATCGGCCATCGGATGACGTCGCGGCTGCCCTTCCCGAACGCCGATGCGCCACTGCCCGAGCTCATCTCGCGCTGCGTCCATTGCGGCCTGTGCCTGCCGACGTGCCCCACGTTCGCCGAGCTCGGCGTGGAGATGGACTCACCCCGCGGCCGGATCCGGCTGATGAAGAACGTGTGGGACGGCCGCCTCGAGGCGGACAGTCCCGCGTTCGCCGATCACATGGCCAAGTGCCTCGACTGTCGCGCCTGCGAGACGGCGTGCCCGTCCGGGGTGTCATTCGGGAAGCTCATGGAGGCCGCGCGCTCGCAGGTCGTCGCCGCGCGGCGACCGAACGCGGCAGAGGCGCTGCTCCGCCGAGCGGTATTTCGCGGCCTCATCCCCTCCCCCGCGCGCCTCGCCCTGTTCGCACGCTTTGGCTATCTCTCCAAGCGGCTCGGCATGCGCGCCGTGCTCCGCGCCATCGGCCTGAAGCGGCTCGCCGAGCTGCTGGATCTGGTGCCCGACACGGCGCCGACCAGCGCACCGCTCCCACCCCGGTTCGCCGCGATCGGAACGAAGCGTGGCACGGTCGCGCTGTTCACCGGCTGCGTGATGCGCGCCGCGTTCGCCGCGACGAACGCGGCGACGGCACGCGTTCTTGCGCGCAACGGCATCGAGGTGCTCGTGCCATCGACGCAGACGTGCTGCGGGGCACTGCATGCGCACGCGGGCGAGCGCGGTGATGCCCGCACCCTGGCGAAGCGGAACATCGAGGCGCTCGAGCCGCTCGCCGTGGACGCGTTCGTCGTGAACGCCGCGGGGTGCGGGGCCAACCTGAAGGAGTACGGCTGGCTGCTAAAAGACGATCCGGGGTGGGCCGAGCGCGGCGAGCGCTTCAGCCTGCGCGTGAAGGACGCGAGCGAGTACCTCGCCGCCGTCGGCCTGACCGAAGCGCCAGGGCCGGTGCGCGCGACCGCCGCATACGACGACCCCTGCCACCTCATCCACGGCCAGAAGATCTCGGCCCAGCCACGAGCGCTGCTCGCCGCGATCCCCGACCTGGTGCTCGTGCCGCTGGCCGAGGCAGACTGGTGCTGCGGGAGCGCGGGCACGTACAACGTCACGCAGCCCGAGCTCGCGGCGCGCCTCGGCCACCGCAAGGCGCAGCACATCCTGGGGAGCGGCGCGGAGATGATCGTGACCGCCAATCCCGGCTGTCAGATGCAGATCGAGGCCGCGCTCCACCGCGAGGGCGCCCGCGTGCCCGTCGTGCAGCTCATGGACCTCCTCGACCGCGCCTACCAGGCCAGGTGACCCAGGGTCGAAGGGGCGAAGCCCCTGCGATCACGGGACGCGCTGCGTCCGTTGGCGTGATGGCCCTGGCGCATCTGACGAACGACTCCTACGCGTACATGCTGCCCGCGCTCCTGCCGCTGCTGCTCGGCCGGCTCGGGATCGGACTCGGGGTCGCGGGCGTGCTCGTCACCCTCTACCAGGCCTCGTCGTCATTCACCCAGCCGCTGTTCGGGCATCTCTCGGACGCCGGCGGGCGGACTCGCTGGATGGCGTGGACCGGCGTGGCGCTCTCGGGCAGCGCGGCCGCCGCGCTCGGCCTCGCGCCGAGCCTGGGCGTCGTGGCGATCGCGCTGCTCGTCGGGGGCATGGGCACCGCGCTGTACCACCCGGTGAGCGCGGCGCTCGTCGCGGCGTCGGTCCCGCAGCGCTCGCGCGGCCGCTGGATGAGCGTGTACATCAGCGCCGGGAACTTCGGGTTACCCGTGGGACCGTTCCTGATCGGGGTGATCATCGCGACCATCGGCCTCGACGGGAGCTGGCTCGTGGCGATCCCCGCGCTCGTCCTCGCTGCGCTGGTCTGGCGGGTCGGACCGCATCTCCCGAAGCGCACCGTTGCGGCGGTCCCCCTGCGCACGATCCTGCGGTCGAACCGCCGCATGCTCGTTGGGCTCGTCTCGGTGTCGGCGACCCGCGCGTGGGCCACCGCGCTGGTGAGCACGTTCCTGCCGGTGTACGCCGTCAGCCTGGGCGCCTCCATCGTCGACGCGTCGCGGCTCCTCACGCTCTATCTGCTGGCGGGCGCGGTCGGCGGGCTCATCGGCGGTTGGCTCGCGGACCGGCTTGGTCGCGACCGCGTGATCATCGCGAGTCTGCTCTGCGCGGCACCGTTCTGCATGCTGCTCGCGGCGCAGACCGAGGTCGGATCGGCGTTCCTGATCGCGACCGCGGTGAGCGGGATGCTGCTGAATGGATCCTTCGTCGTCCTCGCCGTGCGCGGGCAGGAGAGCATGCCCGGCAGTCTCGGCATGGTGAGTGGGCTGATGCTCGGGCTCTCGATCGGTCTCGGCGGCCTCGCGGTCGCGCCGCTGGCCATCGTGGCCGAGCGCGCCGGCCTCCCGCCGGTGTTCATCGCGGCTGGTGTCCTCTCGATCGCCTGCGCCCTCCTCATGCGCGCGGTGCCACGGGCGCCGACGACAACCGCGATACTCGGAGCCACGCCTTGAAGGAGTGAGCCGTGGATCTCGGGGCCCTCGCCGTCGCGGCACTACCGGCCTTCGTCGCCAGCGCGGTGGAGTTCGTGGAGGCGACGACGATCATCCTCGCCGTCGGCGTGACCCGCGGATGGCGCGCGCCGCTGTACGGCACGATCGCGGCGACGGTCACGCTCGCGATCATCATCGCGCTGCTCGGGGTCACGATCGTGACGGTCGTGCCGGAGCATCTGCTGAAGGCGATCGTCGGCGCGCTCCTGCTCCTCTTCGGTCTCCGCTGGCTGCGGAAAGCGATCCTGCGGTTCGCCGGGATCGTCGCCTTGCACGACGAGGAGCGCGTCTACCTGAAGGAGGTCGCCGACCTCAAGGCCCGCGGCGAGACGAGGACCGGATTCGACCGCATCGGCGCGATCGTCGCCTACAAGGCCGTGCTCCTCGAAGGCACCGAGGTCGCGTTCATCGTGATCGCCTTCGGCGCGGGCGGCCCGGCGTCGCTCAACGCCGCCATCCTGGGCGCGATCGCGGCCGGCATCCTGGTCATCGCCCTGGGTATGGCGCTGCGCCAGCCGCTCACGATGGTCCCCGAGAACTGGCTGAAGTTCGGCGTCGGCGCGATCCTTTCGGCGTTCGGCGTGTTCTGGTTCGCCGAAGGCCTCGGCGCGGCCTGGCCGGGCGACGCGCTGTCGATCCCGCTGATCCTCGGGGCGTTCCTCGCGGCGAGCTGGTTCTCGATTCGGATGCTCGAGGTCATCGTTCCCGGCGGCGCGGAGGTCGCGGGCAAGAATGTCTAGCGGCACGCTCAAGGGCGTCTGGGAGGCCGTGTCGGGCCTGCTCGTGGAAGATGGCGCCCTGGCCGTGGGCATCGTCGCAGCCCTCGCGGTGACGTGGCTCCTCTCGACGCTCCTGGCCGATCCGGCGCAGGATCAGATCGGGTGGCTGCTGCTCGCCATCCTGGTCATCCTCGTCGTGCTCAACCTGCGCGCCGCAGGTCAGAGCGCCCGCGGGGCGTCCGGGGGCAGCTAGACCGCCGGCCCATCCCGTCGGCGCAGCTGCGGCACAAGCGCGACGATGCCGGTGAGCCCGCCCAGCACGAGGAGCGCGGAGCCGGCGACCGCGAGGGGCGGCGTCAGGACCGTGGCCAGCACGCCGAGGAGCGGGCCGTTCAGGACGCGGAAGCCCTGGGTGCCGAAGCTGTAAGCGCCCATGACCCGGCCGCGGATCCGATCAGGAGCCGACAGCTGGAGGGCCGTGTTGTTGAACGACTGCGTGAGCACGGTGGCCGCACCGATCGCAACCATGAGCAGCAGCGACAGGACGTAGCTCGTCGAGAGCGCAAAGACGAGGATCGCGAGCACCTCCACCACGGCGGCGCCGACGATGATGCGCGCCGGGTCACCGCGCTGCCGCGCGTACGCCATCCAGAGGGCCACAGCGAGCGCGCCCAGGCCACTGGCGACGAGCAGGAACGAATAGCCGAGCGTGCCGGCGCGGAGGTAGTCCGTCGCGAACAGGACGAGCAGCGAGTTGAAGGTGTGACCGAGGAAGATGACCGGCAGCATTTCCACGCCGATGAGCCCGCCGATCCGCGGCCGCGATCGCACGAAGGCGATGCCTTCGCGCAGGGCCTCGAGCACGGGCTGCGGAGCGATCTTCGCCTTCGGCGCGAGGCGGATGAAGAAGGCGAGGAACACGAGCAGAGGCACGAAGGTGAGGCCGTTCACCACCAAGCCCCAGCCGGGACCGAACTGCAGGTAGATGAAACCGGCGACGGCCGGGCCGATGACCTGCGACAGCTGCCTCGCCGTGGAGTTCAGGCTGACCGCCGAGAGCAGCCGCTCGCGGCCGACGAGCGAGTGGATGAGGGTCTGTTGCGCGGGCCCGCCGATCGCGCCGGCGAAACCATGCACCAGCAACAGGCCGAAGATCCACCATTCCGTGACGATGCCGGTCAGGGTCGCGGCGGCGACGCCGAATGCCGCGGTCATGAGGAGGAGCTGCGCGACGATCTGCACCTTGCGGTTGTCGTAGCGATCGGCGAGCGCGCCGCCGTACAGCGAGAACAGCGTGAACGGGACCCAGTGCGCGAAGACCATCATCCCGAGCCAGAACGGCGCGGCGCTCAGGCCGACGAGCTGAACGACGAGGAGGCCGCGGATGACGTTCTCCATGCCGTCGCCGGTTGACGAGATCCAGCTCGTCAGCCAGTACCAGCGGAATTCCGGGACCTGCAGCGCGGCGAACCGAATGGGCCGGACCGCGGCGTCGTCGGCGGGCTCGGTCAGCGGTCCGGCATGCGACACGCGGGCGAGCCTATCCGGTCTGGCGTCGTCCCTCGCGCGCTCGCGCCGCGTCGCGCACCGTGTCGATCTCCTTCGGCGGGCGCTCCTCGATGCCGATCTTCGAGCGGTCGGCGCCGAGCGCGCGGATGATCTCGTCGAGCTTCACCTGCATCGCGGCGCGCTCGCGATAGCCCTGGTGCTCGATCACGAACACGAGCAGGAACGTTGTGAACGTGAGGAAGAACGACAGGTCGAGGCGCTGCTCGGGGAAGTGGAGCCGCGGCCCGGCGATCACATAGGACGCGATGAGCGCGAGCGCGGCGCCGAGGGCCCATGGGCTCGCGAGGGCCTCGTTGATCCAGCGCGTGATGGCGGCGAACGGCTTGTGCATCGTGCCGGCCGCTGCAGGTTCCGGCGGAGGCCAGGCCGTCCTCAGGGCGCGACGAACAGCTGGGTGAACATCCGGCCGTACGGGCCGGCCGAGACCACGCCGATCCCGACACGGTTGAACTCGGGTCGGAGGATGTTCTCGCGGTGGCCCGCGCTGTCCATCAATCCGCGATGCGCGACGGCCACGGAGTGGGCGTACGCGAGATTCTCGCCGGCCCGCGCGTACGCGATCTTCGCCGCGGCGAGCCGATCGAACGGTGACCCGGCGGCGGGGGACTGGTGGCCGAAGTACTTCAGCCGGAACATCTCCTCGGAGTGCTGGCGGGCGACGGACACGAGGCGCGGATCGAGCTCGAGCGGCGGCAGCCCGCGCGTGGTCCGCTCGCTGTTGACGAGGGTCAGCATCTCCTGCTCGGCCTCCGGATCGGGCATGAGCGAGATTCCGTCCGGCAGATCGAGCTTCTCCGTCTGATCCGCACCGACCTTCGTCACGAACAGCGATGCGCTGTCGTCCCCGCCACCGGCGAGCGCGCCGAGCGCCAGCTGCACCACGGCGACCTGCTCCACGAGGACCTGGCCGATGCGCGAGCCGTCGATCGCGGCGCGGAGGTCGTTCCCCACCGGGAGGACGAGGGCCGCGGCGAGGGCCGCGGCAGCGATGACGAGGGTGCGGAGGACGGACGGGACCACGCCGAGCACGCGGTCGAGCGTGCCGCTGACGCGGTGGGCGTGGAGGTCTTTCACGAACGGGCCGACGACACCCGCGCCGAGCACCGCGAAGAAGATCTCGATGAGCAGCAGCACGACCACGAACGCGAGCGTCCGGGCGACCGGCACGGCGAGGCCGGCTGGCGCGAGGAGCGCGCCGAGGGGGCCCTGGAGGATGAGCGCGACAACGATCGCGACGACCCAGGTGATGAGCCCGTACAGCCGCGCGACGAACCCCGCGCGGATGCCCGTCGCGACCGCCAGAACGACCGCCGCGACGATGAGCAGGTCGATCGGGTTCACGCCAGGGAGCTCAGGCGATGCCGCGCAGCTCGCCGGTGGTGAGGATCTCCCGCAGATACCGACCGGTGAACGACCGCCGGATCTTCGCGACCTCCTCGGGGGTGCCCTCGGCGATCACCTCGCCGCCGGCCTTGCCGCCTTCCGGGCCGAGATCGATGACGTGGTCCGCGGTCTTCACGACGTCGAGATTGTGCTCGATGACGACCACGGTGTTGCCCGCGTCGACGAGCCGGTGGAGCACCTCGAGGAGCTTCTCGACGTCGGCGAAGTGCAGTCCGGTGGTGGGCTCATCGAGGATGTACAGCGTCCGGCCGGTCGCGCGCCGCGACAGCTCCGTCGCGAGCTTCACCCGCTGGGCCTCGCCACCCGAGAGCGTCGTCGCGGGCTGGCCGAGGTGGATGTAGCTGAGGCCGACGTCGTTGAGCGTGCGGAGCTTCGACTCGACGGCGGGCACGTTCGCGAAGAACGCGAGCGCCTCCTCGACGGTCATCTCGAGGACCTCGCTGATGCTCTTCCCCTTGTAGTGGATCTCGAGGGCCTCGCGGTTGTAGCGCTTGCCGCCGCACACCTCGCACGGCACGTACACGTCCGGAAGGAACTGCATCTCGATCTTGATGATCCCGTCGCCCGCGCACGCCTCGCACCGTCCGCCCTTCACGTTGAAGGAGAACCGCCCGGCCGTGTAGCCGCGCAGCCGAGCCTCGGGGACCGCGGCGAACAGATCGCGGATCGGCGTGAACAGCCCCGTGTACGTCGCCGGGTTCGAGCGGGGAGTCCGGCCGATCGGCGACTGGTCGATGTCGATGACCTTGTCGATGTGCGAGATCCCCTCGACCGTGCGATGGGCGCCCGGACGGTCCTTCGCCTTCGAGAGCGCCTGGGCGAGCCGCCGGTAGAGGATGTCGTTCACCAGGGTGCTCTTGCCCGAGCCAGACACGCCGGTGACCGACACGAATACGCCCAGCGGGAAGCGCACGTCGATGTCCTTGAGATTGTTCTGCGTCGCGCCCCGGACCGTGATGGACTCGCGCTTTGGGGAGCGGCGGTGGTGCGGCACCGGGATCCGACGGCGCCCGGCGAGGTACGCACCGGTGAGCGACCGCTGCGACCGGAGGATCACGTCGAGCGGGCCTTCGGCGACGATGTGGCCTCCGTGCTCGCCGGCACCGGGGCCGACGTCGATGACCCAGTCCGCCGTGCGGATGGTCTCCTCGTCGTGCTCGACGACGAGCACGGTGTTGCCGATGTCGCGCATCCCGAGCAGCGTGCGGATCAGCCGAGCATTGTCACGTTGGTGCAGGCCGATCGACGGCTCGTCCAGGATGTAGAGCACACCCATGAGGCCGGAGCCGATCTGCGTCGCGAGCCGGATGCGTTGCGCCTCGCCGCCGGAGAGCGTCGTCGCCGCGCGATCGATGGTCAGATAGTCGAGGCCGACGTCCTTGAGGAAGCCGAGGCGCTGGCGGATCTCCTTCAGTACCTGCTTCGCGATGGTCCGCTCACGCGTGCCGAGCGGACCCCCTTTGACCCTGTCGAGCTGGTTCGACCACTCGACCGCCTCGAGCACCGACATCCGCGACACGTCGACGATGTTCTTGTCGCCGATCTTCACCGCGAGCACCTCGGGCTTGAGCCGCGCGCCGCCGCAGACCGGGCACGGCCGCTCGCTCATGTAGCGCTCGAGATCCAGCCGTGTGAAGTCGCTGGTCGTCTCCTTATGGGAGCGCTCGACCCAGCCGACGACGCCCTCGAACTCGACCTCGTAGCTCCGCCTGTTCCCGCTGCGGTTCTCATAGGACAGCTTCAGCGGCGCATCGACGCCACGCAGGATTGCGTCGATCGCCTTCTTCGGTAGATCCTTGATCGGCGTGTCGAGCGAGAAGCCGACCTTCCGCGCGAGCGCGACGAGGATCGCCATCCGGTACGCGGCGGTGCTTTTGTCGCGCTGCCACGGGAGCACGGCGCCCTCGCGCACGGAGAGGTCCGGGTTCGCGAGAATGAGCTCCGGATCGGGCTCGAGGCGGGTGCCGATACCGGTGCAGGCGGGACACGCGCCGTGCGGCGAGTTGAACGAGAACGTCCGGGGCTCGATCTCCCCGATCGAGAAGTCGCCCTCTGGACAGGCGAGCCGCTCGCTGAAGAGCCGTTCGGCGGCCTTCCCGTCGGCATCGGCGACCAGGGCGAGCCCTTCCCCCAGACGCATCGCCGTCTCGACCGAGTCGGTGAGCCGTGCGCGATCGGCCTCGGCTTCGTCGCCGCGCCGGACGACGAACCGGTCGACGACGACCTCGATCGAGTGCTTCTTCATCTTGTCGAGGACGATGTCCTCGGACAGGTCCCGCACGAAGCCGTCCACCCGCACGCGCGCGAAGCCGCCCCGCCGGGCGGAGACCAAGAGCTGCTGGTGCTCCCCCTTCCGATCACGCACGAGCGGGCCGAGGATCAAGAGGCGCGCACCCTCCGGGTACGCCTGGATCTGATCGACGATCTCCTGGACGTGCTGCGCGACGATCGGGATCCCGTGGGTCGGACAGTGCGGCACGCCGACGCGCGCGAACAGCAGGCGCAGGTGGTCGTAGATCTCGGTGACCGTGCCGACCGTCGACCGGGGGTTGCGGGTCGCGCCCTTCTGGTCGATGGAGACGGCCGGTGAGAGCCCCTCGATGAAGTCCACGTCGGGCTTCTCCATCTGGCCGAGGAACTGACGGGCGTAGGCCGAGAGCGACTCGACGTAGCGCCGCTGGCCCTCCGCGTAGATCGTGTCGAACGCCAGCGACGACTTCCCCGAGCCGGACAGCCCGGTGATCACCACCATCTTGTCGCGCGGGATCTTCACGTCGATGTTCTTGAGGTTGTGCTCCCGCGCCCCCTTGACGTGGATGTGATCGAGCGGCATCCGGCTAGGGCTCTACCGTGATTCGCCCGGGGACCCGGGTGGTGCGGCTTCGGCGCCGCGGCGGAACTCGCTCGGATCCGGTCGGAGCGGCGCGCCAACACCCGATGGTTCGCCAGGGGTCGGTCCGCCACCGTAGAACCGCCTGGTGCCGCCATCGCCGCGCACGCCACGCACCACGAGCCAGAGGTAGATGAGCCACACCGGCAGCGTTACGAGCCCGCCGGGCAGCGAGTCACCCGCGCCTTGCCGGAACGTCCCCGCGTCGGCCGGAAGGATCAGGTACGACAGCGCCTGGTAGATCCCGGTCGGCAGGAGGATCACGGTCGTGATCCCGAAGATGACGGTTCCGAGCAGCAGGTACCCGCGCCGCAGACCCGAGGTCAGCTCATCGGTCCCCATGACCCCGCGGCGCGCGAAGAAGTGCGCGCCCCAGAACACCGCGCCGAAGACCGTGAACGTGATGCCCTTGATGAGGT
>JALYLX010000066.1 GCA_030773995.1 Chloroflexota bacterium
GTCCGCCGCGCGCTCGACCAGGAGCGGCTTGCGTGCGGCGCCGGCGCGCTCGAGCGCTGCGGCGATCTCGTCGGCCGCCTGGCCGATGAGCACGGCACCGCGGGCCTCACGGACGACGGCGCGACCGAGCTCGGTGAAGTCGGCACCCTTCGAGACGCCGCCGAGGATGACGACCGCCGGGCGGCCGTGGGCCGTCAGGGCGGGGATCGTCGCGTACGGCGTCGTGCCCTGTGAGTCGTTCACGTAGAGCACGCCGCCGATCTCCGCGACCGTCTCGAGACGGTGCGGCAGCCCGCCGAAGCTCCTGAGGGTGTCCGCGATCACGTCAGGCGCGATCCCATGGATGCCGCCGACGATCGCGGCCGCGAGGGCATTCGCCACGTTGTGCCGGCCGGGGAGCCGGAGCTCCCGCGCGGCCATGAGCGGGATCCGCGTCGCTCCGTCGATTAGCGCCATCTCTCCCTGCTGGTCGCAGTAGGCCCCGTGCTTCGGACGGAGCGCGAGCGAGTAGCCGCGCACCTCCGACGCTGCGCCGGTATGCAGCGCGACCGTCGTTGGATCGTCGAGATTGAGGACGGCGATGTCGCGCGGTCCCTGCCAGGCCACGATGTTGCGCTTCGCCGCGACGTACGCGTCGCGCGTGCCGTGAAAGTCGAGGTGATCCTCGAGGACGTTCGTCACGACCGCGATGTGCGGGCTCCGGCCGAGCGTCGCGAGCTGAAAGCTCGACAGCTCGAGGACGACGACGTCGTCGGGCGAGAGCGTCGGCAGGAGATCGATGACCGAGGTGCCGATGTTGCCACCCGCGACGACGCGCTTCGGCCCTTTCTCGAGCATCCGCGCGATGAGCGTGAACGTCGTGCTCTTGCCCTTCGTCCCGGTGACGCCGACGATCGGAGCCGGGCAGAGCCGGAAGAACAGGCCCATTTCGCTGAGCACCGGGATGCCGCGCTGTACCGCACGCTGGATGGTCGCCGAGCGCGGCCGCACGCCCTGGTTGAAGAACACGAAGTCGGGATCGGCGAGGGCGGCGTCGTCGCTCGACGGGCCGAGGACGAGCTCGGCCGGCGTGTCGCCGAGCCGTGCGATGCCTTCGGCGAGCTTGTCGGCGGTCAACGGGTCGCTGATCGTGACGCGCGCCCCGTTCGCGACGAGGAAGCGCGCGATGCCCGCGGTCGCGCGGCCCTTGCCCAGGCCGACGATCGTCACCCGCCGGTCGCGGAAATCGTCCGGCCCGACGTCGGGGTCGAAGATGAGGCTCAGGTCGGCCGCCCGATGATGCCGAGCCCGGTGCCGCCCTGTCCCTTGCCGCCGCGGTAGCTCCAGAGATCCGCGCCACCGCTCTGGGTACAGACGTCGCATCGTTCGATCGTCCGCACCCCGGCCTGCTCGAGCTGCTGCGCGTTCGTGGACCAGAGGTCGAACACCGGCCGCCCGTCGGGGCCGGCGAAGAGGACATCCCCGCTATCCGCGCCGAGGCGATCGCGGATGGTCGCCGCGCGACTCTCGTCGATGACGTAGCAGCAGGGTCCGATCGACGGCCCGATGGCCGCGACCAGCCGTGTCGGATCCGCGCCATTCCGCACCAGCGTCTCGACGAGCCGAACGGCGATGCGCTTGCTCGTCCCCTGCCAGCCCGCATGCGCGGCGCCGATCGGACCTTCGGGATCGGCGACCAGGATCGGGACGCAGTCCGCCGCCGCGACGCCGAGGAGCAGGCCCGGCGTCGTGGTCCACATCGCGTCCGCGTCGGGCCAGTGCGTCCCGACATCGTCGGCACGCACCACCGTGTCACCGTGCACCTGCTTCATCCTGACGACGCGGTCGAACCCGAGCCGCTTCGCGAGGGCCCGGCGGTTGCGGTCCTGCTCGTCGAGCGGAACGATCCCGCCCGCCATGCTGCCGAGCGCGCGCGTGGTGAAGCCCGCAACGAGACCGAGCGACTCGAGCGCGGGGGACCGCAGGATCCCGTCGCGCTCCACCCAGGTCCCTTCGAGGAGGGTCATGAGACCGGTGTCGCGAACGCGAGAATGGCCGCGGCGATCCCCGCCAGCGCTCCGATGAGCCAGAACCGGATGGTCACCTTTTCCTCCGGCCAGCCGATGAGCTCGAAGTGGTGATGGATCGGCGCCATCCGGAAGACGCGCTTGCCGCGCAGCTTGAAGCTCCCGACCTGCAGGATGACCGAGAGGTTCTCGACCACGTAGATCACCCCGGCGACCGGGAGCAGGAGCACGAAGCCGGTGGTCAACGCCACCGTCGCAAGCATCGCGCCGAGCGACAGGGAACCGACGTCCCCGAGGATGAACTCCGCGGGATGGGCGTTGAACCAGAGGAACGCCAGCAGCGCGCCGACGACGCCCGAGCAGATCACCACCAGCCAGGGAAAGCCACGGGCCGCGGCGATGAACGCGAATGACAGGAACGCGAACACGAGCGTTCCGCCCGACAGGCCATCGAGCCCATCCGCGAGGTTCACCCCGTTCGAGGTCGAGATGATCGCAAAGACCGCGAGCGCGACGAACAGCGGCGCACCGATCTGCACCTCACCGAGCAGTGGTACCAACACGCCGGTGATCGCGAAGTGCCGTTGGATGTACAGGGCCGCGACGACCGCCACGACGAGCTGCCACACGAGCTTGTGCCGGCCACGGATGCCGAAGCCGTACACGATGTTGACGTAGTCGTCGACGAAGCCGAGGACGCCGACGGCGACGAGGGCGCCGACCGGAATGATCGTCTGGGCCACAAAGTCTCCGCGCTGCGGCTCGTCCAGGAGCACGAACACCAGCAGCCACAGGACGGCGACCACGGCGATGACCAGGACGCCACCGAGCGTCGGCGTGCCCTGCTTCGCGTAGTGCGATTGCGGCCCCTCGCGGCGGATCTGCTTGCCCATCCGGAAGTGGCGCAGCAACCGGATGTACGGCCCGCCCAGCAACAACCCCAACACGAAGGCCCCGAGCAGAACGCCAAGGGCCAGGATCGCCATCTACGCCGGGGCCTCTGTCCGCACCAGCTCGTCGGCGAGCCGGTCGAGGGCGAGCGCGCGCGAGCCCTTCACGAGGACCGTGTCGCCCGGTCTGAGAAGCTGCCGGAGCCGCACGAGGGCCTCGCCGCCGTCCGCGGCACGGTGCACGTCGCGCAGCCCGTTGCGCTCGGCGGCGGCAGCGATCGTCGCGGCGAGCTCGCCGACCGCGACGAGCGCGTCGACGCCCGTGGCCACATCCACCCCCACGGCCTCGTGCGCGCCGATCGACAGGCTGCCGAGCTCGAGCATGTCCCCCAGGACCGCGACCCGCCGGCCGGGAACGTTCCGGAGGACCGCGAGCGCGGCGTGGACGGCCGCGGGGCTCGAGTTGTACGAATCGTCGATGACCGTGATGTCCTTGGCCCGGCGCACGCTCATCCGATGCGCCGGGCGCTCGAGCGTGCCGAGGCCGACGACCGCTTCATCGAGCGGTACAGCAAGGGCGACCGCGGCGCCGAGGGCCGCGAGCGCCGACACCAGGAGGTGACGCCCGGGAAGCGGGAGGTGGGCCAGGGCGCGCTCGCCGGCGACCTGCACCGTGAAGCGGATCCCGTCCAGGCCGCCATCGCGCACGTTCGTCGCGCGGACGTCGGCGTCGGGCGACTCGCCGTAGAGCATGACGCGCGCCTTTGTGCGCGGGGCCATGGCCCGCACGCGCGGATCGTCCGCGTTCAAGAGCGCGACCCCGTCCGCCGGCAGCGCTTCGACCAGCTCGGCCTTGCCGTTCACGATCGCCTCGATGCTCGGCGTCCGCGCGAAGTGCACCGGGATCTCCGGGATGGTCGTGACGATGCCGACGCGCTGGCGCACGAGACGAGAGAGATCCGCGATCTCCCCGGGGACGTAGAAGCCGAGCTCGATGACCGCGACCTCGTGGGTCGGCTCCTGGCGGAGGAACGTGAGCGGCACGCCGATCTCGTTGTTGTGGGAAGCAAGCGTCCGGAGGACGCGATACCGCGCGCCGAGGGCCGCGGCGGTCGCCTCTTTCGTCGTGGTCTTGCCGACGCTTCCGGTGATCCCGACCGCCGGGATCGGATGCTCGTCCCGCACCGCGTCAGCGACGGCCCGGAGGGCGCGGATGGCGCTCGCCACCTCGATGAGCACCGAACCGTCGGGGAGGTCGGGCACGACGTGCTCGACGACGGCCGCGCGCGCGCCGCGCGCGAGCGCATCGGCGACGAAGTCGTGTCCGTCACGCTGATCGCGGAACGCGAAGAAGCACTCACCTCCCTCGATCAGCCGGGAGTCGAACGCCCCTCCGGTGAATGGCAGCGCCGGGTCCGGGCTGCCGCGCACGACCCTCCCACCGCTCGCGGTGAGGAGTCGTTCGAGCGTGAACAACGGCGTCGATGCTAGGCCCCCGCGGATCTCTAGGGCCTGCGGTCCGGCTGGATGCGCGCGTACCGGAGGATGTCCTGGGCCACGCCCTTGAACGCGTCGGTCGCGGTCACCGTACCGAGCAGGCGCGAGTCGGGCTTCTCGAGCACGACGAGGACGACGTACTTCGGATCGTCGGCCGGGAAGTAGCCGGCGAACGAGCTCACATACAGGTCGTCGACGTAATTTCCGTCAGGGCTCGCGATCTGCGCCGTGCCGGTCTTTCCCGCGACGCTGAAGCCCGCGATCGCGGCGTTGTGGGCGATGCCGTTGTCGACCGTCGACAACAGCATCCCGCGCAGCGTCGCGGCGGTCTCGGACGTCACGACCTGGGTAACGGCGACCGGCGCGGTGCGGTGCTCCCCGTCCGCATCGCGCCGGCTCGCCAGCACGTAGGGCCGGAACAGCGTCCCGCCATTCGCGAGGGCCGCGTAGGCCACCGCGAGCTGCAGCGGCGACACGCTCACGCCTTGACCGAAGGAGGCGGTACCCACGTCGACCGGGTACCACTCGGGGAGGGGCCGCAGCGTGCCGCTCACCTCGCCCGCGAGATCGACGCCGGTCGGGCGGCCGAACCCGAACCGGCGAAAGTAGTCGGAGAGCCGTTGTGCGCCGAGCTTCTGCCCGACCCAGGCCGCGCCCGCATTGAGCGACCGTTCGAGGATCTGGGACACCGTCGTGGGCCCGTACGCCTTTCCGAGGGCGTTGTTCAGGCGCCGGCCGCCGACGATGGTGTAGCCGACGTCGTTGTACCAGTCGCTCGGCGTCACGAGGTGCTCGTTCAGCGCGGCCGCGATCGTCAGCGCCTTCATCGTGGACCCCGGCTCGTACGGCCACGCGATCGCGTGATCGCGGAGCGCCTCGGGATCGGCGATGCGCACGGCCGCCGGGTCATACGTCGGTGCCGAGGCGAGCGCCCGGATCGACCCGTCACTCGGGTCGACGACGAGGATGGAGCCACTCGCGGCGTGTTCCTTCTTCATCGCCGCGCCGAGCTCGCGCTCCGCGGCGGTCTGCGCGACGAGGTCGATCGTCAGCACCAGGTCGGCTCCATTGCGCGGCGCGACCGCCTCGCGCAGGCCGATGGCAAGGTCACGGTTCGCCGGATCGCGCTCGACAACGAGCCGCCCGTCGGTCCCCCGGAGCGTCGCGTCGTAGAAGCCCTCGATACCGTTCACGCCGTCACCGTTGTCGTTCACGAAGCCGAGCACCGCGGCGCCGATCGCGTCATTCGGGTAGAGCCGCTTCGGCTCGTTCTGGAAGCCGAGACCGGGGATCTTCAGCGCAGCGATCGCGTTCGCGGTGTCCTCCGGCAGCCAGCGCTGCACGTACAGCCATTCCGCGCCCGACTCGAGGGCCGCGCGGATCGGTGCCGGGTCGCGACCGAGGAAGACGCCGAGCTGCCGGGCGGCCAGCGCCGTGTCCGGGATCCGCGACGGGATCGCGTACAGGGACCGCAGCTCGACGGTCGTGGCGAGGATCGCGCCGCTGCGATCCCGGATCACGCCCCGCTGCGCGGCGACGACGAGATCGCTGCGCACCTGATCGGTCGCGCGCGCGAGCAGCTCGGTCCGTCCGAACGTCTGCCAGTACGCGAGCCGCCCGGCCAGCAGGAGGGAGGCGACGGCGAAGAGCGCGAATAGCAGGCGTAGACGCCGGGGTCGCACCGTCTGCACCCTTCCTCCCTCGCGCGCGGGTTCGGCTAGCGCTTCGCGATGAGTGGCTGCTGCGCAGGGATCACCGGGACGTACCGGGCGTGGACCATGCCGAGTCGCTGAGCGTCCGTGGAGATCCGCGCGGGCGAGTCGAGCCGCGCGATCTGGACCTCGAGCAGGGCGTTCTGGCGGCGGAGCTCACCGCGCTGCGCGGCGAGCTTCTGCACGTCGTACCCCGCGACCGACAATGCCGTCGTCTGCGATACGTAGAGCAGCGCGAGACAGAACGCGAAGACGATCGCGGCGATGGCGAGCCCGAAGATCCGGAGGTCCCACGAGGCGCTCCGCACGGCGCGGCGCGCTCGCCCCTGGATCGCGCGCGGTGGACGTCGGGCCGACTTTCGCGGGGACGTCGAAACAAGCCGGATCGCCTGGGAGGCGATCACGAAGCGATCTTCTCGGCGACGCGAAGCCTGGCGCTGCGGGCGCGCGGGTTGCGGATCGTCTCGGCGGCAGCCGCCATCAACGGCCGACGTGAGACGAGACGCAAACCCGCGCGGTGCCCGCAGACGCAGGTGGGGAGGTGGGGAGGACAGATGCAGTCGCGCGATTCGCGGGCCATGAACTGCTTCGTGGCCCGGTCCTCGAGCGAGTGGAAGGAGATGACCGCGAGCCGGCCACCGGGACGCAGGACGCGCATCGCAGCCAAAAGACCGCGGCTGAGATTGCCGAGCTCGTCGTTCACCGCCATGCGGAGCGCCTGGAACACGCGTGTCGCGGGATCGATCTTCCCGCCGCGCCGTGTCTTCACGCCGGCGACGAAGCGGCCGAATTCGTCGGCGTTGATGAATGGACCGCGCGTCCTGCGGCGCACGATCGCCCCCGCGACGCGCGCGGCCTCGGATTCCTCGCCCAGCTCGGCGAAGATCCGTCGGAGGTCGCGCTCGTCCCAGGTGTTCACCAGCTCAGCCGCCGTGAGCTCGAGCCGCGGGTCGGCCCGCATGTCGAGGGGTCCGGCCGCGCGAAAGCTGAAGCCACGTGATTCGTCGGCGAGCTGGATCGACGAGAGCCCGAGGTCGAGGAGGACGCCGTCGAGTCCGACGAAGTCGTGCTCGCGGGCGACATCGTCGAGAACCGCGAAGTTGGCGTTGACGAGGACGGCGCGACCGCCGAAGCGCGCCAGCTCCCGTCCCGCGATCGCAAGAGCCGCAGGGTCGACGTCGAGCCCGAGAAGCCGGCCATCCGGCGCGGTGCCGTCGAGGAGGGCGCTCGCGTGTCCCCCACCGCCGACCGTGCCGTCGAGGAAGCGGCCACCTTCACGGGGAGCAAGCTGGGCGAGTACCTCGGCCAGAAGAACCGGCTCATGAAGCGTCCCATCGCTAGATCCCGAGATCCGCGAGGCTGTCGCTGATCGACCCTTCGACCTGGGCGAGGCGCGCGTGCCACCGGTCGGGCTCCCAGAGCTCGAGCCGGTCGTTGGCGCCGATGACGATCGCGTCGCTGCCGAGCCCGGCGTACTGGCGGAGGTGGACGGGGATGCCGATCCGCCCCTGGGCGTCGAGGTCCGCTTCGTGCGCTCCACCGACGAGGAAGTGGACGAAGGTCTGGACCGTCCGGTCCGTCCGGGGCCGCTTGCGGATCTCGGCGTTGATCGACTCCCACTCACTGGTCGGGAACACTGCCAGGCATTCGTTCATCCAACGAGTCACGACCGCTCCTTCTTTGAAGCGGGCTCGGAACTTCGCGGGGACCGCCAGCCGACCCTTCTCGTCCAACGCGTGGGCGAACTCGCCGGCAAAGTACGTTTCCAATTGCCCTTCCGATTTCGGGGCCTGCTGGTTCCCCACCAGTCCCCACTACTCACCACGCGAGTGCACTCTGGATCCACTTTAGCGTGCTGTCAATAGGTCGAGCGGTCAATTCCAGGGCGAAGTAGTGACGGTCACACGCATCGAATGGATGTTCCAATCACGCGGCGCGCCCTAGCGACCAAGATTGGTCGCAGCCACGATCGCTACGCGATGAAGGCGGTCAGCTCGGCAGTACCCGATCGACGAGATCTTCGACGCGACGGCTCGCGCGCTCGACGATGGACTTCGGCCGTCCAGGCTCGTGCTCGCCGAACCACTCGAGGACCGACGCACCCCAGGTGAACCCGCCGCCAAAAGCGACGAGCAGCACCTTGTCGCCGCGACGCAGGCGGCCCTCGGCCGCGGCCTCGCAAAGCGCGATCGGGATCGATGCCGCGGACGTGTTGCCGTACTTCTGGATGTTCACGAAGACGCGCTCCATCGGGAAGCGCAGACGCTTCGCGACGCCCTCGATGATCCGGAGGTTCGCCTGGTGCGGGATCATCAGCTGGATGTCCTCGAGGCGGAGGTTCGCTTCGGCGATGGCCTCCTCGGCGGCGTCGGCCATGGACTTCACCGCGAGCTTGAAGACTTCCCCACCCTGCATGGTGATGAAGTGCTGGCCCAGCTCGAGCGTCCGAGCGCTCGCCGGCTGCTTCGCCCCGCCGCCGGCGATCATCAACAGCTGGCCCTTCGATCCCTCGCTGTGCAGGACCGCCGACTCGATGCCGACCGAGGCGTTCGAGGCCTCGATGACGACCGCGCCGGCGCCATCGGCGAACAGCACGCACGTCGAGCGGTCCTTCCAGTTGAGGAACCGCGAGAGGGTCTCGGCGCCGATGACGAGCGCGTTCTGGTGCGTGCCGGACACAACCAAGCCCCGGGCGATCGCGATCCCCGACACGAATCCGGTGCACGCGGCCTCGACGTCGAACGCACCCGCGCGGTCGGCCCCGAGCGCGTCCTGGACCATGCACGCGGTCGCGGGGAAGATGTAGTCGGGCGAGCAGGTCGCGACGATGACGAGGTCGAGGTCCTGCGGCCGCAGGCGGGCCTTCTCGAGGGCGAGCCGTCCGGCCCGGAGCGACATCGTCGACGTCGTCTCGCCGTCGGCGGCATATCGGCGCTCCTTGATGCCGGTGCGCGACAGGATCCACTCGTCGGATGTGTCGACGATCTTCTCAAGATCAAAGTTCGTGACCACCTTCGACGGCGCGTAGTACCCCCAGCCGGTGATCACCGCGTTCTGACCCACGGGCTAGGCCTTTGTGTCGCGCTCGACGCTGGCGCGCCGGCCGTCACCCTCCAGCATCTCGGTGACGCTGCCGCCGTAGCCCTTCAGGAACTCGTGCGCGTCGAGGACCTCGTCGAGCGAGACTGCGGGCCGGCGCCGGCGCTCCGGGCGGCGCGCCGCGGGCTCCTGGACCGGGCTCACGTTCGTGCGCTCGTCATCGATCACCACGAGCAGCTTGAACGAGGTGTTGCACTTGGAGCAGGTCACCCGAACGATCCAGGCCGACTCGAGCTTGCCGAGCACGCGGATATCCGAGCGCGCGTGGTTTTGGCCGCACACGCTGCAGTCGTATCCCTTCGCCTGCTCTCGCAGGAAACGGAGGATGTTCACCTGCCTGCCGCCACTGTACCCACTCGGTCCGCTTTCCGAAGGCCGAGCTGCGACGCGAAGAACGCCAGCTGATCCGCGTAGTCGTCCACCTGCTTGTCGAGAGGCTTGCCGATGCCGTGTCCGGCGTCGCGGTCGACCCGCAGAAGCGTCAACGCCTCGGGCTCATCGCGCTGCAGCCACTGCACGAGCGCAGTCATCTTGCGCGCATGTCCCGGGTCGACCCGCGAGTCCCCTTCCGCGGTCGTGAACAGGACCGCCGGATAGCGGGTGCCCGCGCGGGTGTTGTGGTAGGGCGAGTACGTGCGCAGCCATCGGAATTGCTCGGCATCCTCGGCCGATCCGTACTCGGCGATCCAGAACCGCGCGATGAGGAAGTGGTGGTAGCGGAGCATGTCGAGCAAGGGGACGGCGCAGCTCACCGCGCCGAAGAGCTCGGGCCGTTGGGTCATCGCCGCTCCGACGAGCAGTCCGCCGTTCGACCCGCCGGAGATGCCAAGGTGTGCGCGCGACGTCCAGCCGCCCGCGACCAGCGCTTCGGCCGCGGCCGTGAAGTCGTCGAACACGTTCTGTTTGTTCGCGCGCATCCCGGCGCGGTGCCAGCGCTCGCCGAACTCGGCGCCGCCGCGCAGGTTCGCGACGACGTACAGGCCACCGGCCTCGACCCACGCCGCCACGCTCCCGGCGAATGCCGGCGTGCGCGAGAGGTTGAACCCGCCGTAGCCGTTGAGGATGGTCGGGACGTCCCCGGTCGGGCGCACGTCGCGCCGGTGCACCAGGAACATCGGGACCGCTGTGCCGTCCTTGGATCGGTAGCGCTCGTGCTCCACCGCGATCGCCGCCGGATCGAAGCCCGCCGGGACAGCGAGCTCGGCAACCACGTCGCTCCGGCCGGTGTCCGCGTGGCCGACGTACGCGACGGGCGGCCGCGTGAACGAGTCGAGGGTGTAGCCGAAGCGCTCGCTCTCCGGATCGGCCACAGGTGAGATCGTCGGGGCGCGGTCGAGGAGCGCGACGAACGGATCGAGCGCCACGTCCCGCTGCCATGTCCCGTCGTGCGACCAGATGGACAGCCGCGACGAGGCATCCACCAGCGTGTGCACGACGAGATGCGACCGCGTCACGCCGAACGATTGGATCGGCCATTCGCTCTCGGGCACGATCGTCTTCCACTCGTCGGGCGCACTCGGGTCCGCGACGACGATGCGGTAGTTGGGGCTCCCGACATTCGTGCGGATCCAGATACGCCCAGCGGCCACGGTCGGCTCGCTCAATCCATCGGCCCCTTCGATGACGACCCGAGGATCGTCGGACCCGCCTTCGCGCGCGAGCAGGTACAGATCATTGCGCGTCCAGCCCTCCGCGGCGGACAGCACGACCCACCGGCCCTTCGCGTCCGCGTCCATCATGAGCAGCGTCTCCTTCGGCAAACCCTCGCCGAACACGAGCGCGTCGCGCGATAGGTGATCGCCCAGGCGGTGGTAACGGACGCGCCGGTAGTAGTGCTCGTCACCTGGGGGCACGCTGCCCGGCGTCGGATGGACCGTGTAGTAGAAGCCGGCGCCCGACCAGGCCACCCGGGCGCGCTGCGTGTGCGGGATCTCGTCGGGCCGCCGCTGTCTGGTCGCCACGTCGATCACGTGCAGCGTCGACATCTCGGTCCCTCCGCGCGATAGCCCGTACGCGACGAGCGCTCCGTCCGGCGAGGGGTACCACCAGTCGAGCGTGATCAGGCCCGCGGCATCGAGCGTGTTCGGGTCGACGAGCGCGCGATCGCGCCCGGACTCGCGGACGTAGAGCACCATCTGCCGCGCCCCACCCGATCGGCGCTCGAAGAACACCCGATCCCCCACCGGACGCGGGACGCCGAGGAGGCCCACGCCGAGGAGCTCGCGGAGCCGGGTGACGAACCCGGCTCTGTGGGGCAGCGCATCGAGCGCGGCGCGCGTCCGCGCGTTCTGGTCGTCGGTCCACGCACGGGTATCCGCGCCGTCGCGCTCGAGCCAGCGGTACGGATCGGCGATCCGTTCACCGTGCAGGACCTCGGCCTCGTCGCCCCGCCGGGCGGGCGGCGCCGGTGCCAGCCTCTCCATCGAGAAAGCCTAGCCGGGAGAGCCTCCTAGCCGCTGCGCTTGAGCCGGCCGGTGCGCTTCGCGTACCGCTCCGCCGCGATGAAGGCGCGCAGGCCGATCGGGATGGAGAGCAGGCCGACGAGGAGGGCCGGCCACACGAGCGGCCAGAGCGACCCAAGGTCCGCGCCATCGAGGAGCGCGCGGCGCATGCCCTCGATCACGTACGTCGCGGGCGACACCACCGAGAGGACCTGGAGCCACCCGGGCAGCACGCTCGTCGGGTAGTACACGCCCGACACGAGCAGCACGATCGCCTGGACGATGTAGGCCATCTGCAGGCCCTTCTCGGTCCACAGCATCGGGAACACCGCCGACGCGATACCGAGGCCCATGAACGCGACGGTGCCGACGGCGAGCATCACGATCGCGGATAGGGCGTTCGCATGCGACAGGTCGACCGGGATGAACAGCATCACGGCGAAGAGCGTCGTGACGCTGAAGACGAGCGCGCGCACGATCGTGCCGCCGGCCATGCCGGCGAGGTGCGTGAGCCGCGGGACCGGCGCCATGAACGTGTACTCGATCGTCCCTTCCCAGCGCTCCCAGGCGATGATCTCGGCGATGTTCTCGAACACGAGCCCCATGAACCGCCAGGCGATCGTGCCGACGAGCAGGTACAGCACGAAGCGCGAGGTCGTGCTCGGATCCACGGCGTTGCCCGAGATCACGGGCGCGGCGATGCCGATGAACGCGACGGAGAGCGACGTCACGATCCCGTAGATGATCCAGACGACCTCCCAGAGCCAGTACCGCTTCATGAGCGCGACCTCGCGCTCGACGAACGCGTACGCGAGACCGGCCTGGGTCGCGAATTCGGCCATCACGCGCCGGCCTCCTCCTCGCCTTTGTCCGCCTCTTCGATCTTCCGACCGGTGATAGTCATGAAGACGTCCTCGAGCGAGCCGCGCGCGCCGTAACGCGCGACGAGCTCGCTCGGCGTGCCTTCGGCGACCAGCCGGCCGTCGTGCAACACGCCGATGCGATCTGCGAGCCGCTCGGCTTCGTCGAGGTCGTGCGTGGTCAGGAGGATCGTGGCGTCGTGCTCGTCCCGCAGATCGCGCACCAACGTCTGGACCTCCCGCTTGCTGCGGATGTCGAGCCCGGTCGTCGGCTCGTCCAGGAGCAGGAGCGAAGGCGAGGTCAGGAAGGCGCGCGCGATCGCGACCTTCTGCTGCATCCCTCGCGAGAGCTTCTCGAGCGGCTCGTCGTGACGCGCTGTGGCGATGCCGAGTCGGACGAGGATCTCGCGTGACCGCGCGCGTGCGTCCTGCGCGGCCACGCCGTACAAGCGCCCCGCGTAGACGAGGTTCTCCATCGCCGAGAGCTTCTTGAAGAACGATGCCTCGACGGACACGCGGTTGATCAGCCGCTTCACGGCGAGCTCGTCCTCGCGGATGTCGAGGCCGAACACGGTCACCGCTCCGGCGTCCGCCTCGAGCAATGTCGAGAACACGCGGATGAGCGTGGACTTGCCGGACCCGTTCGCCCCGAGGAGCGCGTAGATCTCGCCCCGGCTGACCGCGAGCGAGACGTCGTCGACCGCTCGCACGTCCTTTCCGGACGAGCGGAACCGCTTGACGACGCCGTGGGCCTGCAGCGCCGGGCGGGCCGTGGCGACCGTGGGCGGGCCAAGGGCTTCGCGAACTGCAATGGTCACTGCGCGGGCTCCTTTCACGCGAGGTCGGGAGCCCACAGCCTTCGGCGGTATCCGCCGGAATGAAAAAGACCGTGGGCTCGATGCCCACGGTCCGGATGGTCGAGCTTGAGCGAGTGCTCTAGCTGGGTCCGGAGGTGGGCAGGGTGCTCCGAGGACGTGCCCCGGTGGCGCCGGAGCGGATGTAGGTGCTGAGGGAATCCATTGCTACGGGCGGCCCTGCCTTTCGAAGTCTTCGCCACTTCTGGCGAGCGCGATGGACGTTACAGATTCCGATATGAGCAGTCAAGCGGATAGCCACTCTCCGTGCGCGCGGCCCGGGCTGAGCC